>CAYGCV010000246.1:0-7005 GCA_964348425.1 uncultured Vicinamibacteraceae bacterium | reverse complement strand
GCTTGCGGGGACCCCTGCGCCCCGCGCCGCTACGCCGTGCGCGCCTGGCCAGGGAGCGGGTCAGCCGCGTGCCCAGCCCTCCAGCAGCCGCGTCACCTCGCGCCCCGCCCGGGCATGGCGCGTGATGACCAGAATCGTGTCGTCGCCGGCGACGGTGCCGACGACCTCCGGCAGGTCCGCGCGATCGATGGCGATGGCCAGCGACTGCGCCTGGCCCGGATCGGTCCGCAGCACGAGCAGTTGCTGGACCTGATCGAGCCGCCGCAGATACTCGCCCACCGCGCGCCGGACGCCGTTCTCCGCGCCCCGGCCCTCGTCGCCGCGCCCGCCCGGCGGCACGCCCGGCCTCTGGTAGGCGCCGTCCGCGGCGCGCTTGACCAGCTCCAGCTCCTTGATGTCCCGGGAGATGGTCGCCTGCGTCGCGTGAAACCCGCGCGCCCGGAGCCGCCGGCACAGCTCGTCCTGGCTGCAGACCGACTCCTGGGTCACCAGATCGAGAATGGCTGACTGCCGGTATCGCTTCATGAATATCCCTTGTGCTGCATGATTATACGTCAGCGGCGGCGTGCGATCAATTCCGGTCGCTGTGCTGAATGCAGGCGCCAAACACGTATCAGCAGGATCGCACTGCAGCGGCTGGATCCTGCACTGGCGGTATAACTATTCTTCTGATAGCCTATTCATCATGTCTGGCGTACGGGTCGGCATCGCGGGCGCAACGGGGTACGGCGGACAGGAGCTGTTGCGCCTCCTGGCGCGGCACCCGCACGCCGACGTGACGGTGGCCATGGCGTCGAGCACGAGCGACCGCGTGCGCGCGCTTCCGGCGCTGACCGGCGTGTGGTCGGGAACGATCACGCCGTTTGCAATCGACGAGCTGACCGCCGCGGCGGACCTGGTGTTCCTCGCGCTGCCGGAGGCCGCCAGCGGGGCGGTCGTCCCGGACCTGGTCGAGCGCGGCGCGCGGGTGCTGGACCTGTCCGGCGCATTCCGTCTGCGGGACACGGCGGCCCGGGCGCGCTGGTATCCGCAGACGCCCGAGCTGGCTCTGCCGGTAGCCTACGGACTGACCGAACGGCGGCGAAACGCCCTCAGGGAGGCGCGCGTGGTCGCCTGCCCGGGCTGCTATCCCACGTCGGCGCTCCTGCCGCTGGAGCCGCTCGCGGCGGCCGGGCTGCTCGCGGGCGACATCGTGATCGACGCCAAGTCGGGCATCTCGGGCGCCGGCAAGACGCCGAGCGAGCGGACCCATTTCTCGGAGCGCCACGGCAGCGTCGCCGCGTACGGCGTGTTCGGCCACCGCCACACGGCCGAGATCGAGCAGGAGCTGGGCCGGCCGGTGACCTTCGTGCCCCACCTGGTCCCGCTCGACCGCGGCATCCTGACCACGATCTACGCGCGCGTCAGCGCCGGGACCACCGCGGCGGCTGTCGCCGAGCTCTTCGAGCAGGCGTACGGCGGGGCGCCGTTCGTGCGGCTCCGGGCAGGGGCGCTGCCGGAGATCAAGCACGTGGCGCATACCAACTTCTGCGACATCGGCTGGAAGCTGGATGCGGACAGCGGCCGCCTGGTGCTGGTCTCGTGCCTGGACAACCTCGTGAAAGGCGCCGCGGGCCAGGCGGTTCAGAACTTCAACATCGCCTGCGGTTTCGACGAGCAGGCGGGGCTGGTCTGATGGCGCGGCCGCACGTCATCAAGTTCGGCGGCGAGCTGCTCGAGGAGCCGCGGCGGCTGCGACGACTCGCCCGCAGGGTCTGCGAGGCCGCGACGCGGCGCCGCGTGCTCGTGGTCCACGGGGGCGGCCGCGAGGTGGACGCCGAAATGGTCCGGCTGGGCATCCCCAAGCGCGCCGTCGACGGGCTTCGGATCACGGATGCCGACACGCTGGACGTCGTGCTCGGCGTCCTGGCCGGTCGGGTGAACACGCGCGTGGTCGCGGCCATCGGGGCCGCCGGCGGCAGCGCGGTGGGCCTCACGGGCGCGGACGCCGGGCTCGTCCGCGTGGCGGCGGCGCGGCGCTATCGGGCAACCGACGGGCGGCAGGTCGACCTGGGCTTCGTCGGCCAGCCGCGGCGCGCCGCGGCGCCGCCGCGGCTGCTGCTCGACCTGCTGGGGGCCGGCCACGTCCCCGTCGTCGCCAGCATCGGCAGCGACGGGCGGGGCCGGCTCTACAACGTGAACGCCGACACGCTGGCGGCCGACCTCGCCGTCCGCCTCGGCGCGGACCGCCTGACCATCGCGGGCACCACCCGCGGGGTGCTCGACGCCGACGGCCGGACAATCCCGGTCGTGGACGGCCGCCGGCTCGCCCGGCTGATTCGCGACGGCCACGTGAACGCCGGCATGATCGCCAAGCTCCTCGCCTGCCGCGCCGCGCGCGGGGGCGGGGTCGCACACGTACGGATCGTCGACGGCCGGCGGCCGGGCATGCTGGAGAACGGCGACGGCGCCGATACGACGATGGTAACCGCGAGCGGAACGAAACGGACGGCAGCCCAACGATGACTACGGTCGCCGAGCAGGTGCGCGGCATCGAGGCCAGGCATGTCCTGCAGGTCTACAAGCGCCTGCCCCTGGTCCTGGTACGGGGTGAAGACTCCCGGGTCGTCGACACCGACGGCCGCGAGTACATCGATTTCCTGTCCGGCATCGGCGTGGCCTCACTCGGCCATGCCCACGCCGGCTTGGCGGAGGCGCTCGCCGCCCAGGCGCGCGAGCTCGTGCATACGTCCAACCTCTTCTTTCATCCGCTGCAGGGGCAGGTGGCCGCCCGGCTCGCCGGGCTGTCCGGCCTGCCCCGCGCGTTCTTCTGCAACAGCGGCACGGAGGCCGTCGAAGCCTGCCTGAAGTTCGCGCGGCGCTACTGGCACGCGGCCGGCTCGCCCGCGCGCACGGAGATCGTGGCCTTCGAGCGCTCGTTCCACGGACGCACGTTCGGGTCGTTGTCGGTGACCTCGGGGACGCCCTACCGCGAGCCGTTCGCGCCGCTGGTTCCGGGCGTGCGGTTCGTCCCGCCCGACGACCCCGAGGCGCTGCGGCAGGCCGTGTCGCCGGCCACCGCCGCCGTCATCGTCGAGCCCATCCAGGGCGAGGGCGGCGTGTGGCCGCTGTCCCGGACGATGGCCGACGCGATCTCGGCGGTCTGCAAGGAGACCGGCACGCTCCTCATCGCGGACGAGATCCAGTGCGGGCTCGGCCGCACGGGCCACCCGTTCTACTCGCCGGTCCTCGGGCTGCAGCCCGATCTGATGGCGCTCGGCAAGGCGCTCGGCGCCGGCTTTCCGGTCGGCGCCGCCCTGCTCGGCGAGGAGGTCGCCGGCGCCGTCGCCTTCGGCGACCACGGCACCACCTACGGGGGCAACCTGCTCGCCTGCCGCGCCGCCCTCGTGTTTCTCGACGCCCTCGAGGGCGGACTGCCGGCGCGCGTGGCCGCGGCGGGCGCACGGCTCGAGGCGGGGCTGTCGAAGCTGGCTGCAACCCGGCCCGCGACCGGCGCAATCCGGGGCGCCGGCCTGATGCGGGGCCTGGAGCTCGAGTCCGCGGCCGCCGAGCGGATTGTCGGCGCCGCGCTGGAGCGGGGCGTGATCGTCAACCGCACCGCCGGAACGGTCGTCCGCCTGCTCCCGCCGCTGACGATTGCCGACGCCGACATCGACGAGGGCCTCGCCCGGCTCGCGGCGGCGCTCGAGGACGTGACGTGATCGAGACCGCACCCGGCCCGGCGTCCAGCGGGGAGGCCGTTGCCGCCAGTCGCGACATCGTGATCCGGGCGGCGGCCGCGGGCGAGGCGACCGCCCTGTTCCGCCTGATCGCCGACAACCTGGAGACCGGACACCTGCTGCCGCGCACGCTGGACGAGGTCGAGCGCCACGCGCCGCGGTTCGTGGTGGCGGCGTCGGCGGCGGGCGTGATTGCCTGCGGCGAGCTCGCGGAGCTGGGCGGACGCGTGGCGGAGGTCCGTTCGCTGGTCGTCGCGCCGTCGCAGCGCGGCCGGGGCGTCGGCACCCGGCTGCTGGCCGCGCTCGTCGACAGCGCCAGGGAGCACGGGTATCCGCTGCTCTGCGCGTTCACGCACGACCCGCGCCCCTTCCTGCGCCTGGGATTCTCCATCGTCCCCCATCACTGGGTGCCGGAGAAGATCTCGACCGACTGCCGCTCCTGCGTCTGGTTCAGGCGCTGCCGGCAGTACGCGGTGGTGCTCGACCTGCAGGGGAGACCGCGACGATGATCGAAGCGATCGGCGGCGGCATCACCGCGGCGGAAGGCTTTCGGGCGGCCGCCGTCGCCTGCGGCATCAAGGCGGAGGGGCCCGATCTGGCCCTGCTGGTCGCCGACCGGGCGGCGAGCGCGGCGGCGGTGTTCACGACCAACCTGACGGTGGCCGCGCCGGTGGTGGTCTCCAAGCGGCACCTGGACCAGTCGGGCGGGAGGGCCCGCGCGATTGCGGTCAACAGCGGCTGCGCGAACGCGTGCACCGGGGACGCCGGCATGACCGCCGCGCAGGACATGGCGGCCGCGGCCGCCGCCGCCGTGGGCTGCCGGCTCGAGCACGTCCTCGTGGCGTCGACCGGCGTCATCGGCCTGCTCCTCGATGCGGCGCGGATCGCCCGCGGCATCGAGGCAGCGGCGCCGGCCCTGGCGCGCGACACCCATGCGGCGGCAGCCCGCGCGATCATGACGACCGACCGCGGGCCCAAGGAGGCGGCCGTGCGGGTCGCCGCTCCCGCCGGCTCGTTCGTCATCGGCGGGATGGTCAAGGGCGCCGGCATGATCGAGCCCGACATGGCCACGATGCTCGGCTTCCTGACCACCGACGCGGCGGTCGAGCCGCCCCTCCTGAGCCGCGCTCTGTCCGCCGCCGTCGGCGACACCTTCAACGCGATTACCGTCGACGGCGAGTGCTCGACGAACGACTCCGTGTTCCTGCTGGCCAGCGGCGCGAGCGGCGTGCGCATCGACGAGGCGGCCTATCCGCGCTTCGTCGAGGGGCTGCGGGCCGTGTGCGGCACGCTCGCGCGCGCCATCGTGCGCGGCGGCGAGGGCGCGACCAAGCTCGTCGCGGTCCGGGTGAGCGGCGGGCGGACGGCGGAGGACGCGAGGCGGGCCGCCAAGGCCATCGCCAACTCGCTGCTCGTGAAGACGGCGCTCAACGGCGGCGATCCCAACTGGGGGCGGCTGGTCGCGGTGGCCGGCCGCGCCGGCGTGGCGTTCGAGCCGTCCCGGGCGCGCGTGCGCATCGGCCCGGCGACTCTGTTCGCGGACGACACGGTGTTCGCCGAGCGGGAACCGGCCGCCGCCGCGCACCTGGCGGGCGACGAGGTCGAGCTGGAGGTGGATCTCGGGACCGGCGGCGAGCACGACGCCACCGTCTGGACCTGCGACCTCAGCGCGCAGTACGTGCGGATCAACGCCGACTACCGCACCTGACGACCGCCCATGCCGCGTACGCCCCCCGCCCGTCATTCGGCGCCGCGAGATGCGGCCGGCTCGAACGTGCTGACCGGACGCTGCTTTCTCTCGGTGCTCGACTTCGACCCGGACGATCTGGAGCACCATCTGGTGCTGGCCGCCACCCTCAAGCGCGACCGGCGCCTGGGACGCGAGGCGGCGACGTCCGCCGCGCTCCAGGGCACCTACATCGCCATCCTGTTCGAGAAGCCGTCGCTGCGCACGCGCTCGACCTTCGAGATTGCGATTCGCGAGCTCGGGGGCGACTTCATCGACCCGTCCGCCGACGTGGCCCTGGGCACCCGCGAGTCGCTCGCGGACGTCGGCCGCAGCCTCGAGCGGTGGGTCGAGGGCGCGGTCGTGCGGACCTTCGACCAGGCGCGCATCGTCGACCTCGCCAGGGCCACGCGCGAGCTGCGGGTGATCAACGCGCTCAGCAACGACGAGCATCCCTGTCAGGCGCTCGCCGACTGCCTCACGCTGCAGGAACGCTGGGGCACGGTCCGCGGCCGGCGGGTCGCCTTCGTCGGCGACGGCAACAACGTCGCCACGTCGTTCGCGCAGGCCGCGATCATGCTCGGCATCACCGTGCACGTCGCCACGCCGGACGGCTTCGCGCTGCCCGCGGCGGTCGTCGCCGGCGTCGAGCGCATCGCCCGGCACGGCGCGGAGCTGGTGCAGTTCACCGACCCGGTGGCCGCCGTCCGCGGCGTCGACGCCGTCTACACGGATGTCTGGACGTCGATGGGACGCGAGGCCGAGCAGGTGGACCGCAACCGGGTGTTCGAGCCGTATCAGGTCAACGATCGACTGCTGGCGCACGCCAGGCCCGACGCCTGCTTCCTGCACTGCCTGCCGGCGCACCGCGGCGAGGAGGTCACCGACGCGGTGATCGACGGCCCCGCGTCGGTCGTCTTCGAGCAGGCCGAGAACCGGCTGCACACCGAGAAGGCGCTCCTGGTGATGCTCTTCGAGGACTGACGCCGATGCAGGCGAGCGAATCGGTCATTCGACGAATGACGCGGCTCGCGCACCGGCACGGAGCGATCAATCTCGCGCAGGGCTTCACGGACGAGCCGCCGCCCTTCCCGCTGGTCTGGGCGGCGATCGGCGCCCTGCTCGGCGGCAGCGACGCCGGCATCGAGCGGCTCGAGCAGGCAGCCGGCGGGCCGGCTGCGGCGCACGACGGCCGCTCGCCCGCGCCGCTGCGGGACGTGCTCCGGAGTCTGCAGGGCGGGCGTGACGAGCTGAACCAGTACTCCTACCCGTTCGGCCTGCCCGAGCTGCGGCAGGCCATTGCGGCGTACACCGCGCGCTGGAGCGGGTTCGAGCCCGATCCCGAAGGCGAGACGACCGTGGTGCTCGGCGCCACCGAGGGGCTCGCGGCGGTGCTGGCCGCGCTGGGGCGCCGCGGCGACGGCGTCGTCGTGCTCGAGCCGTTCCACGAGATGTATCCGTCGCAGGCGGCCGTCTTCGGCCTGACGCCGCGCGTCGTGACGCTGCGTGCGTATTTCGGACCAAGTGGATCGCCGCTTTCGGTGGAAGTGGATCACCTGT
>CAYGCV010000245.1:0-7019 GCA_964348425.1 uncultured Vicinamibacteraceae bacterium | reverse complement strand
GGTCAGGTAGAGCAGGTTGAAGCCGTTGTTCTCCTGCGTGTAGAAGAGGCCGGTGCCGGGGTTGAAGGCCGGCGGCTGCCAGTTGGTCACCCCGCCCTCGACGGGCGAGACGAGCGAGCCGGGGATGGTCGCCTCCTTGGCGGGCGACGGCTCGGGCTCGCCGGTCGGCCGGATGTGGCTGGCCCAGTTGGCCGTGGCGCCGTAGCGGCGGGTGACGATGTGCTCCCCGCTGACCCGGTCGACGGTGAAGAAGTAGCCGTTGCGCGCCGCGGTCGAGACCAGCTTGCGCGGCTCGCCGTCGATCACGCCGTCGATGAGGATGGGCGTCTGGGCCGAATCCCAGTCGTGCGTGTCGTGCGGCGACGTCTGGAAGTACCAGGCCATCTCGCCGGTGTCGACGTCCACCGCGATGAGCGTGCAGGTGAACAGGTTGTCGCCCGGCCGCGCCACGCCGGTGTAGCCCGGGGTCGGATTGCCCGTGCCGAAGATGTAGTAGTTGGTCTCCGGGTCGTAGACGCCCGGCACCCACACCTGCCCGCCGCCGTGGCGGGCCGCGTCGAGGTTCGGCCAGGTGTCGAGCCCGGGCGAGTCGGGCGTCATCGGCACCGTGTGGAAGATCCACCGGCGCTCGCCGGTCTGCGGGTCGAACGACTGCAGGAAGCCGGGTGCGTCGAGGTCGTTGCCGGTGCCGACCAGGACGTGGTCGCCGACCACGACGGGCGCCATGGTCGAGAAGTACTGGTCCTCGAACGTGGCGATCTCCACGTGCCAGCGCTCCGCGCCGGTGCGCGCGTCGAGCGAGACGAGGTAGTTGTCGGGCGTCTCGAAGAAGAGCGCGTTGCGCCACAGCGCCGCGCCGCGGTTGCCGATGTGGATGCTGCCCCGCGTCTTCCAGAAGTAGTGCCACCGCTCGCTGCCGTCGCGGGCGTCGAGCGCCCAGACGTGATCGGGCGCCGTCACGTACAGCACGTCGTCCACCACCAGGATCGCCCCCTTGAGGCGCTGGCGGCCGATGGCGAAGTCGCCCGCGCCTTCGCCGCCGACGAACGTCGGGGCGCCGCGGCCCTCCAGCGGCGGCATCCCGGTGTCGAGCTCGCGGGTCCACGCCAGCGTCAGGTGCTTCGCCGTCTCGGTCGTCACCTGCGTCAGCGGGCTGTAGCGCCGGCCCGTGTAGTCGCCGGAGTAGGTCGGCCACGAGTCCCCGAGCGGCTCGCGGAGCGCGGCGGGATCCAGGCCGCCGGAGTCCTGCGCGGCCAGCGGCGCGGGCAGCGCGGCGCCCGCCGCCGCGATCGCGATCGTGAATCGTGCGAGCAGGGCTGTGCGTTTCATTTCAGGCTGACCAGGTAGGCGGTGACGTCGTGGATGCTCTCATCGGTGTACAGGCCGAGGAGCTCGGTGTGGCGGGCCAGCGGGTCGTGGATCGCCACCAGCGGCGCATCGCCTCGGCGGCTGAACGAGCGCTGCCGGCCGTCGGCGGTGGTCAGGGCGACGATGAAGTCGTCGAGACGGACGAGCGTCCCCGCGACGCGCTCGCCGGACGGCCACGTCACCGTGACCGAGACGGCCGGCCGGGCCGCGCCCCGCCGGTGCCCGCGGACCCAGGTGTTCTGCAGCGTCCGCGGCTCCGGAATCCGCGTGGCGATCCCGGCCAGGTCGCCGGTGGCCGAGTGGCACGCCGCGCAGTTGGCGGCGAAGTACTCGCGCCCGGCCGCCGCGTCGCCCACCACGATGTCCAGCTCGAGCTCGGGTCCCGGCGGCGGGCCCCCCTGGGGCGTCGCCCGGGCGAGCACGCTGTGCATGTACTCGGCCACGGCCCGCGCGTCCGCCTCCGAGAGCGACTGCGGCGGCATCGAGGAGCCGCCCGGCGTCGACTGCCCGTCCCGCAGCACCGGCCAGATCCGCTCGCCGTTCCGGTCGCGCAGCACGAGCCGGGAGCGGAGCAGGTTCGGTCCCCCGAGGTCCCCGCCGCGGAGGTCGATCCCGTGGCAGCCGCGGCAGTGGATGCCGTACAGGGCCTCGCCGCGGGCAATCAGCTCCGGGTCGCCGGGCGGCCGCTGCTGCGCGTCGAACGGCGCCGCCCGGCGCTGCGCCGGCGCGGCCGCCTCCCCGCCGCCGCCGCCGGACATCCCGCCGCCCGCCGCCAGCGGCTGGACGCCCCAAGCCACGGCGATGGCCGCCGCGACCAGAACCGCGCGACCGGTCGTCCTCCACGGCACCATCGATCGCCCGCAGCGCCGCAACGCCTTGCGGCCGCTCATGGCGCCGCCCGCCGCGCGCGCAGACGCACGAAACCGACCAGCAGCCCCAGCGCGAGCCAGGCCGGGAGCGAGACGATGCCGGCATAGGCCCAGATGCCGAGCGGACCGAACAGGCCGCCGACGGTGACGGCGGCGACCGACAGCGGACAGAGCACGGCCCCGCACGCCAACGCCAGGGCCCGGGAGCGGGGCTGGAGCCGGTCGAGGGCCAGCGTCAGGGGGATGCCGGCCGGCCAGGCGATCGCCAGGCCCATGACCATCGCCGGCAGGGCCATGACCGCCTCCGGACCCCGAGCGACGCCCGGGTCGAAGGCGAATCTGAGCAGCGCCAGGACGACCATGCCGAGCGGCAGCCACGACGAGCGCAGCAGCGTGCGTCGCATCCTCGATTCAGCGTACCATGGGTGTTTCCGCATGACGGCACACTCCGCGCATGGTGCGTCGTGACGATGCAGCGGTGGCACCTCTCCCTGAGCAGGTGCGCGTTCATCGCCCGGGGGTCGCGGAACGGCCGCCCGAAAGGCCTCGATCGCCCCCAGGTCCGACAAGTGCAGGTCCGACCAGATCCAGGTCGACGCCGACGGGCTCGTGCTGATGGGGTCGGGACCGGCTCCCAGCCGGCGAGCTCGAGGTCCGCTTCCCACAGCGCCACAAGATCCTCGGCGGCCGGTATGGCGGCGAGCATACGGGGCGTGCGGGGGCTGATCATCATCGTCGGCGCGCATGATGGGCGCCGAATGCTGATTCGAGGTCGCGGCGCCGGACTTCCCCGTGCTACCCCGACCTGTTGCGTCACGTCCGTGGCCGAGGCCGCCCCTCTATTGGTCGATTCGCGTGGTCGTGACGACGATGTCGTCGAACGCGATGTGCTCGTCCTTCGCTGGCGCCCACGTGCTGTCGCCGCCGCCGAAGAACGTCGAGATGTAGAACTGCTCGATCGCGAAACTGTCGACGTCCCGGAACCGCAGGTTGTCGACGTTCAGGACCTGCTTGCCGTCGAACCACGCCTGTAGCACGCCGTCGTTCACGCCTGGCGTGTTCATGACGAAGTGGTGCTCGACCGTATGCCAGCGGCCCGGTTCGAATCGCCGGTTCCACCGGAAGTCCTCGCCGTAGATGTCCGGCTGATCCGGGTGGTAGACGTACTGGACGGCCTCGCCGCCGCGGCGCCACATCATGCGGCCGCTCCAGCCGTCGGTTCCGTCGGGCCGGTTCCCGCCCGTGTTGCCTGCACCGCCGATCAGTCCCGGCAGCTTCCCGCCCTTGACGAAATCGAACGCCTCGTCGAACCGCACGCGGTAGCTGACGAAGAGCTCGTCGTAGCTGCGCGGCAGGTCGATTCTGGACTGAATCGCCTGGTTTCTCGAACCGTACGTACCCGCCGGGTACTTGAGTCGCAGCGATCGGCCCGCGTAGGCGCCGGCCCCTTCTACGACTTCGGCTCGTTCTGTCCCGAGGCCGATCACCCACTCGGCGGTCGGCCAGTCCCCATGGAACGCCGCAGCGGTGTACTCCCCGAGCGCGGTCTTGTCGAAGTTGACGTGGAGCAGGGCAACTGTCACGTCCATGCTTTGCGTGGCGCTCAGGCCGCCCGGGTCGACGGCTGTGACCGTAACGGTTGCCTTTCCTGCCCCCACCGGCCGTAACGCGATCGTTGCGTTCGAGACCCCGGCCGTTACGACGTCGATGCTGCTCGACGTTGCGGTGTAGGCGAGCGCATCTCCGTTGGGGTCGCTGAAGTGGTCGCTCGCGTCGACGTTTTCCGCGCCGCCGCCGACCTTCAGGATCTCCGCACCGAACGTTTTTCTCGCCTGCGGCGCCAGGTTCTGGATATCGCTGACCGCTCCGCTCCGCAGCTCCATCAGGTGCAAGGCCTTGATCGGGGTGACACCGGGAACGATCTGCGGGTCCGTCCATGCCGGCGGTGTTCTGCCGCACGCCCGGTGTGCCTCGTTCAGCGCGGTGCGCAACTCGCTGATGTGGATTGCCCTGATCGGCGTCACCCCTTGGCTGAGATCCGGGTCCGTCCACGCTGCGGCTGCCAGACCGCATCGGGCGCGGCGCGCATCGACGGCGTCGCGAAGCTCCGTGATGTGCACCGACCGCACGATGGTTTCGCCCGGGACGAGCACCGGGTCGGTGAACCCGCGCGGGACCTGGCCGTGTGCCGTCAGACTCGCCAGAACGGCTACGGCGACCCGGACGAGTCCTGTGGGAGTCCCTGCTAGTCTGAGGTACCTGCAGCCCGTCGTCATCCTGCTGCCAAGTTCCCGGTTGCGAGCCCTTGCTGGTGCTCCGATGGTATCGCCGGACTGCGCAGGGCTCCGTTCCCCCCGCCGCCTGGCCGCCGGCTGCCGGGAAGGCGCGCTCGGGGGCGGGGTGCATCCAGCCACCCTACTGAACACGCACCGCGCCTGTCCCCACCAGAATTGGCAGGTAGAGTCGAAAAAGGGAGGCGCCGGCTACCGCCCCTCCGTCGCGACGCGGGGCCCCGCGGCGCTACATTCCCAAGGCCGATGGCCGACGGCGGCCGCTCGGGATTCCGCCGACCGATGCCCAGTAGGATCTACCAATGGCACTCGATCACTACGTGACACTCGGCGATTCCGGGCTGCGCGTCAGCCCCTTCTGTCTCGGCGCGATGACGTTCGGCGAGGACTGGGGATGGGGCTCGGACGTGGCCACGTCGGAAGCGATCCTGTCCGGATACATCGAGCGCGGAGGGAATTTCATCGACACCGCGAACGCGTACACCAAGGGGCACTCGGAGACGATCATCGGCGACTACCTGCGGGCCGGCCACCTCGGCCGTGATCGGGTCGTCATCGCGACGAAGTTCTTCGCCAACCTGTACCCCGGGGACCCGAACGGCGGCGGCGCCAGCCGCAAGTCGCTGACGGCGGCGTGCGAGGAGTCGCTGCGCCGCCTGCGGACGGACTACATCGACCTCTACTGGATGCACCTGTGGGACCGGTTCACGCCGATCGAGGAAACGCTGCGCGCGCTCGACGACCTCGTGCGTGCGGGCAAGGTGCGCTACATCGGGTTCTCGGACACGCCGGCGTGGAAGACGGCCCAGGCGCAGGTGCTGGCCCGCTGCCGCGGCTGGACGCCGCTCGTCGCGCTGCAGATCGAGTACTCGCTGATCGAGCGCACCGTCGAGGGCGAGCTGCTGCCGATGGCGCGCGAGCTCGGGCTCGGCGTGGCCCCCTGGTCGCCGTTGCGGGCCGGCGTGCTGACCGGGAAGTACACGCGGGAGAACGCCGGCAGCGTCAACCCGGGCCGGGGCCGGCGGGTCACCGACTACCTCCACGAGCGCACGTTCGACATCATCGACGAGCTGATCCGCGTCGCCGCGGCGCTCGACACGTCCCCGGCGGCGGTCGCCCTCGCCTGGGTCCAGGCGCAGCCGGGCGTCACCTCGACCATCATCGGGGCCCGCACCCTGGAGCAGCTCGAGCAGAACCTGACCGGCCTGGACGTACGGCTGGCCCCGGAGCAGACGGAGGCGCTCGACCGCGTGTCGCAGCCGCAGCTCGGCTTTCCGGCAGGATTCCTGCAAGCTGCGTCGACCATCATGCACGCGGGCACCACCGTCAACGGCGAGCCGTCGACGGTCTGGCCCATGGCGCCCGCCGGCGACGGCGAACGCTACTGATTTCTGACGGGGCTACGCCCCGAACCCCCGGCTGCGCTTGCGGGGACCCCGATGCCCCGCGCCGCTTCGCCAAGGCGCGCTGTGCGCGCCTTGGGCCATGCGCGGTGGCCTCATGGCCCCTCGGAGTCCAGACCGGGCTGCGTCCCGACAGGCACTCCGCTCGATCCGGGGAGGTTCAGACCGGGCGTCTGCACCGTACAATGGTGCAGACGCCGCAAGGCGCGCACAGCGCGCCTCGGCGGGAGCGGCGCGGGGCTATGGGGTCCCCGCAAGCGGACGCCGGGGGTTCGGGGCGCAGCCCCGTCTGATTAAAGCAGGAGGTCGCCGATGAGAACGGTGTTGACTCGACTCGTGCTGGCGGGTGTGCTGGGGCTGGCGCTTCCGGGGCTTGCCGTGGTTTCGTTCACGCAGTCCGGGGAGCGGGAGCCGATCAGCGTCGAGCAGTTCGAAGCGTGGATGGAAGAGCTGTCGAACTGGGGGCGTTGGGGCGAGGACGACGAGCTGGGCGCCGTCAACCTGATGACGCCCGCGAAGCGCAAGGAGGCCGCGGGCCTCGTGCGGAGCGGGACGACCGTGTCGCTGGCGCACGACTTCCTCTCGGAGGAGGCCGCGGACGTGCGCGAGCCGTACCAGCTCCAGATGAGCATCAACCACGAGGGCCAGAATTCGGGCGACCGCATCGAGGTGTACTTCCACGGCATCCAGTTCTCGCACCTCGACGGCCTGTGCCACGTCTTCTACAACGACCGGCTGTACAACGGGCACGACTACCGCGACGTCGTCACCGAGGAAGGCTGCTCCGTGATGGATACCGCCGGCATGCGGGACGGACTCGTCACGAAGGGGGTCCTGGTGGACATGCCGCGCCTGAAGGGCGTCCCGTACCTCGAGCCGGGGACGAAGCTGTACGCCGAAGACATCGAGGCGTGGGAGGAGATGGCGGGCGTCAGCATCGGCTCGGGCGACGCGCTGCTGCTGCGCACCGGCCGCTGGGCCCGGCGCGCCGCCATGGGCGCCGGCGGCGCCATGTCCGGCTGGGACGCGTCGGTGATGCCGTGGATGGCCGAGCGCGACATCGCGCTGCTGGGCGCCGACTCGGTGCA
>CAYGCV010000244.1:0-7096 GCA_964348425.1 uncultured Vicinamibacteraceae bacterium | reverse complement strand
TGTGGCGGCTGCTGGCCAGCCCGAAGTTCATCTTCCGCTTCGAGTTCGATCCGCCCGACGCACGCCCGGGCGCGGCGTACCGCCTCGGCGACGTCGAGCTGGCCTCGCGCCTGTCGTTCTTCCT
The DNA here is from genome assembly GCA_964348425.1 of uncultured Vicinamibacteraceae bacterium. Classification (GTDB taxonomy): domain Bacteria; phylum Acidobacteriota; class Vicinamibacteria; order Vicinamibacterales; family UBA8438; genus JAAXGX01. The sequence continues at coordinate 6,972 of CAYGCV010000244.1, read as the reverse complement.
GTGGAGCAGCATTCCCGACGAGCCGCTGCTGGCGGCGGCCGAGCGCGGCGATCTGCGCAGCCCCGGCGGGCTGGAGCGGCAGGTGCGGCGCATGCTGGCCGACCCGCGCGCGGCGGCGCTGGTGGACAACTTCGCGGGCCAGTGGCTCTACCTGCGCAACCTGGAGCACATCGTCCCCGAGCCGCGGCGGTTCCGCAACTTCGACAACAACCTGCGGCGGGCCTTCCGCCGCGAGACGGAGCTGCTCTTCGAGTCGATCGTCGCCGAGGACCGCAGCGTGCTGGAGCTGCTCGACGCCGACTACACGTTCGTCGACGAGCGGCTGGCCCGGCACTACGGCATCCCGGGCGTGCGGGGCAGCCAGTTCCGGCGCGTCGCCGTGACCGACGAGCGCCGGCGCGGCCTGCTCGGCCACGGCAGCATCCTGACCGTGACGTCGTACGCGAACCGGACGTCGCCGGTCCTGCGCGGCAAGTGGGTGCTCGAGAACCTGCTCGGCGCGCCGCCGCCCCCGCCGCCGGCGGACGTCCCGGAGCTGCCCGAGGACGAGGGGGCGGGGCAGGGCCTGACGATGCGCGAGCGGCTGGCCGCGCACCGCGCCAACCCCGTCTGCGCGAGCTGTCATGCGAAGATGGACCCGATCGGCTTCGGGCTGGAGAACTTCGACGCCGTCGGCGCCTGGCGGCGGTCCGAGCACGGCGTCCCGATCGACGCCTCGGGCGCGCTGCCGAGCGGCGCCGCGTTCGAGGGGCCGGCGGAGCTCAGGGCGGCGCTGCTGGCGCGGCCCGAGTCGTTCGTGCGGGCGCTGACGGCCAAGCTGGCGACCTACGCGCTCGGGCGCGGCGTCGAGCACTTCGATGCGCCCGCCATCCGGGCCGTCGTGGCCGAGGCGGCGGACCGCGGCTACACGTTCTCGTCGCTCGTGCTGGGCATCGCCCGCAGCGTGCCGTTCCGGATGCGCGAGGCGGCGGAAGAGATCGAGCAAGGAGAGAATCGATGATCGTCACCGGCAAGTCGCTGCCGCGTCGCACGTTCCTGCGCGGCGCGGGCGCCGCGCTCGCGTTGCCCTTCCTCGATGCGATGGTGCCCGCGCTGTCGGCCGCGGCCCGCGCGGCCGCGCCCGCGCGCCGGCTCGGGTTCGTCTACGTGCCCAACGGCGTCAACTGGATGCGGTGGACGCCGGAGCAGGCGGGCGCCGGGTTCGAGCTGTCGCCGTCGCTGCTGCCGCTCGAGCCGTTTCGCGACGACCTGGTGGTCGTCTCGGAGCTGCGCTCGCGGCCGGCCGAGGCGCTCGGCGACGGCAGCGGCGATCACGCCCGGGCGTCGGGGGCGTGGCTGACCGGCGCGCATCCGAAGAAGACCGAGGGCGGGGACTACCGCGCCGGCAAGACGGTCGACCAGTTCGCCGCCGACGCGCTGGGTGCCGACACGCAGTTTCCGTCGCTGCAACTGGCAATCGACGACGTCGGCATGCTCGGGGGCTGCGAGCCGGGCTACGCCTGCGCCTACCAGAACACGCTGTCGTGGCGCACGCCCACGACGCCGATGCCCATGCTGACCAATCCGCGCGTGGTCTTCGAGCGCCTGCTCGGCGGCGACGCGCGGACGCCGGAGGAGCGCCGCGCGCTCGCGCGGTCGCAGGCCAGCCTCCTCGACTCCATCCTGCAGGAGACGCAGCGGCTCCGGCGGCGGCTGGGCGGGCCGGACCGCCTGCGGCTGGACGGCTACCTGGCCGGCATCCGCGAGCTCGAGGAGCGCATCGCGAAGCTCGAGCGGCAGGGCGACCTGGCGCTCTCGCCGGCCGACCTGCCGGCCGGGATACCGGACTCGTTCGAGGAGCACGTGAAGCTGATGTTCGACCTGCAGGTGCTCGCCTACCAGGCCGACCTCAGCCGCGTGACCACGTTCCTGATGTCGCGCGAGGCGACGCAGCGGACCTACGGCCAGCTCGGCATCGCCGACCCGCACCACGGGCTGTCGCATCACGCCTACGATCCGGTGAAGCTCGCGAAGCTGGCGCGGATCGACACCTATCACGTCACCCTGCTCGGGTACTACCTGGAGCGGCTGAGCGCCGTCGAGGACGGCGACGGGTCGCTGCTCGACCACGCGCTGATCCTGTACGGCTCGTGCATGTGCGACGGCCAGATCCACAGCCACTCCAGGCTGCCGACGCTGGTGGCCGGCAGCGGCGGCGGCCGCGTGCGCGGCGGCCGGCACATCGTCTGCGCGGAGGACACCCCGCTGACCAACCTGCAGCTCAGCCTGCTCGAGAAGGTCGACGTGCAGCTCGAGCGGTTCGGTGACAGCACCGGCCGCGTGGCGGAGCTGTAGCGCGGCAGGGGAGTGGACATGCCGACACGCCACCGGCGCAGGCTGCTGCTCGTTCCCCTCCTGGCCGTGCTGAGCCTCGGTGCGGCCGGCGCCGCCGACGCGCCGCTGGCGCGGGCGGTCGAGGACCGCGATCACGCGCGGCTGCGGACGCTGCTCGCGGCGGGGGCCGACGTCGACGCGACGGCGCCCGACGGCACGACCGCGCTGCACTGGGCGGCGCACTGGAGCGACATGGAGGCGGCGCGCCTGCTCGTGCGCGCCGGTGCCGGCGTCGACGCGGCCAACCGCTACGGCGCCACGCCGCTGTGGCTGGCCGCCGAGCGGGCCGCGACCGACGTGGTCGGCCTGCTCCTCGCAGCCGGCGCCGACCCGAACGGGCTCGCGCTCGGCGCCGGGGAGTCGCCGCTGATGGCGGCGGCCCGCGCCGGCGGCGCGGCGGCCGTCGAGCTGCTCCTGGCGCACGGCGCCGACGTGGACGCGCGGGACGGCTGGCGGGGGCAGACGGCGCTGATGATGGCCGCCGGCAACCACGAGCCGCACGCCGGCGTCGTGCGCATTTTGCTGGCGCACGGCGCGGACGTCCACGCCCGCTCGCGATCCGGCGAGGAGGCGCCGTACGCCGGCGGGGGCCTGCGCGCCGTCGGGGGCATGACGGCGCTGCACTTCGCGACACGCCAGAACGACGCGGCCTCGGTCGGGATGCTGCTCGGGGCGGGCGCCCGGGTCGACGGGCGGGCGCCGGGCGGCATCACGCCGTTGCGCATGGCCATCGACCACGGCTACCACGATCTCACCGACCTGCTGCTGGACGGCGGGGCCGACCCGAACGCGGCCGACGATGCCGGGTTCACGCCCCTCCATGCCGCGGTCCGCAAGCGCGCCGGGGGGAACCCCGAACGCGGCGATCGCCGCGCCGGGACCGGCGGCGGCCGCTCGACCGCGCTGCTGAAGAACCTGCTCGCGCGCGGCGCGGACCCGAACGCACGGCTCCCGCTGAAGCGGATGCCGCCCAACTTCAACCCCGACGGCTACCCGCAGGTGAACAACGTGCAGTACGCCGGCGCGACGCCGCTGTGGATCGCGGCGCACCTCGCCGACCTGGAGGCGCTGCGCATCCTCGAGGCGGCCGGCGCCGATCCGCTCGTGGCGTCCATCGAGAACACGACCGCGCTGATGGTGGCGGCCGGTTTGGGCTATGCCACGCGCGGGCCGACGGCGCGCCTGGGCGGTCGCCGGGACGATACCGAGGAGGCGGTGCTGGCGGTCCTCGAGCAGCTCGTGGCCTGGGGCCACGACGTCGACGCGGTCAACGACAACGGCCAGACCGCGTTGCACGGCGCGGTGGCGGCCGCGGACCCGGCGGTGGCGCGGTTCCTCGTGGAGCGCGGCGCCCGCCTGGACCGGCAGGACAGCATCGGCCGCACACCGCTGGTCATGGCGCAGGAGCACACCACCGACAAGTACCGCACGAGCCAGGCCCTGATTCCGGCCGACGTGGAGAAGACCTACGTGCTGCTGCGGGACCTGGAAGGCGCATAGAAGGAGAGCCGCCGATGCCGTCACGCCGTCCCGGTCCGGGAGTCGCCGTCTGCGCCGCGGCGCTGGCCGTGCTGCTGCTCGCCGCCGCCCACACCGCGGCGCAGAGCGGCCCGACCCACCTCAACCGCATGATCGAGCGCCTGGCCGCGGGCGAGGTGGTGTTCGGCGCCAGCACGACCAACCTGTCGCTCGACAACGCGCAGGCCCTGGCGACGTCCGGCCTGGACTACGTCTACGTCGACTACGAGCACGGGCCGATGAACTTCGAGACGCTGCGCACGTTCCTGGTCGGCATGATCGACAAGGCCGCGGCGGTGAGCAAGGGCAGCCCGCAGCCGAACGTGACGCCGCTGGCCCGCTTCGCCCCCTACGGCCGCGAGCAGGCGGAGTGGGCGGCCAAGCAGGGGCTCGACCTCGGCCTGATGGGCGTCATCTTCCCCAGCGTCGAGACGCGCCGGCACGTGCTGGACGCCGTCCGGCTCATGCGCTATCCGCCGCGCCCTGACGCGCCGTACCCGGAGCCTGCCGGCCGGCGCGGCGTGGGCGCGCGCGTCGCCCAGTGGTTCTGGGGCGTCACGGCGGGCGAGTACGTGCGGCGCGCGGACGTCTGGCCGCTCAACCCCGACGGCGACCTGATCGTGGTGCTGCTGATCGAGTCGGCGGAGGCGGTGCGCAACATCGACGAGCTCCTGTCGGTGCCGGGCGTCGGCGGCGTCCTGATCGGCCCCAGCGACCTGTCCAACTCGCTGGGCGTCGCGCGGGGCTCCGCGGAGACCGAGGCCGCCATTCAGACGATCCTCCGCGCCTGCCTGGCGCACGACGTGCCGTGCGGCATCACGGCGGGCGCCGACCAGATCGCCCGCCGCATCGAGGAAGGCTTCCGGATTCTGGGCACGGGTGGCCTGCCCGGCGGGCTCACTGCCGGCGCGGCGGCCGCGCTGCAGGCCGGCCGCGAGGCCGTCGGGCGGGAGCAGGCGCCGTAGCGGCGCAGGCACTGGAGGGCAGGTTGGGCGGCAATCGCAGCCGCGCGGGACGATTGGCACGCCGGCTGGTCGAGCGTGCCGTGCGGCGGGGCTCCCGTCGCGTGCTGCTCGTTCTCGGTCTCGCCACGGCAGCCGCCGCCGTCGCGGTTCCGGGCGCCGGCGTGGCCGTCGCGCCCGGCGCCAGCCCCGTCGTCGCGGCGGAGTCCGGGCGAGGTCAGGTTTCCGCGGCGCCCGAGTGGCCGGGCTGGGGCGGGCCGCGGCGCAACTTCACGAGCGACGTCGTGGGGCTCGCGGACTCCTGGCCGGCGGGCGGACCCACGCGGCTGTGGAGCCGTCCGCTGGGCGGCGGGCACTCCAGCATCCTCGTCGATCGCGGCCGCCTGTTCACGCAGTACCGCCCGCCGGAGGGCAGCGAGCCGCACGCGTGGCGCGAGGAGGAGGTGGTCGTCGCGCTCGACGCGGCGACCGGCCGCACGCTCTGGGAACACCGCTATCCGGCGCCGCTCGACGGCCTCGACGTCCCGCTCGGCGTCGGGCCGCACGCCACCCCGCTCATCGTCGGCGAGCGCCTGTTCGCCACCGGCACCAACAAGCAGCTCCTCGCGCTGGACAAGGCGACCGGCGAGGTGCTCTGGTCGCACGACCTCGTCCGCGACTTCGGCGCGCCGCCGCACTACCGGATCATGCCGCGCAAGCCCGGCTACAGTTGCAGCCTGCTGGCCTACGGCGACCTGATCATCGCCACGGCGGGCGGCCCCGGGCAGGCGGTCATGGCGTTCCACCAGGACGACGGGCGCGTCGCGTGGCGCGGCGGCGACTTCGCCATTGCCCCGGCCTCGCCGATTCTCATCACCGTGGACGGGCGCGAGCAGGTGGTCGTGTTCGCCAGCGACCGCGTCGTGGGGCTCGATCCGGCCAGCGGGACCCGGCTCTGGAGCCATCCGCATCCGCGGCGGCTGGACGCCAACATCAGCACCCCCGTGTGGAGCGACGACAACCTCCTCTTCCTGTCGTCGGCCCATGACGGCGGCACCCGCGTGCTGGAGGTGTCCGGGGCGGGCGTCCGGGAGCGGTGGTTCACCATGGCCATGCGCGTGTACTACGGCACGGCCATGCGGATCGGCGACCTCTACTACGGCAGCAGCGGCGACCTCGGCCCGGCGTTCCTGACCGCCATCGACGCGCACAGCGGCGAGGTGGCGTGGCGCGACCGCACCTTCGCGCGCAGCACCCTGCTGCACGCGGACGGCAAGCTGATCATCCTCGACGAGGACGGCGTGCTGGGGCTGGCCACGGTCTCGCGCCGGGGGCTACGGCTGCTGGCGCGGGCGCCGGTCCTCTCCGCCACCGCCTGGACGGTGCCCACGCTCGCCGGCACGAAGCTGTACCTCCGCGACCGCGCGGACATCGTGGCCCTCGAGCTGGGCGCCCCGCAGGAGTCTGCGCCGTAGAACGGCGCCGACTCCCACAGGGTTGGTTGGCCGTTAGGCGCAGCCGTCAGGCGACGATTGGCGGGCTAGGTCCGCGCGGCCGTTGCCGGCCTACGGCAGCGCGAGGGCGATCAGCTCGGCGGGCTGGCCGCGGGCGCCGATGGCCAGCGCGATGTACTGCTTGCCGTCGAGCATGTACGTCATCGGCACGCCGCTCTGGTTCTTGGGCAGCTCGTACTCCCAGATGATGTCACCCGTCTGCTTGTCGTAGGCGTAGAACATGGGGCCGCCGGCCCAGGTCGGGGTGGCCATCAGGCCCGAGCCCTCGCCCGCGAACAGCAGCGTCTTCGTGACCAGGATGCCGCTGCGCTCGGGCTTGCCCGTCCTCGGGATGTCGAGGCCGCTCAGCGCCGGGTGGTTCGCCACGCAGTCCGGCGTCGGACCGTTCGGGATGGTCCACAGCAGCTCGCCCGCGTTCAGATCGAGCGCGGTGATCCGGCCCCACGGCGGCTTGATGAGCGGGAGCCCGAGGGGGCCGATCTCGCCGCATCCCTGCCGCTGCCGCAGGGCGTCCCGGCCGCGCGGCCGGCCGCCCCCGCCCCCCAGGGCCATCGCCGGGCGGGCGGGCTCGGTGGCGCGCCCCGCGCGCGGCGGGGTGGGGCTCGCGGCCGCGGTCCGGATGCCGG
>CAYGCV010000243.1:0-7109 GCA_964348425.1 uncultured Vicinamibacteraceae bacterium | reverse complement strand
GACGCCGGGGGCTTGGGGCGCAGCCCCATCTGGAGGAGAACTGCGTGGAGCCGGCGTACAGGATCGTACCGCACCTGCAGGATGAGCTCGATCAGCTCAAGGCGCGCCTGCTCGTCATGGGCGGCGAGGCCGAGGAGCGCGTGCGGGCGGCGGTCCGCGCCCTCGTCGAGCGCAACCGCGAGCTGGCCGAGCGTGTGCTCGAGGACGATGATCTGATCAACGACCTCGACCTCGAGATCGACGAGCGCTGCTTCAAGCTGCTCGCGTTGCGGCAGCCGGTGGCGACCGACCTGCGCGTCATCGTCGCGGGGGTCAAGATCAACAGCAACCTGGAGCGGGTCGGCGACTTCGCGGTGAACATCGCGGAGGCCGCGCTGCGCTACATGGAGCATCCGCCGGTCAAGCCGCTGATCGACATCCCGCGCATGGCCGACATCGCGCAGGGCATGCTGCGCGACGCGCTCGACGCCTACGTCGCGCTCGACACCGCGCGGGCCCGGGCGGTGCTGGGCCGCGACGACGAGCTCGACGCGCTCAAGGGGCAGGTGTTCCGCGAGCTGCTCAGCTTCATCCTCGAGAACCCGGCCAAGACGGAGCCGGCGCTCGACCTCATCCTGATCTCGCGGCACCTGGAGCGCATCGGCGACCACGCCACGAACATCGCCGAGGAGGTCATCTTCATCGTCTCGGGCCGCGACGTCCGGCATCACGCGCAGGAGGGCGGCGCTGACTAGCGGCGCGACGACGCGGGTGCTCGTGGTCGAGGACGACCACGACATCGCCGCGCTCGTGGCCCACTACCTGCAGCGGGCCGGCTATCTCACGGAAGTGCTCAACTCCGGGAGCGAGGTGCTGCCGCACGTGCGGCAGCAGGTGCCCGACCTGGTGCTGCTCGACCTGATGCTGCCCGGCCTGAACGGGCTCGAGATCTGCCGGGCGATGCGGTCCGAGCCGAGCCTCGCGGCCATCCCGATCATCATGCTGACTGCCAAGTCGGAGGAAGCCGACCGGATCGTCGGCCTCGAGCTGGGCGGCGACGACTACGTGACCAAGCCGTTCAGCCCGAAGGAGCTGGTGGCGCGCGTCGGGGCGGTGCTGCGCCGCGCCGGCCGGTCGCGGTCGGGCCAGCGGCGGCTGCGCTTCGGCGACGTGCTGATCGACGCGGAGCAGCACGTGGTCACCGTGGACGGCGCGGAGGTGCGGCTCACGGCCAAGGAGTACCTGCTGCTCAAGTACCTCGTGGAGCACCCGGGCCGGGTCCTCTCGCGCGACCTGCTGCTCTCCGACGTGTGGGGCTACCGCTACACGGGCGGCACGCGCACCGTCGACGTGCACATCCGCCGCCTGCGCGAGAAGGTGCCGGTGCTGCGCGACGCCATCGTGACGATCAAGCAGTTCGGCTACAAGCTGCTGGAGTCGCCGGCCCCGGCGGCCCGCCGCTCATGAAGCTGCGCACGCGGCTGTTCGCCGCGGTCCTGGGCATCGCGACGGTCAGCCTGCTGCTGGCCGGCACGCTCGTCTCGCTCTCGTCGCAGCGCCAGTTGCTCGAGCGCATCGAGCGCGAGCTGGTGGCCCAGACGCGGCTCGTCGCCGAGCTGGTCGCCCGGCGCGGGACCGCCCCGACGCTGGCGGAGCTCGACGGCGAGGCCGACGCGCTCGGCCGCGAGCTCGGCGCCCGCGTGACCCTCATCGCGCCCGACGGCCGGGTGGTCGGCGATTCGGCCGAGGACGGCGCGGGCCTCGCGGCGATGGAGAACCACGGCACCCGCCCGGAGATTCTCGTCGCGCGCGAGCGGGGCGTGGGCGTCACCCGCCGCTTCAGCACGACCGTCGAGCGCGACTTCCTGTACGCGGCCCTGCCGGTGGAGCACGGCGCGGTGGGCTACGCGCGCCTGGCCCTGCCGTTGACGGCGATCGACGAGCAGCTCGCCTCGGTGCGGCGGGCGACCGTCATCGGCATCTTCCTGGCGCTGGTCGGCGCGCTGGTGCTGGCGTGGGTGACCTCGACCGCCATGAGCCGGCGCGTGCGCGCGATTGCCGCCGTGGCGCGCCGTTACGCCGAGGGCGACCTCAGCCGCCCGCTGCGCGGCTACGGCAACGACGAGATCGGCACGGTCGCGCGCGCGCTCGACGCGTCGGTGCACGAGCTGGGCAGCCGGCTCGACGATCTCTCCAGGCATCGCGTGCTCACCGACGCCATCCTGTCGAGCATGGCCGAGGGCGTGGTCGTCGTCGACGCGGGCGGCCACGTCAGGATGGCGAACGAGGCCGTGCGCGGGATGCTGGCGCTCGGCACCTCGCCCGTGGGCCGGCACTACATCGAGCTGATCCGGCATCCGGCGATCGCGGGCCAGATTGCCCGCGCGCTGGACGACGGCGAGTCGCTGCGGCGCGAGGTGAGCCTGAACACCGAGCCGCCCAAGGTGCTGCTCGCCAGCACGGCTGCCCTCGTCCCGGCGGAGGACGGCGCCGGCCGCCAGGGCGCGGCGATGGTCCTGCACGACATGACCGAGTTCCGGCGCGCGGAGCAGGTGCGCCAGGACTTCGTGGCCAACGTCTCGCACGAGCTGCGCACGCCGCTGACCGCCGTCCGCGCGGCGGTCGACGCCCTGCTCGACGGCAGCGCGCCCGCCGGCGACCCGCGCTTCCTGGACATCATCGCCAGGCAGGCGCTGCGGATGGACCGCCTGGTCGGCGATCTGCTGCGGCTGGCCAGGCTGGACGCCGGCCAGGAGCCGCTGAACCTGATGCCCTGCGCGACCGAGGCCGTGTTCGCGGCGGCCCGGACCGAGCTGGCCCCGCTGCTGCAGGAGAAGGGGATGCGCGTCGACACGCACATCGCGCCGTCGGCCGCCGCGATCACCGCCGATCCGTCCAAGCTGCACGACATCCTGAAGAACCTGCTGGAGAACGCCGCGCGCTACGCTCCCGCCGCCAGCACAGTCACGTTGCGCATCGCGGCGGCGGACGACGACGTCGTGCTGACGGTCGAGGACCGCGGACCGGGCATCCCGGATACCGACCTGACGCGCGTCTTCGAGCGCTTCTACCGCGTCGACCGCTCGCGGGCGCGCGACCCGGGCGGGACGGGGCTCGGGCTGGCCATCGTCAAGCACCTGGCCGGCCTGCACGGCGGCACGGCCGCCGCCGCGAACCGGCCGGGCGGCGGGGCGCTCTTCAGCATCCGCCTGCCGGGGCGGGAGCCGGTGCCCTCGGCGCAGCCGGCGGGCGCGGGCGCCGGGGCCGCGGCTGTCAGCGAGCCTGCAGCGTGGTCTGCAGGAAGCCGCGCAGCGTCCGGAACGCCTGCCCGCGGTGGCTGACCGCGGCCTTCTCGGCCGGCGACAGCTCGGCCAGCGTGCGCCCGTACGGGGGGTAGAAGAAGATCGGGTCGTAGCCGAACCCGCCGCCGCCGGCCGGCTCGGCCGCGATCCGGCCCTCGACGACGCCGCGGGCCTCGAAGACGATGCGCTCGCCGTCGGCCACGGCCACCGCGCAGACGAAGCGCGCGGCGCTCCCGGCGGCGCCGCGGGCACGCAGCAGCTCGTAGATGGCGGCGAACTTCTGCGGGTAGCTCGCGCCGTTGAAGCGGGCCGAGCGCACGCCCGGCGCGCCGTCGAGCGCGTCGATCTCGAGCCCCGAGTCGTCGGCCACCGCGCGCAGTCCGCTGCGGCTGCCGTAGTAGGCGGCCTTCAGGCGCGCGTTCGCCGCGAACGTCGTCCCGGTCTCCTCCGGCGCGCCGAGCGCGGGGTGCGCGGCCAGGGTCTCGACGCGGACCGGCAGGCCCGCCAGCAGCGCCCGAATCTCGGCCAGCTTGTGCGGGTTGGTGGTGGCGGCGAGCAGGTTCATCCGCGGCGGGGACCCAGGATCTCGCCGACGACGTCGCGCTGGTGGCCGACCAGCCTGGCGACGGCATCGTCCGCGAGGCGCAGGAGCTCGGAGAGCGCGCCGTGTCCGAACGGCGCCCCCTCGGCCGTGCCCTGGACCTCGATGAAGCGGCCGTTGCCGGTCTTGACGACGTTCATGTCGACGTCGGCCGCGGCGTCCTCGGCGTACGCGAGGTCGACCACGGGCATCCCGCCCACGATGCCGACGCTGATGGCGGCGACGTAGTCGTCGACGGGGATCGTCGAGAGCTTGCCGGCCTGCCGCAGCTTGTCGAGGGCCAGCACGAGCGCGACGAACCCGCCGGTGATCGACGCCGTGCGCGTGCCGCCGTCGGCCTGGATGACGTCGCAGTCGATCCAGAGGGTGCGCTCGCCCAGCTCGCGGAGCCGGGTGACCGCGCGCAGCGAGCGGCCGATGAGCCGCTGAATCTCCTGCGTCCGGCCGCCGGGCCGCCCGGCGGAGGCCTCGCGCGTGTTGCGCGTCGACGTGGCGCGCGGCAGCATGCCGTACTCGGCGGTGACCCAGCCCTTGCCGCTGCCGCGCAGGAAGGGCGGAACCCGGTCCTCGGCGCTCGCCGTGCAGATGATCCGGGTGCTGCCGGCCTCGATGAGCACGGACCCCTCCGCGTGCATCGAGTAGTGGGGGGTCAGGCGCAGCGGCCGCAGATCGGTCGGGCCGCGCTGATCGGTGCGTCCGCGTTCGGGCGCGGCGGGCGAGACGGTCATCACGGCCCGGCGGGCGCCTCCTCGTAGCCGACGGCGGAGCCGAGCCCGCCGACCCACTGCATGGCGAGCCCGAGCGGCCGCCGCAGATCGACGTGGCCGGCCAGCGTATCGACCTCGCGGCCCTCGATCAGGATCTGGACCGCCGCAATCTCCTGGACGTTGCTGACCAGCGCGTTGACCAGCGCGTAGACGGTGAACAGCTCGTCGAGCGAGCCGCCCGGGTGCGCGGCGGACACGTCGCCCGACAGGTCGACGAAGGCGTTGCCCTCGGCCGTCAGGTAGATGGCGCGCAGCCGGGTCCCGCCGGGAAACGCCGACCTCAACGGCAGGCCGGGCGGCACCAGTTGCTGCTGGGCGACGATCCGCGCGCGCGTCAACGGGTCGCCCTCGGCCGGGATCTCGACGGTGCGGGTGACGAGCGCGGTGCCGTCCGCGGCCACGTAGAAGAGGACCGCGGTGTTCGACGTCGCCCCCGCCGGCACGCCGCCGCCCCCGCCCCCGCCGCGCGCCGGCTCGTCCGGCACGCGGGCCGCGCGGTCGAGCACGACGGTGACGGCGACCGCGAGGCCGACCGCCACGAGCGCCGCCACGATGCCCTTGAGCAGCGGCATGGCGTCACCCGCCCGGCAGCACGCCGGCCGGCTCCTCGCGGTCGAGCTCCCCGCGCTCGAGCGCGATGCCGAAGCGTTGGATGCTCGCCAGCAGCGCCTCGGCGACGGCGTTCGCGAACGGCGCGCTGGTGAGCCGCTGCTCGTTCTCGGGATACGCGAGCGAGCCGAGCTCGACGAGCACGGCCGGCATGTTGGCGCCGACCAGCACGCGGAACGGGGCCTGCTGCACCGGACGCGGGCTCATCACGACCCGCTGGCGCAGCTCGGCGTCGACGATGCCGGCCAGCAGCGCCGAGCGGTCGACGTACAGGATCTGCGCCATCTCCCACAGCACCGGGTCGATGCGGCGGCTGCCGCCGCCGACCACCGGGATGGGCTCGACTTCGCTGTCGGCGAGCGCCTGCGCCTCGGCGCCGTACTCGTCGATGCCGAGGTAGAACACCTCCGCGCCGGTGGCCGCCGGGCGGGTCGACGCGTTGGCGTGCAGGCTGATGAACAGATCGGCGCCGTTGTTGTTCGCGATGGCCGCGCGCGCGTCGAGGTCGACGGTCTCGTCGCGCGCGCGGGTGAGGATGACCCGCAGCCCCAGGCGGCTCTCGATGACGGCGCGCAGCCGCTGCGCCACGCCCAGCGTGATGTCCTTCTCCAAGGCGCCGTCGGGGCCCCGGCTGCCGGCGTCGCCGCCGCCGTGCCCGGGATCGATGGCGACGACGCGCAGGGCCGACCCGGTGGCGAAGTCGGGCAGCGGGTCGACCGGCGCCGGGTCGGGCCGGACCGCCGGGGCGGGGGCGGGCGCAGGGTCCGCGGCGGCGCGCGCCGCCCGCAGCTCGATGCGGAGCGTGTCGCCGCCGCCCGGGGCCGAGTCGGTCGAGACGCTGTAGGAATCGACGGCGGGCCCCAGATCGATCGCCACGCCCGGGCTGTCGGCGACCCGGCCGAAGCCGGTCGCCAGGGCGCCGTCGAGCCGCGGCAGCCGCACGAGATCGAGCTCGTCGGCCGCGAACCTCACGACGAGCCGGCCGGGCAGCTCCTCGATGGTGTGCGGCGTGCTCGGCGTCACGTCCAGACGGAGCTGATCGGCCCCGCCGCCGGAGCGGTAGCGGGCCGCGACCTGCGGCACCCGCAGACCGCCGACGATGAGCAGTGCCGACTGCGGGCGGTACTCCAGCGGCCGGCCGTAGGCCGGGGCCAGCGCACGCGCGAGGAAGTCGGTGGGGACCAGCCAGCGACCGCGGACGCGGCGGGGCGGCGCCCGCAACGACACGAGGCGTCCCGCGACGGAGAGGAGCGGCTGATCCGGCGTCAGGATGATGACCGCGTCGCCCGCCGCGACCGACAGGGTGCCCGCGCGCGAGTCCTCGTCGAGGTCGAGCCGGAACAGCCGGGCGAGGTCGTCGAGGGCGATCATCTCACGCCCGTCGTGGGCGACGAGGTCGATGCGCCCGCGGCCGCCCGGCGCGATCACGGTGATGCCGTCGGCGGCCGGCTGGACGGCGCCGGCGCCCGCGAGCGCCGCGACGGCCGCCGTGAGGGCTGCGCTGAGAGCGAGGGGTGCGGAGGGGAAGCGTGCCATCCTGTCGCGCCGCGCGCGCGGCGCGCCTCACGACGATGATAGCACCCCGGCCGGCGCTCGGTGTTCGGCGGCGGCGTCCGCGTACGCCCGCCTGACGCGTGGAGGGATGGGTCGTCCTTGCGCCCTGGCGCCGGCTTGTCGTACATCCATCCCGGTGCACGCAAGCGGCGACGCCGGTCTGCAAGGGTTGCTCCGACCGCTCTGGGAGTATCTGGCGCTGTCGGACGCGCCGCGGACCGCGGACGTGATCTTCGTCTTCGGCTCGGCGGACCGCGCCGTGCCGGCGCGCGCCGCGCGCCTCTACCTGGCGGGGCA
>CAYGCV010000242.1:0-7115 GCA_964348425.1 uncultured Vicinamibacteraceae bacterium | reverse complement strand
AATCGTCGAGCCACGTCTCGACGACCGGCTCGCCTGCGCGCGGAATCGGGCTCCAGGTCCACCGCGGCTCGCCGGTCCGGACATCGAAGGCGCGAACGTCGCCCGGGTGCTGCTCCTTCGTGAAGGGATGGTCGGCCATCGCGCTCCCCAGGATCACGACGTCACGCACCACCAGCGGCGGGGAGGTCCCCCGGTAGCCGGCCTCGGTGTCGTAGGTCAGGTCGACGCGGCCGCCATCGCCGAAGGCCTCGATCGGCCGGCCGGTGGCGGCGTCGGTGGCAAACAGGTACGGCGGCCGGATCGAAAAGATGCGCCGGTCGTCGCCCTGCGCCCAGTAGGCCACGCCGCGGTTGGCCGCGCCGCGCGGGGTCGCCTCGCCGAGGAACGCGGCGTCCTGCACCCAGAGCGTCTCGCCCGTGCCCGGATCGAACGCCTCGACGAGCCCGATGCCGTTCGATGCATAGAGGACGCCGTCGACCATGATCGGCGTCGAGCGCAGCTCGTTCGAGTAGCGCAGCTCGGGCCAGCGCTCCCGGAGCGAGGCGTCGACGGACGCCCGGCGCCAGGCGATGCGCAGGTCGCCGACCGTCTCGGCGTCGATCTGCTCGAGCGCCGCGTAGCGCGTGAACCCGGCGTCGCCGCCATGCACCCGCCACTCGCCGCTCACGCCGTGCTGCGCGAGGGCCGAGCCGGCCGCGGCCAGCGTCACCGTCGCGGCGAGGGCTCCCGCCCGCCGCGCCCGCACACCGAGGGGGTTGCTGTTCCTTGCCATCGAATCCTCTCCGAATGCGTCGCTGCCGAGCGCAGGCCGCCCGTACGGACCTACCGACCGGCCAGCCCGCTGCCGCCTACTTCAGGGCCGAATAGGACGTCGGCTCGAGCATGCGCGCGTCGATCGAGGCGACCAGCCGGCGATCCTCGTCCCGCTCCACGGCGACGATCAGTTCCTGGAAGTCCTCGTAGGTGCCGAGCTCGCGCCACATCTCGTCGCGCGCCTCGCGCGAGGGGTAGGCCAGCAGGTAGATGAACGTGTTGTCGCTGTCGTCGCCGCTCACGGCGTTCCAGTAGCCGACGTTGGTCATGCCGGCCCGTTCGAACATCCCCGACGTGTGGTCGCGGAAGCGGTCGGCCAGCGCCTCGCGCTGCCCCGGCTGCGTCTTGTAGACCCGCAGCTCGTAGACCTGGGACGCTGCCTGCTGCCGCTCCGCGACCGCCCAGCCGGTGCCGAGCAGGCCGAACGTCACTCCCGTGATCGCGAGGATCCGCCACTTCAGCATCTGTCTACCTCCGAATCCGTGTCGACGGGACCGCGGTGGGCCGGTCGGCCGAGACCCCCTTCGCGGCGCGTGCTCGGGCCGGTTCCACGACCGACCGCCGTCGATTCTACTGCGTGGCCGCCGCGAGCGTCCCCAACGGCTGTCGCACGGCGGCGGCGCCGGTGGAGTTGTTCGGGCGCGTAGGACCGCAGGTTGCAGGCACGGCGCGCTGCCGGCACCGCGGCGGACACCTTGACGGTGCCCGGTCCGATGTCTACGTTCGCCGGATGCGGGAGCGGCGAGATCCGGCGGGCGAGACGCGGGCGCTCCGCCCGGTCGATGCGGCGGGGCTCGGGTGCGTGTTCGCATACGGCGGGCTGGCCTGGCTCGCCCGGCAGCCGGGAGAGCCCCCGTTGCCGCTCTTCCTGGGCATCGCGGCGTCCGCGGCGCTCCTGACGTTCGGGCTGTACGCGTACCACGGGCGCCGGGCGGCAGAGCCCCTCCCGGTGGGGCGGCTCCTCGGCTGGGCCGTCGTCTTCCGCCTCTGCGGCCTCGTGGGCGGGCCGATCTACGAGGACGACTTCTACCGTTACCTCTGGGACGGGTATCGCTTCGCGCAGGCCGGCACGCCGTACGGGGTGGCTCCGGAGGCGTTCTTCACCGATCCCACCGTCCCCGCCGCGTTCCAGCGCATCCTGGACCAGGTCAACTACCCGGAGCTGCCCACCATCTACGGGCCGGTGACCGAGCTCCTCTTCCTGGCGGCGTACGGCCTGCGGCCGGGGAGCGTGGCGGCGCTGCAGGCGCTGCTCGTCGTCGTCGACCTCCTGGCCATCGGATTGCTGCTGCGCCTGGCGCCGGCGCGCGCGGTCCTCCTCTACGCGTGGTGCCCGCTCGTGGTCAAGGAGGTGGCCTTCACCGCGCATCCCGACATCGCGGCGGTCGCCCTGCTGCTCGCCGCCGTGGTCCTCGCGCAGCGGCAGCGCCTGCGGGCGGCGGCCGCCTGTCTGGCGCTGGCGGTCGGCGCCAAGGTGCTGGCGCTGCTCCTGGTGCCGTTCGTGCTCGTGCGCGCCCGCCTCGTCGACTGGGGGGTGTTCGCGGCCGTGCTGGCGTCGCTCTATCTCCCCTTCGTCTGGCAGGGTGGCACCGACCTGCCGACCCTGCTGGTGTTCGCGCGGGAATGGGAGTTCAACGCCGCGCTGTTCGGCCTGCTGAGCCCCTGGATGCCGGTCGCCCACGCGCGGGCCGCGTGCGGGCTGGCGCTTGCTGGCGGCCTCGCCTGGTACTATTCGCGCTACCGGCGCTCGGCCCCGACGACCGTTCCCCGCGGCGATTGGGTCTACGGCGCCCTGCTGGCGCTGTGGCCGGTCGTCAATCCCTGGTACCTGCTCTGGCTGCTGCCCTTCGCGGCAATCCGACCGAGCGCCTGGGCCTGGACGGCGTCGGTGGCCGTGCTGCTGGCGTACGTTACGGGCATGAACCTCGACGATCTGCAGATGGACCCCTTCGGGCACCCGGTCTGGGTGCGTCCCGTGGAGTACGGCCTGATCCTGCTGGCGATGTCGTACGACGCGATGCGGGCCGTCCGGCGCGCTCCGGCCAGCCCTGCGCCGGAGGGCGCGTAGGCGCCCCGCCGTGTACGCCGGAAGGACGGTCGGCGCGGTGGTGCCGGCGCGGGACGAGGAGCGCAACATCGGTCCGGTCGTGGCGGGGCTGCTCGCGCTGCAGGACGATCGGGGCGCGCCCGTGATCGATGACTTCGTCGTCTGCGACAACGGCTCGACCGACGCCACGGCGGCCCGGGCGCGCGAGGCGGGCGCGCGCGTAGTGCCCCAGGACGAACCCGGCTACGGCGTTGCGTGCCTGACGGCCCTCGCCGCGCTCCATCCGGTCGACGTCGTGCTGTTCACGGATGGCGACGGCTCGTTCGCGGCGGAGCAGGGCCTCCGGCTGCTCGAGGCGATCGCCGGCGGGGCCGACCTGGCCATCGGATCGCGGGTGCTCGGCCGCAGGGAGCCGGGCGCCCTCTCGACGCCGCAGATCGCGGGCAACCGGGTGGCCGGCCTGCTGATCCGCCTGCTGTGGGGGGTGGCGGTGACCGACCTCGGCCCGTACCGCGCCATCCGCGCCAAAGCGTTGCGCCGCCTCGACATGGAGGACCGCACCTACGGCTGGACCGTCGAGATGCAGATCAAGGCGATCCAGCACGGCCTGCGGGTGGTCGAGGTCCCGGTCGACGCCCTGCGTCGGCGCTTCGGCCGCTCGAAGGTGGGCGGGACGGTACGCGGCGTCGCGGGCGCCAGCGTCGGCATCCTGTCGATGATCGCCCGGCTGCGATGGCGGCAGGTTCGCCCGGAGCGCTCGGGACGACCCGGACCTGGCCCCCGATGAGCCCTGACTGGCACGCGGGCCCGGGGGACCTGGGGCCGCCCGCCGGCGAGGTAGCCGTCACCGTTCGACGGGGCTGGCCCGTGCACGTGTTCGCCCGCGGGAACGCCCGGTGCCGACGCCGCCTGTCAGGGTGCCGGCGGCGCGTTCAGGCTCCAGTCGTACTCGTGGTCCAGCGACCCGTCGAAGTCCTGGAGCATCTCCGCCAGCTCGCCCTCGGCGTACTTCCGCAGGTGCTCCAGGACGCCGGCCTCCGAGTTCCCGAAGTCCTCGGGGAACCAGAAGTAGATGCTGGAGACGACGCCGAAGGCCTCGTCGAGCAGCTCGGCCCCCCGCGGATGATTGATGTACTCGCGCGCCCCCTGCTCCAGCAGCCGCTCCAGGTTCTCTCCGGTGTAGACCTCCGGCTGGAGGTTGGGACAGCCCATGCTGGCACAGTTGACCGCATAGTGGATGCGGGGGTCCCGCCAGATGGGGCGCAGGATGTCGTGCTCGATGTTGTCGAGCGTCAGAGGTCGACCGGCGGCGCTGGTGTGGATGTCGCCCCAGGGTCCCGTCCAGGGGATCACGCCCTCGTGGATGTTCTTGATCGAGTCTACGGGGTACTCGCCCAGGACCACCTTCACCGTCACGGCGTTGTAGAGGTTGATCCAGTACGCCATCTGCTCGTCCTTCGCGTAGCTCCGCGGGTCGAGCCCTTCCAGGTAGTCGATGTAGCGGTCGAGTCGATCCTGGTCGGCGGGGTTCGCCTGCAGCTTCGGGTAGTTGACCAGGTTGACCCCGGAAGGGTCGTCGGTGATCAGGTAGGCGTCGAGCAGCGTCTGCCATTCGCCGTGTTCGACCCGCTCCGTGCTCGTCGGTTCGTGGTCGGCCCAGGACACGTCGGCGGACGGCGCGGCGCACGACGCCGCGCCCAGCGCGAGGAGAGCCGTCAGCCCCCAGCGGCCGAGCCGTGCCGGGTCGAAGTTGCGCCTGCCGCCGGGGTGCGTCGCGAATGTCATCGTTGTCCTCAGAAGCTGCCCCCGAACCCGTAGCTGAGGCCGACGCCGAAGATGCGGGAGTTGGCGGTGTTCCGCCCCGCCACGACCTGCCCGAAGAAGCCGTTCACGCTGACGTACTCGGTGACGTTCGCGATCACCCGGCCGCCGACGATGTGGCCGTCTTCCTCGAGCCCCGGGAAGCGGCTCGGTGAGAAGCCCTCGCCGCCGATGTCGATGCCCGACAGCGCGTTGACCATCCGGTAGTCGACGCCGATCGTCACCCGGCTGCCGGCGGGGACGAAGAACCCCAGGTTGAAGAACACGTCCTCGGGAATGTCGACCGTCTCGCCCGCGGCCATGCCCGCGCCGACGGCCAGCGGATTGACCTCGGTGCTGGTGCGGTTGCGGTAGCCGAGTTCCGCCGAGACCCCGACCGCGTCCCAGAACTTCCCGACGAGGAGCGACGCCTCGACCCCGTTGCCGCCGTCGCCCAGCGAGTTGATGTAGCCGGTGTCGTAGCCGCCGGCGACAATCGCGCCTACCCGCACCGCGACGCTCGGAGCGTCGCTGATGAGCTCGTCGACGATGCGCCACGTGAGCGCGACGTTGGAATCGAACAGGCCGCTGTAGCTCTCCGAGCCGCCGGCCGGGCCGACCGCTCCCGCCACGAAGCTCTGCGCCCAGGCGGTCTGCACATCCAGGGCCAGGGCGTCGTGGAGGGCGTAGTTGACGCCGATCCACACCGTGTTCTGTGCGAGGTTCGCGCCGGTGGCCTCCAGTGGCCCCTTCACCTTCGTGGTCTGGCGGAAGAACTCGAGGGCGTTCTGGTTGACGTACGAGATGTTGATGCTGCCGGTCCCCGGCTCGGCGATCCACGGCGTGCCCTGCGCCAGGGCCGGTTGGGCCGACAGGCACGCCAGCAGACCCGAGCAGGCGAGGGCGGCCGGCCAGCTGCGAACGTGTGACATCTGCGTATCTCCTTGAACCGCTACAGCTTGAAGCGGCGGGTGAGGAAGTAGTGCACCACCTCCATGCGGATGTCGCAGTCGTCGACCCCGGGGCCGCAGAGCGCCTGGACCGCGTCGTCGTCGGGTGACCCGGTCGTGTTGCCGTCGTAGGCCGCCTCGAGGCTGGCCGTCAGGCTCCGGGCGCGATCGGCGTCGAGCTCGTTGCGTTGCAGCGGGCAGCCGTTGCAGGCCAGCGCGTCGAAGGTCAGCTTCTTGCCCTGCGAGTATGCGGCGCGCGGGCTGATCTTGCCCGGGCCGGGCCCGATCGAGCCCGATGCCGAGACGGACGTGTAGGCGAGTCCGACGGCGGCTGCGAACAGCGCGCCCAGACAGAGTGACCGAATCATCGTGCGCATCCCTCCTAATCTTGCCGGAAACAACCATTGTAGCCCGGATCTGCGATGTCGATTCGCTCGCCTTCTGCGATTCTGTCGGAATCAGGCTCACGGTTCAACGGTCTTGTGTGCGCCATGCAGTCATGACACCATGATGGTAGTGGAGCCTGTCCGGTGAAGAGAACCCAGATTCAGCTCGACGACGCCACGTACGAAGCGGTGCGGCGCAGGGCCTTCGAGCAGGGCCGGTCCATGGCCTCCGTGGTGCGAGAGACGCTGTCCGAAGCGTTCGGGACTTCGGAGGCGGGTCCGCGCCGCAGGATCGAGGACTTCACGTTCGTCGGCATGGCGTCCGACCCGGCTCCGCCGCCCGACGGGTCCGCGGCGGAGAACCACGACCGGTGGTACGCCGAGGCAGTTGCGAATCGCTGGAAGGGCGCGGACAGGCCGGACGGCTCCAACGGGCTGGACGAATAGTGATCTTCGTCGACACCTCGGCGATCTACGCTCTCGCCAGCGCGCACGACTCCCGGCACCGCGAAGCCCGGCGGTCGTTCGACGCGCTGCTGCGGACCGAGCGCCCTCTCGTGACGCACAGCTACGTCCTCTCCGAGTCGATGGCGCTGCTGCAGCACCGTTTGGGGCGGGACGTCGCGCTGACCTTCGCGATCGAGGCGCGCGGGTTCGACGTGGAGTGGGTGGACGACCACCTGCACCGTGCGGCCGTCGACGCGCTTCGCTATGCACCCGCCGGTGTCAGCCTGGTCGACCAGGTGAGCTTTCTCGTGATGCGTCGGCGCGGAATCGGCGACGCGTTCGCGTTCGACGAAGACTTCGCGCGGGCAGGCTTCCGCCTGTACGCCTCGTGATCGACCGTGGCCCGACCCGTCCGGTCAGGGCGGTACGCGAGGCTCGCCCGCCCGGCGGCCGAGCCGGACGGGCGAGCGATTGGAGTGGACAGCCCCTTCGGCGCACTCAGTGCGCCAGCGGGTCGGGGCGGATCTGGAACTTGACGAGGTTCCCCGGCTCGACCGGGCCGCCTTCGACGTGCCAGGCGGCGTCGGCCCCGTAGGTGGCGTACACGCCGCGGCCCTTCCAGCCGGCGTCCGGGTCGTCGATCCGGCCGTCGAGGCCGCGGCTGTGGAAGCC
>CAYGCV010000241.1:0-7119 GCA_964348425.1 uncultured Vicinamibacteraceae bacterium | reverse complement strand
CCAGGCTGTCGAGCACGGCCTCGGAACGCAGAAACCCCGGCGTGATCGCGAGGGCGGTCACGCGGTGGGCGTGCAGATCCGCCGCCATCGCGTAGGCGAGCCGGATGACGGCGTTCTTGGCAAGGTCGTAGAAGAGATTGCCGCGGTATCCGAACGTGTCGCCGTCGGTCACCTCGACGATGAGCCCGGCGTTGCGCTCGACCATCAGCGGCGCGCCGTGCCGGCTGGTGATGATGTGGGTGTGGACGGCGCGTTCGAGCAGCTCCCGGCCCCGGCTGGTGGACAGCGCCCAGAAGGGCGAGCCCCACTCGGTCAGCGCATCGCCGCCCCAGATGTCGTTGACCAGGACGTCGAGCCGGTTCTGCTCGCCGCGGACGCGGGCGAAGAGCTCCTCGACCTCGGCCTCGACGGTGTGGTCCGTGCGGATCGCAACGCCGCGGCCGCCCGCCGCGGTGACCATCTCCGCGGTCTCCTCGATGGTCTCGGGTCGGCCGGCGGTGGCGCCGCGGCCCCGCACGCTGCGGCCGGTGCAGTACACGGTGGCGCCGGCCGCGCCCAGCATGCGCGCGATGCCGCGGCCGGCGCCGCGCGTCGCGCCGGAGACGACGGCCACCCGGCCGCGAAGGGGCTGGTTCGGCATGGCCCGGGATGCGGTACGGGGCGGAGGCGGCCGCTCAGCGCGTGCGGGCGTGCTCGCGCAGGAAGGCGACGATGAGCTCGCTGGTCCCGCGCGGGTAGACGTGGGCGCCGTTGTGGATCCACGTCATGACCGGCGCGGGCGTGCCAGCGCCGTACACCGTGCAGCCGGGCCCGCAGCTCGTCGCCGCGTCGACGCCGTTCACCTCCAGGGCGACCTCGATTGCGGCCTGCTGATCCGCAAAGCTCACCACCCGATCGCGCTCCCCGCCGACGTGCAGGACGGGCCGGGCCTGCGCCGGCCGCACGGAGGGCCGGAGCCGGGCCGCCACGGGGGCGTAGGCGGCGAACACGCCGGGGCGCTCCGCCCAGAGCAGGTAGGTGAACATCCCGCCGTTCGAGTAGCCGGTCGCGTAGATGCGGTCGTCGTCGATGCGGTACGTCTCGCGCAGCGACCGCAGCGCCGCGTCGACGAGCTGGAGGTCGCGGTCGCGTCCGTCGCGCTCCACCTGCCAGCCGAGGAGGCCGCGGCGCCTGGGAAGCCCCTGGAAGTACACGACGATGGCGTCGGGCCACGCGCCGTGGAGGTTCGTGTACTGGAAGTTCTGCATGTTGTCGCCGAACCCGTGGAAGGCAAGGACCAGCGGAGCCGCCTGCTCTCCCGACGACTCCGGCGCGTGGACGATGGCTTCGCGCGTCTCGCCGGCGACCTGCCAGCGCATGACCTGGGCCCCCGCGTCGCGGGCGCCGAGAATCAGCAGCAGACCGGCCAGAGCCGCGTGCGTCGGACGCATTCTCATCTTCGATCTCCACGTTCGCTGCTGCATCACTTTGACCTCCTCAGCGGAACCCTGGTACCTTGCATCGATGGAGAACCGGGTGGCGTCGGCAGTCGCGTTCGTGTCCTTGCTCGTCTTCATCGCGTTCGTCGCGCCGGCCGGGGCGCAGGAGCGGCGCGCGCTGTACATCGGCTTCCAGCAGGGCCTGACGCTGCCGTCAACCCTCACCGCACCCCTCGCGGGCAACAGCCAGCCGACGCGCTGCGACAGCCTGCTCTACGCGAACGGCGCGCCGCCGGCCGCCGACTGCCCGTCCAGCGATCCCAGGCAGATATACAGCACCGACTTCGACCTGGGCGCCGGGTACGCCGGCGGCGTCCAGGTCGGCTACGGCTGGAGCCGGATACGCCTCGAAGCGGAGTACCTCGTCCACTTCCAGGGCGCCGACGCGTCGCCCATCTACGCCACCGATGACCTGGTGTCGACCGGCAAGGCCCGCGAGTGGAACCCCGACGCCCCGCCCTTCGCGCGGGTGTCCGACGTCCGCGCCCACCAGCTCTTCGCCAACGTCTACTACGACCTGGTGAACGGCTCGCGCTGGACCCCGTTCGTCGGTGCCGGCGTCGGCGTGGCCCGCACGAGCCTCCACTACGGCAACCGCTACGTCCGCAGGACGCTCGCGCAGGGCTACTTCCCGATCGGCGGCGTCGACCCCGCGACGACGGACGCCGTGCCCGAGTGGCAGCGCAACGCCGCCGGCACGGTCAGCGCCGTGGGCGCCGACGTCACCGACACCGTCCTCGGCTATCAACTGCTCGGCGGCGTCGACTACGCCCTGACCGATCGCGTCTCGGTAGGCGCCCGGGTGCGCTGGGCGCGCTTCGAGGCCGCCTCGGGGGAGTTCGTCTGGGATCTCGTGCGGAGCCACGAGCCTGTGCTCGCCGACGGCGTCACGCCGTACGCCCTCGGCCTGGAGGTCGACGGGCTGCAACACCTGGGGCTCGGGCTGGGGATCAGGATCGGCTTTTGAGCCGCCGCAAGCGCCCGCCTGCATCTCACTGACACGCCTCCTGGTGCAGCTCGACCAGGTACACGAGCGCCCCGAACTCGACGTCGACCAACTGATCCCGCACCCGCCGCACGCCCTGCGCGTCTCCGTCGAGCGCGGCCAGGACCATCCCCCGCACCAGCCGCTCGACGGTCCCGCCCTGCCACCCGACCAGGCTCGCCGCCGCCGTGCACGTCACGATCTGCCCGCCGCCGCGCGACTGGCCGGCCGGAGCCGAGACTCCGAGCACGAGCAGCACCACCGCCGCGAGCACCCCACGCCTGACTTGTCGCCGCATTTCAGTTCCCAACGTGCATCCTCCCGGTCGAGCATGGCCGATCCAACGCGCGCCGCACAAGCACGGCAGGCGGATGGACGGCCCGCGGCGAGGTCGAAGACGTCGATAACGCGCCCGGGGAGCCCGATTCGGGGACGCGAGATTTTGCCGCCCGGCTGCGGAAATCTCCGCACCCCTCCGTGCACCGCCGCAGCGGTGCGGAGCGCGGGACCTGCCGCGTCGAGCGGTTTCACCGTCGAGCAGCCTCCCGGCGGCTGCGGATCGGGTCTTGCAATGACAGCCCGGCGGGGGATCTGATGAGGGTTGACACGCTCATGGCCACGGATGTCGCCGCCGTGTACCCGGAAACGGACGTGCGCAGCGCAGTAGGCGAGATGCGCTCGCGCGAATGCGGGTTCCTGCCTGTTCTCGATGAAGGTGGACGGGTCGTGGGGGTTCTCACCGACAGGGATGTCGCCCTGGCCCTCGGCGCCGGGGACGCGCGGCCGTCCGAGCGTTTCGTGGCCGACATCATGACGAGGAACCCGCACACGTGTCGCATCGACGAGACGGTCGCCCAGGCGTTGCAGCGGATGCGCGAGGGTCTGGTGAGACGGCTACCGGTAGTGACTGCGGCAGGCCGACTGGTGGGGGCCATCTCGATCGACGATCTCGTCGGCGTCGCGCAGAACGTCCGTGCCGGCACCGACCGGGTATCGTTCGAGCAGGTGATGGAGGCGATCACGGCGCTCGCCGCACGTTCGTCGGGCCGCACACGGTTGTAGGCGCGCGCCACGCCGTCAGGAGAGCGGCGCCATAATCCCGCAGGGCATGCCGAAGGCGACCATTCTCGTCGTCGACGACGAGCAGTTGATCCGCTGGTCCCTCGTCGAGCGTCTCTCGTCCGAGGGATACGGCGTCATCGAGGCCGAGTCCGGAGAGGAAGCTCTCGCCCGCTTCGGCTCCCACGTCGACCTGGTGCTCCTCGACTACCGTCTCGGGGACATCGACGGTCTGCGGATTCTCAAGAAGCTGCGCCAGTCGGATCCCGAGGTCCTGGTCATCCTCCTCACGGCCTACGCCGACGTGGACACGGCCGTCGCGGTGATGAAGGAGGGCGCGTACCACTACGCGGCGAAGCCGTTCCGTCTGGACGAGATCGTGCTCCTGGTCGAGAAGGGGCTCGATACGACGCGGCTGCGCCGGGAGGTGCGCGCGCTGCGGGCCAGCCAGGGGGACCCCTACAGTCTCGACCGCATCATCGGCCTCTCTCCCGCGATTGTCGAGGCCAAGGCGCTGCTCGGCAGGATCGCCTCGAGTCCGGCCTCGACGGTGCTGCTGACCGGCGAGAGCGGCACCGGCAAGGACCTCGCCGCCAAGGTGGTCCACTACATGAGCGATCGCGCCGGCGGGCCCTTCGTGAACATCACCTGCTCGGCGTTGACCGAGACCCTGCTCGAGAGCGAGCTCTTCGGCCACGAGCAGGGCGCATTCACCGACGCGCGGCGGCGGCGGCGCGGGTTGCTCGAATCGGCCGACGGCGGCACGGTGTTCCTGGACGAGATCGGGGAAATGGTGCCGGCGCTGCAGGCGAAGCTCCTGCGGTTCCTGGAGGAGAAGGCCTTCAAGCGGGTCGGCGGCACCGAGGACGTCGACGTTGACGTCCGGGTGATCGCGGCGACCAACCGCGACCTCGAGCACCGCGTGCGCGACGGCGCGTTCCGCGAGGACCTGTTCTTTCGGCTGAACGTGCTGCGCGTGGAGCTTCCGCCGTTGCGCGAGCGGGCGGAGGACATCCCGGTGCTGACGCGGTTCTTCGTAGACGGCTTCAACCGCGAGTTCACGAAGCGGATCCGCCGCGTCGACCCGGATGCGATGGCCGCCCTCGGACGCTACGGGTGGCCCGGCAACGTGCGCGAGTTGCGGAACGCGGTCGAACGCGCGGTCCTGCTCAGCCAGCGGGACCGCGTGACGGCCGAGGACTTCCCCCTGCAGGCGGCGCCGGAGCGGGCGCCGGCAGGCCTCACGCTGCCCGCCGCCGGCGTGAACCTCGAAGACGTCGAACGCAGCCTGGTGATCCAGGCGCTTGGACGGACCGGCTGGAACCAGACGCGCGCCGCCACCCTGCTCGGCCTGAATCGCGACCAGATCCGGTATCGCATCGAGAAGTTCGGCCTGACGCGGTAGCGCGGACCCTGCGCGCCGGACCTGGCCGTCCGCCGCAAGATTGCTGGCGCGCATCTTGCTTCGACACGCCCGGGGGAAGCAGCCATGTCGTCCATCCGGCGATCCGACGCTACCCGCGGCCCCGGAGCCGGGCCGGTCGAACAGGCGGAGGTGATCGAGTGGTTGTCGACGCCGGGTGCGTACGGTCCGGGAGTCGAGGCGGTGGAGCGCATCGACACCCACACGTCGGTCGTGTTTCTCGTCGGCGATCGGGCCTACAAGCTCAAGCGCGCGGTGCGGTTCGACTACCTGGACTACTCGACGTGCGGGCGTCGGCGCCGTTGTTGTCTGGAGGAGCTGCGCCTGAATCGGCGGACGGCGCCCGAGTTGTACCGCCGCGTGCGGGCGGTCAGGCAGACGCCTGCGGGCGAGCTGGCGTTGGACGGCTGGGGCCACGCGGTCGAGTACCTGGTCGAGATGCGGCGTTTCGACGCGGATGCGCAGCTCGACCGGCTCGCCGAGCGCGGCGCGCTCGGCGACGCGCTGATGCCGCCGCTCGCCGACGCGATCGCGGACCTGCACGAGGGTGCCGAGCGGAGCCTGGAGCACGGGGGACGCGAAGGCATGGCGGTCGTGCTGCGGGGTGTTCGCGACGGGCTGCGCGAGCACGGGCCGGCCGTGCTCGACGGCGAGGCCGCCGAGCGTTTCTCGGCGGCGGGCTTCCGGGCGCTGATGCGGCACGAGAAACGGCTCGACGCGCGGCGGGCCGCCGGCTTCGTGCGGCACGGCCACGGCGATCTCCACCTGCGCAACATCTGTCTGCTCGACGGGCGGCCCGTCCTGTTCGACTGCATCGAGTTCAACCCCGCCCTCGCGTGCGGAGACGTGCTGTACGACCTGGCCTTCCTGCTGATGGATCTGCTGCACCGGGGTCTGTCGACGCACGCCAACGCGGTGCTCAATCGGTATGTCGAGCGGGTGGGCGGAGACGGCGGCCTGGCGTTGCTGCCGCTCTTCCTGGCGGTGCGCGCCGCCATCCGCGCGATGACCCAGGCGACCGCCGTCCCCCTGCAGCGCGGCGCCGGCGAGGCGGCCAGGCTGCGCGGCGAGGCGCGGCAGTACCTGGAGCTGGCCGAATCGCTGATCGCGCCGCGCGACCCCTGCCTGGTCGCCATCGGCGGACCGTCCGGATCCGGCAAGTCCACGCTGGCGCGGCGCCTCGCCGCGGCGGTCGGACCGGCCCCCGGCGCCCTCGTCCTGCGCAGCGACGTGGAGCGCAAGCGGCTGCTGGGAGCGCCGTCCGACAGGCGGTTGGCGCCGGGCGCGTACACGCCGGGCGTCACCCGGGAGGTGTACCGCGCTCTCGCCGAGCGGGCTGATGCGATCCTGGGCACGGGCCATGGTGTCATCGTCGACGCGGTGCTCGGCGAGCCGGCCCAGCGGGCGGCCGTGCAAGCCGCTGCCCGTGCGAACGGGGCCTGGTTCATCGGTTTCTGGCTCGACGCGCCCCTCGACACCTGCCAGGCTCGGATCAACGCCCGCGTCGGCGATGTCTCCGACGCGACCGCGGACGTGGCGGCGCGCCAGGTCGAACGACTGCAGCCTCCCGGGTCGTGGACGGTCCTCGACGCGGGCGGAGACGCCAGCGCCCTGTGGCGCGCGGCGCTCGATGTCACCGCCGCAACGACCGTCCGCGAGGGGCGGACGACTCGCTGAGCGCCGAGCGTTGCGGGCTCACGATCGACCAGAGGTAGAGGAGCATGCCCGCGCCGACCAGGATGGCTCCGGGCACCAGGAACAGGAAGAACGACACCGGATGGTTCCACGGCAGCGTGACCAGCTCCACGCCGAGCCCCGCGGCGATCAGGACGCCGGCCACCCGCAGCCGGCCGGCCAGGCCGCCGCGCAGCGCCGGCATGCGCACCCGGCTCATTGCGTCCCCCCGGGGTCCCAGCGCGGGAAGCGGTCGAGCTGGTCCATCTCGTGCGCCAGGTTGTGGCACATGACGCAGGCCCTCGACCCCTCTCGCAGGTCGGCCAGATGGGGTGCATGGGCCGCCTGCTCCTCGTAGGAGCGGCCGCCCTGATGGCAGGCCAGGCAGGCGCGGTTCTCGAACGGCTCGTACAGCTCGATGGGATCCGAGGCTGTTCCCCACACCGCGTGCCACACGTGCCGGACGCCCCGCAGCTTGTCGTCGACGTCGCCGAACATCG
>CAYGCV010000240.1:0-7182 GCA_964348425.1 uncultured Vicinamibacteraceae bacterium | reverse complement strand
TCATGCTGAAGCGGCCGTACTCGGCCAGCAGGCTGTAGTACCAATCGAGGTACTCCCCGACGGCCTCGTCCTCGAGCCGCTCGAACGCGGCGTCCACCTCGCGCCGGAACCGTTCGGCGGCCGCGCTGACGGCGCCGAGGGCCGCGGCGCGTGCGCTCGCGATCTGCGCCAGCGTCCCCGGCCGGTAGTGGCCGTCGTCGATGCGCTCGAACACCTGCCGTGCCACCGCGATCGTCTCCTGCTCCACGCGCGTCCGGACGCGCGCCGGATCGGACGACCGCGCCATGTACTCGTCCAGTTGCGCCAGTAGCGGGAAGTAGACGAAGCCGACCAGGAAGGTGGCCACCGCCGCGGCCGCGAAGACGTTCTCGAACGAGCGCGGCACCAAGCGCGCCTGTACGAATCCGGCCCGCGGAATCCGAAAGCACGACAGGGCGAGACAGACGTTGTAGAAGATGAAGAGGTTGCCCGCGCCCATCGCCAGCAGCACCCACAGCGAGTCGACGCTGCCCAAGCGGCCCAGCGCGTACGCCTCGAGGCCGTCGAAGTACGCGCCCCAGTGCAGCGCCTCCCGCACCAGCGCGCTCCCGCTCCAGGCGGCCGCGTTGCTCCGGTGGGCCTCGATCGCCAAGTCGAGCGACGCGTACCGCGGTTCGTCGCCCCAGTACGCCAGCGCGACGATGTACAGCAGCAGCATGAGCGCTGGGCAGGCCCAGGGCCGGCGCGACCAGACCAGCGCTTCCGTGACGGCCACATCCGGGCGCAGTTCCTTCGCGAACACGCGGTGAAACGCCGCGAAGACGAGCGCGAACATCGGAATTGTCGCCGCCAGGACGCCCCATTCCACCCAGCCGTAGACGTGGAACCGCAGCAGCAGGACGAACGAGACCACCAGCGCCCAGACGGTCCAGAACAGCGAGGCCAGCAACCGGCCGGACAACAGGGCGTACAGCCGGCCCTTGCTCTGGAACAGCACCAGCCGGAACTGCCGGCGCAGCGTGCTCGTGTAGACCCCGGCCAGACAGATCGGTGCGCCCACCAGCAGCATGCTCGCGCCGACAGACAGGACTTCCATGGCCTGCGCCCGCGAGACGACGTGGACCGCGGCGAGCCAGACGGAGGCTGCGGCCAGGAACGGGAGCAGCGGGCAGGGCCACGCGGACGGGTCCGCAGGCGAGTCCGGGGCGGGCGCGCGATCCGGGGTGCCGTGCTGCGACATGGTCGGTCTTTCGTCTCCGCGAGCTGCGGACGCCGGTCTCGCGCCAGGTCCGGGATGTCGGCCTCGCGCCAGCAGTTCCAGTGTGTTCATGATGGCCCCGGGTGCCTGCGGTGGCAAGGCGGCCGAGCCCTGCGCTACGGCGCGGGCGTCCGACGTGCGGCGTCCTGGCCGGGGGCGCCCGCGAGGAGTGCGCCGTAGCCGTCGCGGAAGCTGCGGTGCTCGAACGCGTAGCCGCTGGAGAGCACGCGCGCGTTGCGGCAGCGCTTGCCGCCAGGCGCCTCGCTTGCGCTGGCGGGGGAAGGGGCGGGCAGCCCGAGGCGCCCCGCAATCCAGCGCATCACCTCGCACTGCGTGGCCGGCGCGTGGTCCGCGCCCAGGTACAGCGACCGCGGACGTTCGAGCCGCAGCAGGTGGCGCAGCAGGCCGGCGCAGTCGTCGCGGTGGATCCGGTTGGTGTAGACCGCGGAGCACAACTCGCCCGCGCGCACCCGCTCGACGAGGCGCGTGCGGCCCGGGCCGTAGATGCCGGCGAGGCGCACCACCACCACAACCGCTGCCGCGCCGTCGCGGACCACGCCTTCGCCTTCGAGCAGGATCCGCGCGTAGTCGTCGCCGTCGGTGGGGGAGTCCTCGTCCACCCACTCGCCCCTGTTCTGCGGATAGACGCGCGTGCTCGACGTGTACAGCACCCGGCCGAGCGTGCTGCCGCGCGCGGCGGCGCGCAGCAGGTTACGGGGACCGTCGACGTAGGCGCCCCGATAGGCGCCGGGCGAGCGCCCGTCGGCGGCGGCGACGTAGCACACCGCGTCGAGCCCGTCCGGCACCGCCCGCAGGCTGTCGGGATCCTGCAGGTCCGCCGCGATGGGACGCACGCCTGCCGGCAGCAGGTGCACGCGGCGCCGCAGCCCGTACACCTCGTGCCCGTCCGCGAGCAGGCGCCGCGCCAACTCGCCGCCGACGTCGCCGCAGCCGGCGATCAGCACTCGTGACATCTGATGGGGCGCAGCATGATATACGATGGGTTGAAGCGATGAAGCGAGACCCCGTAATGGTGGCTGGAGCGGTCGGCGGCGTCATCGCCGCGATCGCCAGCCTGTGGAACGCCTACCAGTACTCGCGGCCGGCCGGCATCGTCCAGCAGATCAGCGATACGCTCCTCGCTCACATCAACACGCCCGGCCTGCACTGACGTTCCGGGCGTACCGCCTCAGTACATTAGCCCCACGAGTGCGCTCCTCCAACTTGCGTGGCGCGCGTGTGCTGATTGAAAGTGATATTTTGAATCAGCGTACGTCCGTGTTACGTTACGTCGTGTGATCCATCGCGACTTGGGAGCGGAGCTGGAACGGGCGGCCACCTGGTCGCCGTCCGTCACGCTCACCGGGCCGCGGCAGAGCGGGAAGACCACGTTGTGCCGGATGGTGTTTCCCGATCATCCGTATCGGTCGCTCGAGGCGCCGGACGAGCGTGCCTTCGCGGCGCAGGACCCGCGGGGGTTCCTGGCGCAGTTCCCGCGCGGCGCCGTCCTCGACGAGGTGCAGCGCGCACCCGCCCTGCTGTCGTACCTGCAGGGCATCATCGACGCCGACCCGACGCCGGGGCGCTGGATACTGAGCGGGTCGCAGAACTTCACGCTCCTCGACGCGATCAGCCAGTCGCTGGCGGGACGCACGGCCATGCACCAGCTCCTACCCCTGTCCTGGGATGAGATCAGGCGCTTCTTCGAGCATCCCGCCAACCTCGATGCGACCCTGTTCAGCGGCGGCTATCCGCCGATTTTCGATCGTGGCCTCGGTCCCGCGGACTGGCTTCGTTCCTACGTCGCCACCTACATCGAGCGGGATGTGCGCACGGTCGCCAATGTCGGGGACCTCACCACGTTCCAGCGCTTCGTGGAACTCTGCGCGGGCCGTACCGGGCAACTGCTCAACTATTCCTCCCTGGCTGACGACTGCGGCATCTCCCAGCCGACCGCCAGATCCTGGTTCAGCATCCTGGAGGCAAGCTTCATTGCCTTCCGCCTGCCGGCGTTCAGCGTCAGGCAGCGCAAGCGGCTGGTGAAGATGCCCAAGCTGTACTTCCACGACACCGGTCTGGCCTGCTGGCTCCTGGGAATCCGCGAGCCGCGGCAGCTTCGCGCGCATCCGCTGCGCGGGGCCCTCTTCGAGACCTGGGTCGTCTCCGAGGTGGTCAAGCATCGCACGCACCACGGCAGCAGCGGCAGCCTCTCGTTCTACCGGGACCGGAACGGCGCCGAGGTCGATCTGGTGATCGAGGAGCCGGACGCGCTGGCACTCGTCGAGGCAAAGTCGTCCGCCACCCCGTCGTCGAATCTGCTGGCTGGCGCGCGGCGCGTGGCCCCGCATCTCGCCGGATTGCGGCCCCGATGCGACGTGGCCGTGGTCTATGGCGGCGAGGAAGTCCAGCACCGTACCGACGGCCGGTTGGTTCCCTGGAGACTCGTACGTTCGATCGCTCCACCGCCGGTCGATCCCGTCGTTCGGGTCTTCGCTGGCGGCCAGCCCGTTGCCGGCGCCGACGTGCTCGCCCTGTTCCCGGACGGGACGGGAAAGTCGGGCAGGACCGACGAAGGGGGGCGGGCGACACTCGACCTGCGTCCCCGTCATCTGCCGCTGACCGTGTTCGTGGCGGGAGAGGGATTCGCGGCGCACCTGGAACCGGATTGGATACCGGACGAACGGGCACTCCACGTCCGGTTGACGGCACAGCCCGGGGGCGGTTCGGTCATCGTCGAAGGCGTGACCCCGGGGAGTCGGAGCGACGTCACGGTCAAGGGCAAGGCGGCGACCATCGACCTCGTTGAAGGAGAGCACCGTGTCCTGGAGCTCGACGCGGCCGAAGGGACGGGTCCTGCGCAGTCGGGGCGGGAGCATCCGCGGCGGCTCGTGCTGCGCGTGGTCGAGGTGGTTCGCGGGGCGGCGCTGCTGGACTACGGCCCGTACGAGGGACCGCGGTGAACGGGCTTCGTGAGGCATCATGCGTGGAGATGAAGAAGGAGCCTGGTGAGAACAGGGCATCCGGTCAGGAGTCGTCGACCGGTTGTGGTGCCTGCGCCGTTCTTGCGGTATGGTGGGTCGTCATGCGCGGCTTGCTGCTCGCCGGCCTGCTCGTCGCCGTCCCCGCCTCGGCGCTGGCGCAGGCGGCCGACCTGCCGCGCACGCCCTGGGGCGCGCCGGATCTGGGCGGCTACTGGGAGTACCGCAGCACGACGCCGCTGGAGCGGCCGGAAGCCTTGGCCGGCAGGGAAGTGCTCACGGCCGCCGAGGAAGCCGAGTATCTGGCCGGCCGCCACGCCGCCATCCGGCGCGAGCGCGACCTGCAGCTCAATGCCGACTGGTGGCAGCCGGGCGGGCTGACCGACGGCCGGACGTCGCTGATCGTCGACCCGCCCGACGGGCGGCTGCCGCCGCGCACACCGGCCGGCCGGGAGCGGGCGCGCACGCTCGGCATCGCCATCCGGTTGCGCTCGGCCGACGGCCCGGAGGACCGCGAGCGCTACGAGCGCTG
The DNA here is from genome assembly GCA_964348425.1 of uncultured Vicinamibacteraceae bacterium. Lineage (GTDB taxonomy): Bacteria > Acidobacteriota > Vicinamibacteria > Vicinamibacterales > UBA8438 > JAAXGX01. Next base: position 2,435 of record CAYGCV010000240.1, on the reverse strand, counting down.
CATCATGGGACGCACGGTCCCGCTGCTGGCGGTGTCCCCCAACCGGATCGCGCAGATCTTCCAGACGCCCGACCACGTCGCCATCCTGCACGAGCAGAACTCCGACCTGCGCATCATCCCGCTTGACGGCCGGCCGCGGCTCCCGGCGCGGATCCGCCAGTGGCAGGGCAGTTCCCGCGGCCGCTGGGAGGGCGACACGCTCGTCGTCGAGACGGCGGGCTTCAACGGCGAGTGGACGATCCGCGGCACGGGCCCGAACGCGCTCTACGTCGAGCGCTTCCGGCTCGCCGCCGCCGATGCGCTGCACTACGAGTTCACGGCGCACGACCCCGCGTCGTTCACCGGTCCCTGGACCGTGATGTTCCCGATCACGCGCGCCGCCGGCCCCGTCTACGAGAACGCCTGCCACGAGGGGAACTACAGCCTGCCGCTCATCCTGAGCGGCGCTCGCGCCGAGGAACGCGGCCGGCGCTGACGCTGCCCGCCCGGACGGGGCGTGGTCGCGGTCGGCAGCGTAGTCCCGCGCGCGGCGCGTCAACGCTGAACGACGGGCATCCGCCAGCGTTCCGCGCGGTAGACGTGCCAGCCGGTCGGCGAGTCGTCGTCGATCACCAGCTCGAACAGGGTCTCAGCCGGCTCGTCGCGGGTCACTTCCAGGATGCGCGCCCAGCGGCGGAGCTCCGGCTCCCCCTCGGCCGTGTCGACGGTCCGCGTCCGCCCGCCGTCGGTGATCAGCACGTTGCCGGTGTCCGGCAGCCAGTCGGCGTCGCTCAGGAACGACGAGTAGAAACGTTCGCCGCCGGGCTGGGGGTAGGCCCAGCGCTGCCGGACGCTCAGCGCTGCCTCGTCGACCTCGAACTCGACCGCCCGGCTGTACGAGGCCGCGGCCGCCAGCGGCTCGTCGAAGGGCGTGGCGCGATGGTTGCCGTTGTCGAACACGAGGATCGTGCCGTCGGGCGTGACCTCGACGCCGTGGCCGTGGTAGGACCATTCGAGGTCGCCGCGCGGGTCAAGGAGCCGGCCGCGCCACGGGTCCGACCAGCCCGCGTGCGGGGCCAGGATCCAGCGCGCCGCGCCGCTCCGGTCCACCTTGACGAGCGCATCCTGGTGCCGCGCGGAAACGATGAACGAGTCGTCGCGCGCGTCGTACGCGAGGGCGTTCGCGTGGGCCCAGTCGGCGAGCTCGGCGCCGGGACGACCGAGGGCGCCGTAGGTGTCGCCCCAGAACGACATGTTGAGCGAGCCGTAGCCGATGCGGTAGGGATCGAGCGCGTCGAGGAGCGACCACTGCCGCACGATGGTTCCGTCCGGCGCGAATTCCACGATGACGTCGCCGACGACGTCCTGCGTCGCCCGCGGCGCCGAGGGGTCCTCCTCGCTCGTGGGATAGTCGTCGAACGTGCGGACCTCCGAGCTCAGCGACGCCAGATTCCCCGAGGGCAGCTCCACCATGTCGTGGTGCAGCGAGTCGGTGTCCACCAGGATGCTGTCGCCTGGCGCGCGTGCGGCGAAGGCCCGCGAGTGCCAGCGGCGCACGACGTTGCCCAGGAGGTCGATCTCGACCAGGACGGCCCAGATCCCGTCGACGGTCGCGTTGTACAGCAGGTTGCCGTTGGCGAGCGGGACGGCGTTCCCGATCACGTGCCCGGCGCGATAGTACCAGACGACGTCGCCCGCCGCGTCGACGGCGACCAGGAGACCGAAGCCCGGGTCGCGGCCCTCCTCGCCCCACCGATAGACGTTGAACAGCGTCGCGCCCGGCTCCATCCGTCCGGGCCGGCTCACGGTGACCGCGAGCGGCGGGAAGTCGTCCGGCAGCGGCTCGGTCTCGATGACCAGCGGCGCCTCGGCGCGGTTGCCCGCCGCGTCGGTGGCGACGAACGTGACGGCGTGCGTTCGCCCGGGCCGCAGGCCGGTGAGCGGGACGACGTGCGCGGTTCGATAGCCGGCGTCGAGCTCCCGCCGCTCGAGCCGCCCGCCGTCCGCGATCTCAATGGTCAGACGCACCGGCTCGTCCGTGGCGATCGCGACCCGCGTGCCGAGAGGCGCCTCGGGGCGGGGCGGTTCCACGATCTCGACCCGCTCGATCGCCGGCGGCCGCCGATCGGGCTGCGCCCCCGCTGCCGTGGCGAGCGCGGCCATTCCGATCGCCAGCACGGCGCGGCGGACGGTCGTGCGGGCCAGCGAATCCCGGCCCGGTCGCAAGCCCCCCGCCGCCTGCGCCTCGCGCGGCCGGCTGCTTCCTCGCGTCTCCAGCGCCATTTGCAATTGTCGTCTCCGAACGGAATCGTACACCTCGGCTTCCGGGAACGTCCACAGGTTGCGCCCAGGGCCGCCCCCGCCCCCCCCCCCCAACCGCCCCCCCCGCGCCGCGGGGGGGGCGGCCGCGGGGGGTGGGGGGCCCCCCAGCCGCCCCCCGGGGGGCGGGGCGCCGC
>CAYGCV010000239.1:0-7185 GCA_964348425.1 uncultured Vicinamibacteraceae bacterium | reverse complement strand
CGGGAGCGGCGCGACGCGGGTCTTCCTTCGTCAGCCGTCGCCAGCGCCGCCGCGGTAGCGGCGAAACAGGGCGTCGAGCAGGAGCGGCCGGCGTTTCTCCAGCGCGGTTCCCTGCGCGCGCCATGCTCGCCGCTCGCGTTCGGCGGTTGCGAGCCACTGCTCGAGGTCCGCTTCCGGCAGCAGCGCTTCCAGTCCCTCGCGCAGGAGTCCTGCCAGTGCCGGGGCCCGCCCGTCGGTCGAGATGGCGAACGTGACGCCGGCCCGCCGGACGACGCCGCCGAGGTACGCGCTGGCGCTGGCCGGATCGTCGACCGCGTTGACGAAGACGCGGCGCGTCTCGGCCGCCGCGGCGACCTGCCGGTTGACCTCCGGCGTCGCGGCCGCGACGACGAGCCAGACGCCGTCCAGATCGCCCGCCTCGAAGGGCCGCCGCTCGACCGTCACGCCGCGCCGCTCGATCCCGTCTTCCACGTCGGGGGCGACCACCCGCACGCTGGCGCCGGCCGCCAGCAGGGCGCCGAGCTTCGCCGCGGCGACCTGCCCCCCGCCGACGACCAGCACGGTGCGGCCCGTCAGCTTCAGGAAGACCGGAAACAGCATCTTACGCTTCCTGGGGCGCCGGCGTCACCGGGGTCGCCGGGCCGTGCAGCCCGCACTCGGTCTTCGCGCTGCCGCGCCAGCGCCCGGCGCGTTCGTCCTCTCCGGCCTCGACCGGACCGGTGCAGGGCTGGCAGCCGATGCTCGGATAGCCCTCGTCGTGCAGCGGGTTGTACGGCACGTCGTGTGCGAGGATGTGCGCCCACACGTCGCGTTTGGTCCACCGCACCAGCGGGTTGATCTTGACGATGTCGAACTTCGCGTCCCACTCGGTGACGAGCGCGGATGCGCGTTGGGGCGTCTGGTCGCGCCGGATGGCGGTAATCCACGCATCGACGCGCGCGAGCTCCGCCCGCAGCGGCACGACCTTGCGCAGCTCGCAGCAGCGCCCGGGATCGCGTTCCCACAGGCGCTCGCCGTGCACCGCGGCCTGGCCGGCAACCGTCAGCGCCGGCGTCACGCCGCGAATCGTGATCCCGTAGCGCTGCTCCAGCCGGCTCCACAGCTCACGGGTCTCCGGGAAGAGCAGCTCGGTGTCGAGCGTGAAGATGTCGATCGGCAGGCGGTGACGGCCGATGAGGTCGATCAGAACGCATCCTTCCGGACCGAACCCGGTCGCGAACGTCACCCGGGGCGCGTACCGGTCGGCGGCCCAGTGCAGCGCGTCGAGCGGCGTCCGCCGCTCGAGCAGCGCGGCCTGGCGGTCGAGGCGGTCGCTGTCGACGCGGGCGTCGGCCGGGGGAATCAGGGTGCTCTGTGCCACGAGACGCTTCCCTCCTGGGAGGGTTGGTTGGGCGGCAATCGGAGCCGCAGGCGACGATTTCCGGGCTGGGCGCCGCAGGTTCGGCTCGGGCCGGCGACGCGCTGAAGAGTGCGAGCTGCAAGCCGATGGCGATCAGCACGGCGGCGAGACCGGCGCGCAGCGCGCGCTCCGGCACGGCTGTTGCCAGTCGGGCCCCGATGAGCACGCCGGGAACGGCTCCCACCAGCACCGTGCCGGCGAGCGCGACGTCGACGCGGCCCGCCAGCCCGTGGCCGACGGTCGCTATCGACGAGAGCAGCAGGGCATGCACCAGGTCCGTGCCGACGATCGTGGTGGCGCTCAGCGGATAGCAGAGCGCGAGGACGCACAGCAGCAGCGAGCCGCTCCCGATGCTGGTCATGCTCACGAGCATGCCGGTCGCGAAGCCGAGCGCGACGGTGACCGGCCGCGGCGGCGCCTGCCGCGGATGCGCCCGCGCGCCGGCGGTGAAGCGGACGAGCACCGCCGCCCCAGCAGCAATCAGGACGACCCCGAGCCCGCGGCTCAGGTACGCATCGAGCACGTTCGCGGGCAGGCGGTTGAGCACCCAGACGCCGGCGACAGCTCCGGGGATGGAGCCGAGCGCGAGACGCCCGACGGTTGGCCAGTGCACCTCGCCCCGGAGTGCGTAGATCCCGCCGCCGACCAGCTTCATGCCGCTGGCGATCAGGACGTCGGAGCCGATCGCGATCGACGCCGGCACGCGGGAGACGAGGATGAGCGCCGGGGTGAGGAGCGCGCCGCCGCCGGTCGACGTGGCGCCGACCACGACGCCGACGAGCAGGCCAATCAGGCTGGGTCCGTAATCCATGGACAACAAAAAAAGGCCCGGGAAGCGTTTGCCTCCCGGGCCTTCAGTCTTGTGCGTTGAGTGGTTGTTTGCGTGTCTGGCTTACGTCAACACGACGCGACCGGCGGCGCGGGGGCCCGGAGGGGCCTCCATACAACAGCAACAACAAGCGCCGCCGAAGCGCGCGTGGATGCGCATCACCAAGTATTCTGGACCAGGCCCGCGGTCGGCGTCAAGCCGGCGGGACGCCCGTGTCCGGCCGGGGACGGCGACGGGGTCGTCAGGGGCGCTCCGCGGTGGCGGCGTCCAGGTAGCGCCGGCCGAACACGGCCGACGTGCGTGCGACCGCGCGGTAGCGGCCGTCGGGCGTGGCCGCCGCGATCTCGCCCGGCTCGCGCGCAGCCGGCAGGTCGGGACCCGCGGCCAGCGCCTCGATCAGCGCCCGCCCGGCCATGGTCGGCGCGGCCGTCAGGCCGAGCAGGTAGAGGAAGGTGGGGGCGAGATCGACGTTCGACGTCGGCAGCGAGACTTCGCTGCCGGCCGCGAGGTCGGGGCCGGCCGCGATCAGCGTGTTGTGGATGTCGTACGGGCTCGCGCTGCCGTGTCCGGCCGTGCCCCCCGCCGCGCTCGTGCCGCGGTAGCCGTAGAGGTTCTCGGCGTCGGTCCAGGCCGGCGAGTAGAGGATGTCGGCGGCGCGTTCGTGGTCCCAGCGCGCGTCGGCGAATCCCAGGGTGCCCGGCACGCGGCCGTCGCGCGTGAAGATCGCCCCGACCCGATCCGAGCCTTGCAGGGCCTCGACGATGCGCGCCACGGTGTCCGGGTCGCCGTCGCGCACGTAGATGGCCCCGCCGCCGGCGACGATGCGCGGCGTGCCGTCCGGCAGCTCGCCGGCGAAGGGAGCCAGCAGCGCGTCGAGGTCCACGCCTCCGGTATGCGTCGAGAAGCCGTGGTCGGACGTCACCCAGATGTTGAACGTTTCCAGTCGGCCGGCGGCGCGGAGTCCGTCCTGGAGCCGGCCGAGCTCCGCGTCCACCGCGCGGAGCGCCAGGACGGAGGTCGGATGCCCGATGCCTCTGGCGTGCGCGGTCGTATCGGGGTCGCTCAGCCAGACGATGGCGACCGCGGGGTCGACGCGGTCGAGGCCGACCTCGAGAAACGCGTCGACGATGTAGCGGTTGCGGGCGCGGTTGGGCAGGGCGGCGGGCGGGGGCCGGCCCAGTCGCCGGCGCACGGCCTCGCCGAGCTCGGCCGGCAGCGCGTACTCGTAGTGGATGATGCCCCCGCCGGCCACGGTGTGGTTGAGCAGATAGGACGAGCCGCTGGAGCCGGCGCTGGCGACGAGCAGGCGCCGCCCGGCCGCGGCCAGGCGCTCGCCGAGCGTGGGCGCCGTGAGCAGCCGCCCCGCCTCGACGCGCTCGATGCGCAGCAGGTTGGCCCGCTCGGCCGTGCTCAGGAAGCGTGCGGCGTCGACGCGCGGAAAGAAGACGGCGTTGCCCAGCAGGCCGTGCGTCTCGGGGTAGGCGCCGGTGGCAATGGAGGCCGCGTTGACGCGCGTCACCGTCGGATAGACCGCGTGATGATCCGTGAAGACGACGCCGCGCCCGGCGAGCGCATGGAGATTCGGCATCAGCGCCGGCGTGACGTAGTCGGGCCGCAGGCCGTCGAGCACGACCAGCAGTTGCCGGTTCTGCGTGCGGTCGCGCGGGGCGGGCGCGGATGCGGAGGGCGGTTGCGGTGCGCTGCAGCCGGCAGCGAGGAGGCACGCGAGACCGACGCCGACCGCGGCGAGACGGGCGCTCATCGAGCAGCTTCAGTCAGACGGGGCTTTGCCCCGAACCCCCGGCGTGCGCTTGCGGGGACCCCTGTGCCCCGCGCCGCTCCCGCCGAGGCGCGCCGTGCGCGCCTTGCGGAGTCTGCCAACCGTCGCGGCGACTCCCTTCCACGAACCCTGCAGGAATCCGCGCTTACACGTGGATGACCTGCACCAGCTCGCGAACGGCGGCGGCCGACCTGTCGAGCGCCGCCTGCTCGTCCTCCGTCAGCTCGATCTCCACGATCTGCTCGAGGCCCCGCGCGCCGAGCTTGACCGGCACGCCGACGAAGAGGTCCCGGATGCCGTACTCGCCCTGCAGGAAGGCCGCGCACGGCAGGATCTTCTTCTTGTCCTTGAGAATCGCCTCGACCATCTCGACGACCGCCGACCCCGGGGCGTAGAAGGCGCTCCCGGTCCCGAGCAGCTTGACGATCTCCGCGCCGCCGCCCGCGGTCCGCCTCACGATGGCGTCGATCGTGGCCGCGTCCATCAGCTCCGTGATCGGCACGCCCGCCACGGTCGAGTAGCGCGGCAGCGGCACCATCGTGTCGCCGTGGCCGCCGAGGACGAAGGCGTGCGTGTTCTCGACCGACACGTCGAGCTCCTGCGCGATGAAGGTCCGCATGCGGGCCGAGTCGAGCACGCCGGCCATGCCGATGACCCGCTCGCGCGGGAAGCCGCTGACGCGGTAGACCACCTGGCACATCGCGTCGAGCGGGTTCGTGACCGGCACGATGATGCAGTCCGGCGAGTGCTCGACCACCTGCTCGGTCACGCCCTTGATGATCGCGTGGTTCTTCGCCAGCAGGTCGTCGCGGCTCATGCCGGGCTTGCGCGCCAGACCGGCGGTGATGACGACGATGTCCGAGCCGGCCGTGTCCGCGTAGTCGTTCGTGCCGAGCACGCGCGCATCCGAGCCTTCGACCGGGCACGCCTCGAGCATGTCGAGCCCCTTGCCCTGGGGGACCCCCTCCAGGATGTCGAGCACCACCACGTCGGCCAGCTCCTTGTCCGCCATGCTCCGGGCGGCGGTCGCGCCGACGTTTCCCGATCCGATGACGCTCACCTTCCTGTTCATGCCTGTCAGCTCCTTCTTTGGGGTCGACCCCTGCCTGTTCCCGATGCGGGCGGCGCCCGGCCGCACCACGGGCCGGACCGCACGTTTAGGTCACTTCCCTGTGACCCGTGACAAGATCTTCAACAGAAAGTGTGGAAAACCTTGTGAAAAAATGGCCCGTCAGACGCCGGCAAGCCGCATCAAACGGACGGGTTTAGCGATTTGCACCATCGTGGTGCGGCAGGCAATACCGTGACCGGTCTCCCGCAGACGGGGTGAGATTATACTGTACGGTGTTCGGCCCCACGTCCTCATGAAGATCGTCATCGCCGACCCCCTCCCCGGCTCTGTCGCCGATCTGCTGCGCCGCGAGGGGTGGACGGTGGACAGTCGAGCGGATCGTTCCGACGGCGAGCTCGAGGCGGCCCTCGCGGACGCCGAGGGCATCATCGTCCGCAGCGCAACGCGTGTGGATGCCGCGCTGCTGGCGGCCGCCTCGCGCCTGCGCGTCATAGCCCGGGCCGGCACCGGCGTCGACAACGTCGACCTCGAAGCGGCCAGCCGGCGCGGCGTGCTGGTGCTCAACGCGCCGGGCGCCAACAGCATCAGCGTGGCGGAGCACGCCTGCGCCCTCATGCTGGCGCTCGCCCGCTCCGTCAGCCGCGCCGACGCCCTGATGAAGGACGGCCGCTGGGAGAAGAAGTCGCTGCAGGGCGCGGAGCTGCGCGGCAAGACCCTGGGCCTGGTCGGGCTCGGCCGTATCGGCCGCGAGGTCGTGCGTCGCGCGCGGGCCTTCGAGATGCACATCGTCGCGCACGATCCGTACATCACGTCGCAGATCGCCAGCGACCTCGACGTCGAGCTCGTGTCGCTCGATCGGCTCTGCGAGCTGGCCGACTTCATCAGCCTCCACGTGCCGTCGACCAGCGGCACCCGCCAGCTCCTGAACCGCAAGCGGCTGGCGCGCTGCAAGCCCGGCGTCCGGATCGTCAACACGGCCCGGGGCAGCCTCATCGACGAGCCGGCCCTGGCCGCGGCGCTGACCTCCGGCCACGTCGCCGGCGCGGGGCTGGACGTGTTCGAGACCGAGCCGCCCGCGTCGCCCGTCCTGACCAGCCTGCCCCAGGTGGTGGCGACCCCGCACATCGCGGCCTCGACCAAGGAGGCGCAGGAGCTGGTGGGACTCGAGGCGGCCAGCTCCGTTCGGGATTACCTCCGCTCCGGGATCGTCCGCAACGCGGTTAACTTTCCTTCCGTGTCGCCCGAGGACTTCAAGCGCCTGCAGCCCTACGTCGGGCTGGCCGAGCGGCTCGGGAGCTTTCTGGCCCAGCTCACCGACGAGCGGATAGAGAGCGTCGGCATCCGCTACTACGGCGAGCTTGCGGGCGCGAGCCACGACATGCTCGTGGGCGCCGTGCTCGTCGGGCTCTTCCGCACGGTGCTGTCCTCGACCGTGACGCTCGTCAACGCCCGCTCGCTCGCGCAGCAGCGCGGCGTGGAGATCGTGGAATCGCACAGCTCCCGCCCCCGCAACTTCACGAGCCTCATCTCGATCAAGCTGCACACCAGCGGCGGCGAGCACTGGGCCGAGGGGGCCGTCTTCGAGCCGCGCGAGCCGCGGCTGGTGCTGCTCGACGGCGTCGAGGTGGAGGCGCCGCTGGCCGGCACGCTCGTCGTCATCCGCAACAGCGACCAGCCGGGCGTCATCGGCGAGGTGGGCACGATCCTCGGCCGGCACCGCCTCAACATCGCCACCTTCGCCCTCGGCCGCAGCGCGGACGGCGCCGTCGGCGTCGTCAACATCGAGACGTGCGGCACGGACCCGAATCGCTCGGCGCCCCCGGTCGACAGCGCCCTGCTCGACGAGATCCGACAGGTCCCCGCCGTCCGCCACGTGAGCCTAGCCCATTTGTAGCGCTCCCGCCGCCGCCCCAAGCCGCGCACAGCGCGGCTCCGCGGGAGCGGGGCGAAGGGGCCCCCGCAAGCGGACGCCGGGGGTTCGGGCGCAGCCCCGTCTGGTGTCTGGAGGGGCCACCGACACCATCGTCACGGTGGCCCCAAGGCGCGCACGGCGCGCCTCGGCGGGAGTGGCGCGGGGCGAAGGGGTCCCCGCAAACGGACGCCGG
>CAYGCV010000238.1:0-7229 GCA_964348425.1 uncultured Vicinamibacteraceae bacterium | reverse complement strand
GGGACCCCATAGCCCCGCGCCGCTCCCGCCGAGCCGCGCCGTGCGCGGCTTGGGGGCACCTCCACGGGCAGACTCCCTAGCTGATCGTCGAGCCGGGAGGGGCCTGGTCGGGCAGGTCCACCGTGAGGAGGACCGGCGTGCCGTCGGCGCCGGACGCGGCCAGCACCATGCCGTTCGACTCGAGCCCTGCGAGCTTCGCGGGCTCGAGGTTGGCGATGAACACCACGCTCCGGCCCACCAGCGTCTCGGGGGGATGGGACCTGGCGAGGCCGGCCACGATCTGGCGTACCCCCGTGCCGTCCTCGACTTCCAGGCGCAGCAGCTTCCTCGATTTCGGCACGGCCTCGGCGGCCGCGACGCGCCCGATGCGCAGCTCCATCTGCGCGAACTGGTCGATCGAGATCCTGGGTCGTTCCGGCGCCTGCTCCGGCTGCTCCGGCTGTTCCACCGCCTCCTGCTGTTCCGGCGCCTGCTCCTGCGGCGGCGGCGCATCTGCTGCGCTCATTGCTTCCTGCTCCTTCCGCGCTCCCTGTTCCTTCCGCGCAGGCCGCGCGGCGCCGGACGCCGCCGCCTGACCGGCCTCGATGCGCGGCCAGAGGGGCGGCCCCTTGATCAGTTGCCGCTCCGCGCCGGGCGGCGCCTGCCAGGCGCCGTCCCGCTCGAGACGCAGCGCGTCCGCCGGGGCGGCGGCGCCGATGCGCGCCAGCACCTCGGCGCACGACCGCGGCATCACCGGCGCCAACAGCACGGCGGCCAGCCGCACCGCCTCGCTCACGTCGTAGAGCTGCCGGTCGAGCTCCGCGGCGCGCGCCGGATCCCTGGCCACCACCCACGGCTCGACGTTCGCGATGTACTCGTTGGCGGCGTCCACGATCCGGAAGGCGGCTGCCACGCCCTGGTGCAGCGCGAAGCGATCCATCGCTTGCCGATAGTCCGCCACCGCCGACGCCGCCGTTGCAGCGAGCGGGCCGGGCGGGGCGGCCGGCGCCACCAGCCGTCCCTGCCGGTAGCGGTGGGCCATCGCGACGATGCGCGAGACGAGATTGCCGAAGTTGTTCGCGAGGTCGACGTTGTAGCGATCCTCGAACCGTTCCCAGGTGAAGTCGCCGTCCTGTCCGTAGGCGATCTCCTTGGTCAGGTACAGCCGCAACGGATCCGGGCCCAGGCGCTCGACCGCCTCCAGCGGGTCCACGGCCGTGCCGAGCGACTTGCTCATCTTCTGGCCCTGCCAGTGGACCCAGCCGTGCCCGAACACCTGCCGCGGCAGCGCGACGCCGGCGCTCATCAGCATCGCGGGCCAGACGACGCAGTGGAAGCGGGTGATGTCCTTGCCGATCACGTGCAGGTCGGCCGGCCACCAGGTGTCGAACAGGGCCTCGTTGGCGCCGTAGCCGACGCCCGAGACGTAGTTGATCAGCGCGTCCATCCAGACGTAGACCACGCTGCCGGGATCGGACGGGACCGGTATGCCCCACGACTGCCCGGTCCGGCTCATGGAGATGTCCTCGAGGCCGGCCTCGAGCAGCCGCAGGATCTCGTTGCGGCGGATCTCCGGCTCGAGCGCCTCCGGGTGCGCCGCGTAGCGCTCGAGCAGGGGCTCCCGATACTTCGACAAGCGGAAGAAATGGTTCTTCTCGCGGATCCACTGCGGCGGGCGCTGGTGCACCGGGCAGGCGCCGTCGACCAGGTCCTTCTCCTGCTTGAACGCCTCGCACGAGACGCAGTACCACCCTTCGTAGAACCCCTCGTAGACGTCGCCCGACTCGATCAGGCGCGAGACGAGCGCCGTCACGCCGGCCCGGTGGCGCTCCTCCGTGGTGCGGATGAAGTCGTCGAAGGAGATGTCGAGCCGCTGCCAGACGTCCCGGAACGCCGTCTCCATCCGGTCGCAGAAGGCCAGCGGCTCGAGACCCTGCTCGCGCGCGCGCTGATACACGTTCTGCGAGTGCTCGTCGTTGCCCATCAGGAACCGGGTATCGAAGCCGGCGAGCCGCTTGTAGCGGGCGATGACGTCGGCGGTCACCTTCTCGTACGCCGTGCCCAGGTGCGGCCGGCTGTTCACGTAGTCGATGGCGGTGGTGATGTAGAAGCGGGGCATGCTAGCGATCCAGATACGCCTTCGTCGCGATCGCCTGCACGGCCTTGACCGACAGGTCGTGCCGCTCGGCGAGCCGCAGGCAGTCGTCGAACTCGGGTGACGCGTTGACCACGTCGCCGCCGCGGCCGGCCACCTTGAACCGCACCGGGCCGAGCGGCGTCTCCACCGTCACCTGCTCGCGATCGAGCCGCTCGCGATCCATCTCCTTGAACCGCACCCCGATGGTGGTCGTCTCGCGGAACAGCAGCGCCGTCAGCGCCTCGCGGTCCGCCGGCCGCGCGACGACCGAGACCAGCGTCCCCGGACGGTTCTTCTTCATCTGGATCGGCGCGTAGAACACGTCCAGCGCGCCGGCCGCGTGGAGCCGGTCCATCAGCACCCCGAAGATCTGGGGGTTCATGTCGTCGATCTCGCTCTCGATGACGACGACGCGCTGCAGGCGCCCGCCGGCGTCGTCGTCGCCGATGACGACCCGCACGACGTTCGGCGAGCCGGGCAGATCCCGGTCGCCGGCGCCGTACCCCACCTGCCGCACGCGCAGCGCCGGGAGCGGCCCGTACTGCGCCGCGTAGTCCGTTACCAGCAGCGCCCCGGTCGGCGTGAGCAGCTCGGCCTCGACGCCGGTCGAGTATACCGGCACGCCGGCCACCAGCCGCGCCGTCGCCGGGGCCGGCACCGGCAGCACCCCGTGGGCGCACGTCACCGTGCCCGATCCGACGTTGAGCGGCGACGAGACGATGCGATCGGCACCCACCCACTCGAGGCCGAACACGGCCCCGGCGATGTCGATGATCGAGTCGACGGCCCCCACCTCGTGCAGGTGGATCTCCTCCACCGGCCGCTGGTGAATGTCGGCCTCCGTCTCCGCCAGGCGCCGGAAGAGACGCTTCGCCCGGTCCTTCGCCGGACCCGACAGCGCCGAGCGGTCCACCAGTGCGCAGATTTCGCTCAACCCGCGGTGCCCGTGCGCGTGGTGGTCCGGGCCGTGGTGGTGCCGGTCGTGGCCGTGCTGGTCGTGGTCGTGATGGTGATGGCCGCCGCCGTGGTCGTGCCGGGGGCCCTCGCCGGCACCGCGGACGCGGAACTTCGTGGCCCCGATCCCGCATCGGTCCACGTGCTCGGCCTCGAGCGTCACGCCGGCGAGCGCCAGGCTCCCGATGGCGGCCCGGAGCTGCTCGAGCGGCAGCCCGGCGTCGAGCAGCGCGCCGAGAATCATGTCGCCGGAGGCGCCCGAGAAGCAGTCGAAGTAGAGGATCCTCCCCACCTAGATCCGCCCGCTCTCCTTGAAGCTGAAGTACCGCACGTCGGCCAGCACGACGTGGTCGATGACGTCGATCCCCATGAGCGTGCCGGCCTGCACCATGCGCTCGGTCAGCGCGACGTCGTCCACGCTGGGCGTCGGATCGCCCGACGGGTGGTTGTGAAACAGCACCAGCGCGGCGGCGCCGGCCGCGGCCGCCGCCCGAAACACCTCCCGCGGATGCACCAGGCTGGCGTCCAGCGTGCCTATAGAGAGCACGGTGGCCCGCAGCACCCGGTGCTTGGTATCCAGCATCAGCAAGCCGAACTGCTCGACGAGGCCGGCCCCGTAGCGGGGCAGCAGATACGCGGCGACGTCCCGCGGGCTGCGCAGCAGGGTGCGCTCGGCCGGCGAGCGAGCCAGCGTCCGCCGGCCCAGCTCCACCGCGGCCAGGATCTGCGCGGCCCGGGCCGGCCCGACCCCGGTGACCCGCCGCAACTGCCCCTCGGACAGGCGCGTCAACCCGTGCACCCCACCCGCGGCCCCCAGTACCCGGTTGGCGATATCCAGGGCGCTTGCACGGTGATAGCCGTGCCCGAGAATGACGGCCAGGAGCTCGTTGTCGCCGAGGACGCTCGAACCGAGCCGGTCGAGCTTCTCGCGAGGGCGGTCGTGCGGCGCGAGCGATCGCATGCTTCTCGCGCCTTCAAGCCGTGTGCCGCCGTGCCATCGTACTACAGAGCGCGCCAGTCAGCGCGGGACCTCCCGGCGTCTGGCGCCTCGCCTCGCCGACGCGGCAAGGACGGCGACGGCGGCGCCCTCCGGAGTACGCGAAAGCTACCAGCCCCGAGGGACGCGCGCGTCGTCCCACGCAGCGCTACGCTCCCGGCGGCGGGCTCAGCCAGACGCCCCGGCCCGTGAGCTCGGCCCAGCCCGTGAGGTAGATCCCGTCCGCGGTCAGCTCGACCCGTTGCGAGCCGCCGGGCGAGACGACGTCCATGGCCGGCGCCGCCCCGCCGAACACGGTCGCCGCGACAGCCGAGGCGCAGGCTCCCGTACCGGAGGCGGTCGTCGGACCCACGCCTCGCTCCCAGATCCGGATGCACAGCCGATCCGGGCGCTCGACGTGCACCAGCTCCACGTTCGTCCCCTCGGGAAACGCCTCGTGCGTCGCCAGCGCCGGCCCCAGCCGCGCGAATCGCGCCGCATCGAGCGCATCGGTCAGCACGATGCACTGCGGGTTCCCGACCGACAGCACGATCACGCTGACCTGCTCGCCCGCGGCCTCGAGCTGCCGCCGCGCGAGCCCGGACGCCCGCCCCATCCACGCCCTGAACCTGAAGCGCGGCGGGGCAGCCTCCAGCAGGGTCAGCCGCTTGACGCCGCCGGCGGTTTCTATGGTGATCTCCGCGGCCTGCCCGCGTGCGTCTCCCCCGTCGGTGACGAGGGCCGCGAGGCAGCGCACGCCGTTGCCGGACACCTCGGCTGCCGATCCATCGGCGTTGAGCAGCTTCATCGTCGCGCCGGCCAGGGTCCGGCGGTAGAGGATGAGGCCATCCGCACCGATGCCGCGGTGGCGGTCGCACGCGGCGCGGGCCCACGCGGCGGCCTCCCCGCCAGCCGCCAGATGCTCCTCGATGAACAGGAAATCGTTGCCGTAGGCGTGCGCCTTGGTGAACTCGACAGGCATGGAACCCGCAGGCATCCCGGCGCGCCGTCAACTGGCCGGGACCGGCAGCCCCGGGAAAATCCACGTGAGGCCCGCGGTCACGCCGAACTTGCCGTCGCGGCTCGTCAGCCCGCTGATCACGGCGCCGTCGAGCCGCAGCGGTCCGAGCCGGTAGCGCACGCCGGCACGCAGGTGACCCGACGTGTCGGTGCCGGGCGGGGGGGTCCCGCGGCGCGTGTTGCCGTGGCCGTTGACCTCCGCGACGAGCTCGGTGAACGGGTTCAGGGCGCGCGCCACCGACACGCCGTACAGAACCACGTCGTTCTGCCTGTCGCCGCGCACGGGGTCGGACAGGATGCCCAGGCCGACGTTGGCGACGACGCGCGCGGGCCCGAAGCTCTTGCCCACCAGCAGCGTGTTGAAGAACGCCATCGAGTCGACCCCGAGGCCGCTCTCGTTGCCTGCGTTCGGCAGGCGCGTCGCGAACCGCAGCGCGAACGATGGGGTGAGATCCGTCTCCGGAATCACCCGCACCTTGGTACCGACGACCAGGTCGTCCATGTCCTGCGCGGTCGCGCCGGTCACGTTCACGAGCGCGGACAGCGGCCCCCTGCCCCGCTCGAGGACGCGCAGCCGCTGGTAGGAGATCCCGTCGATCTGCACCTCGGCTACCGAGCTGACGCCGAAGCTCACGCCCAGCATTGGCGCCCGCAGCCGGTGCCCGCGCAGCCCCGAGACCGGGTACGGCTGCTCCCAGGTGTACTCGAATCCGCCTTCGAGCAGCATCAGCCCGGCGCCGATCGACTCGGGATCCTCGGTCAGCAGCGGGCGCTGCTGCCCGGCGGCCGGGCCGGCGCACAGGAGCGGCAGCAGCGCGGCAAGCGCCAGCAGGCGGACAGCCGGATCACTCCGCATCGTGTCGCCGCAGGTGGTCGCTGTCGAGCAGCAGCGTCACCGGACCGTCGTTGACCAGCTCGACGCGCATCAGCGCCTGGAATTCGCCCGTGCGCACCGTCAGACCGGTCTCCCGCAGGGCCGCGACGAAGTCCTCGTAGATGCCGCGCGCCGCGGCGGGCGGGGCCGCCCGATCGAACGACGGCCGCCGGCCCTTGCGGCAATCGCCGTACAGCGTGAACTGGGAGACGACGAGCAGCTCCCCGCCGATGTCGGCGAGCGAGCGCGCCATCCGGCCGGCCTCGTCCTCGAACATCCGGACCAGCGGGAGCTTGCGCGCCATGTACGCCACGTCGGAGGCGCCGTCGCCGCGCCCCACGCCCACCAGCGCGAGCAACCCGCGCCGGATGCTTCCGAGCCGGCGACCGCCGGCGCTGACCGACGCGGAGCTCACGCGCTGCAACACCACTCGCATGGACGCTGGCTGGCGCGACTGCTGCCGGCTCGCATGCCCGCTACGAGGCGGCCAGCTCCAGGTCGCCGGCGACCCGCGCGCGCAGCTCGGCGACCGGATTGAGACGGGTGTCGAGCAGGTGCCGCGGCGCGACGTTCCCGAGCGCCTTGAGCATGGAATTCTTGACCCCGGGGTGCTCGCGGTCGAGGTCGAGAAGCAGGCGCTTGATGCGCTGGCGTTTCAGGCTGAGATCCCCGCAGACCGGGCAGCAGCAACCGATGACCGGCAGCTCGCAGGCGCGCGTGTAGGCCCGCGCCTCGTCCTCGGCCACGTACACGAGGGGACGAATGACCACGTGGCGCCCGTCGTCCGAGACGAGGCGCGCGGGCATGGCCTTCAGGCTGCCGGCAAAGAACAGGTTGAGCAGCAGCGTCTCGACGAAGTCGTCGGCGTGGTGCCCGAGGGCGATCTTCGTGGCGCCCATGTCCGCCGCCAGCCGGTACAGGACGCCGCGCCGCAGCCGGGCACAGAGCGAGCAGGGCGTCGCATCGGCGGCGAGCACGTCGTCCATGATCTCGCCGATGGCCGTGTGCTCGATGCGGTACTCCCAGCCGCGCTCGCCGCAGGCCCGCGCGATCGCGTCGTGCCGATAGCCGGCGTAGCCGGAATCGACGTTGACGGCCACCAGCGTGAAGTCGACCGGCGCCCGGCGGCGCAGTACGTCCAGCAACTGCATCAGCGCCCAACTGTCCTTGCCGCCCGACAGGCCGACCATGACGCGATCGCCGTCCTCGACGAGATCGAACGTCGTGATCGCGCGGGTCACCTTGCGCGCCAGCCGGGCCTCCAGATTGCTCCGATAAGCCATCGCCCC
>CAYGCV010000237.1:0-7249 GCA_964348425.1 uncultured Vicinamibacteraceae bacterium | reverse complement strand
CCACACGACAGGGAACACTTGTGGATCATGAGCGGATGTTCCTGACCGAGGAGGAGGCCGCGGAGCTCGAGCAGCGCGCCGACCGGAACCGGTTCGTCGAGCGCGTGCCGCGCGAGGGGGATCCGGGCACCTACAACCAGATCTGGTTCGATCCGGGGACCCGCGTCATCCCGGACCGGCGCACCGCGCTGATCGTCGATCCGCCCGACGGGCGCGTCCCCTACACCGAGGCGATGGCCGAGCGCGAGCGGCTGCAGCGCGAGTACCGCGTGCACGGCGCGCGCAACTCGTGGGTGGACGTCGACACCGGGGAGCGCTGCATGACCGACGGCGTGCCGATGTTCTGGCTGGGCTACAACCCGAATCACCAGATCCTGCAGGCGCCCGGGTACGTGGTCATCGTGCACGAGATGTTCCGCGATCGGCGGATCATCCCCCTCGACGGGCGGTCGCACGGCCTGGCGCAGTGGAACGGCGACATGCGGGGCCGCTGGGAGGACGACACGCTGGTCGTCGAGTCGACGCGGTTCGTCGACGGGACCGCCGAGCGCTGGGCCGCCACGTGGCGCATGCCGACGACCACGATGCACCTCGTCGAGCGCTTCACCCGCGTCGACGAGAACACGCTGGAGTACGAGTTCACGCTGACCGATCCGGCGAAGTTCACGCGCCCCTGGAGCGTGCGCATGCCGCTGACCACCAACCAGGCGGCGCGCGGCGTGACGGAGGGTCCGCTCTACGAGTACGCCTGTCACGAGGGGAACTACAGCATCGTCAACGTGCTCGCCGGGGCGCGGGCCGAGGAGCAGGCCGAGCTGGCCGGCTCGCGGTAGGCGTGGTCTCGCTCTTCAGCGACACCGAGACCCGGCCCACGGCCGGCATGCGCGCGGCCATGGCGGGCGCCGAGGTCGGCGACGAGCAGAAGGGCGAGGATCCGACCGTCACCCGCCTGCAGGCGCGGGTGGCGGAGCTGCTCGGCAAGGAGGCGGCGCTCTGGCTGCCCACCGGGACCATGTGCAACTTGGTCGCCGTCAAGGTGCACACCCGGCCGGGGGACGCGCTGATCGCCGACGGGATGGCGCACGTCATCCGCGCCGAGTCGGGCGGCGCGGCGCTCGCCTCCGGCGTGCTGGTCGAGCCGATCCGGACCGCGCGCGGCATCTTCACGCCGGTCGAGCTGGCTGCCGCCATGGAGCGGGTGACCTCGGTGCCGGTGCCGTACGGGCAGCCCGTGGGCGTCGTCTGCGTCGAGCAGACCCACAACTTCGGCGGCGGCGCGGTCTGGCCGCTCGATGCGCTGCAGGCGGTCTCGGCGTGCGCCCGCGAGCGCAGCGTGCCGGTCCACATGGACGGCGCCCGGCTGCTCAATGCCTGCGCCGCGTCCGGCGTCGCCGCCGCAGACTTCGCGGCCGCCGTCGACAGCCTCTGGATCGACTTCACCAAGGGGCTCGGCGCGCCGATCGGCGCCGTCCTCGCAGGCACGACGGCGTTCATCGCGGAAGCCCGGCGCTACAAGCAGCTCTTCGGCGGCGCCATGCGCCAGGCCGGGATCGCGGCGGCGGGGTGCCTGTACGCGCTCGACCACCACGTCGAGCGGCTGGCCGAGGACCACGAGCACGCCCGCCTGCTGGCAGCCGGTCTGGCCGCGACGGGCGGCATTCACGTCCGCACGCCGGCGCCCGAGACGAACATGGTCTTCTTCGACGTCCGGGGTCTGGGCGTCGGCAACGCCGAGTTCCTGAGCCGGCTGGCAGCGCGGGGCGTTCGCATGGGCGCCGCCGGCGGCGTCATCCGGGCGGTCACCCACCTGGACGTGTCGCGCGCGGGCATCGAGACGGCCGTGGCCGCCGTGCGCAGCGTAGGGGCGGAGTTGGTGCCGGCGTGATGCGTCGACGGTAAGAACTGGTTGTTGGGTATCGACGGGAACGTTTTCTTGGATGATGTTATTGGATGGGTTTCGGCCACTTCTTCAATAGTACCGGCACCACAGTAAGTAGACTAACCCATGTTTAACAACGGTACAGTCCTCAGCCGCGGCGCTCACTTTCTCGTTCGTGTGGATGTACGGGTCGACGCGTAGGTGGATGACGCGCTTTTTGAACCGGGTGGGGGCGGCGACAACACATGGGAAGGAAGATGTGTGGGATCTCAAGTTCAACCGTTGTCGACCGCAGGTTGAATACGTACACGTCCGGGATCTCGAGCGAGGCATTACTTACTGCGGTTGGGTGCGGGCATACTCTGAAACCGGGAAACTAAGGGAGTTGCTGCTCAGGGACGCGATCATTTGGGACAAGAACGGCAAAGACCTTGGCGTTCCGTTGCTGTATCTCGCGCGGACGGAGATCGACGTGCACATAGAGTTTCCTTACCGGGGAGAACCACGAGAAACCTCCGAGGCCGGCGAAGGAGGTAACCATGCCAGACAAACGTAGCGACTCATCTACTGCTAGGGAATTTGATGACGTTACCATTGAGAAGCGCGGCCTCAATCCCGTTATATCCAAGATAACGGTGCGGCCGGCGCCGCCGAAGCCGATAGTGACAAACCAGAGCACGCCGAAACAGCCGTCAGGTGAGTGAAGAATCCAGAGGTTCGAAACAGCGCTGCCACATGGTTGGCGGCATCTTCTGTTTGCGACTAGCCTGATCGGCAGCCGAGCGCGAGCCGCCTGGCGCCGCTTGTGCGACGCGTGCCGACGATGTGCAGACGATGGCGATCAGCGTCACCTACCGCGTGCGGATTCCCTATCCGTTCGAGCGGGTGCTGGCCCAGTACTTCGATCTCGAGCATCTCGAGACCGTGCACCCGACGACGCTGGGCGCGGCGCGCGTGCTGGAGGTGGACGGCCGGCGCATCGTCTTCGAGCAGCGCTGGCCGGCCTGGCTGGGCGTGCGGCTGCGGACCGTCGCCGAGCAGGTCTGGCTGCCGCCGGACCGGATCCGCATCCGGTTCCGGCGCGGACTGCTGCGGGGGGTCGGCGTGGACACGCACCTGACGGCCCGCGGCGACGAGACGGCAATCGAGGAGACCTACCGCGTGCCGCTCGTCCCGGGCTGGTCGTGGCTGCGGCCGCTGGTCCGCCGGGTCGTGGAGCGCGGCGCGAATCACATTTGGGAGGAAGACCTGGCGGTCGAGCTCTGTCACGGCGGCTGGCCGGGCGT
Source organism: uncultured Vicinamibacteraceae bacterium (assembly GCA_964348425.1). Classification (GTDB taxonomy): domain Bacteria; phylum Acidobacteriota; class Vicinamibacteria; order Vicinamibacterales; family UBA8438; genus JAAXGX01. The sequence goes on along the minus strand of CAYGCV010000237.1, from coordinate 4,084 downwards.
GCCGGGCCGGGAGCCCGCGGCCGAAGCGGGTCCATCGGTCTCCGTGCCGGCCGACGGCGGGCGCTGGATCCGGGTGGCCGAGCGGGATGAACTGGACGCCGGGCGGCCGTGCACGCTCGTCGTCGTCGGTCGCGAAATCGCCGTCTGGCAGCACGAGGGGCGGCTGCACGCGCTCGACAACCGCTGCCCGCACACGGGCGGGCCGCTCGCGCTCGGACGGATCGAGCAGGGCCGGGTCGTCTGTCCCTGGCACGGCGCGCGCTTCGCGCTCGCCGACGGGCGGCCGTGCGGCGGTCCCGCCGACAGGCCGGTCGTCACGTACGCCGTCCGCCAGGAAGGGCGCGGCGTCTTCGTCCGCGTGCCGGTGCCGGCCTGAAACGTGCGCGGCGCCGCCGGCGGCGGCCCGTCGCCGCCGGCACGACTATCCGGACGCCGCCGCCCGGGCCTTCCAGGCTGCGAGGACGGCCGGCGTCACCCTCTCGCCGGTCTCGTAGTGGATCTTCTGGGCCAGCGTCACGTCCTGCAGTTGGCGGGCCATGATCCGCCGCAGGAAGAGGCGGTCGAGCAGCGCGCCCAGGACGCCGAGGCCCGCCTCGTAGCGCATGCGGTTGACCAGCCACACGCGGCCGCCGCGCTCGGCCAGGCCGTAGTCGAAGAAGTGCTGCCGGAGCGGCGGCAGCGGGCCCCGGGCGCCGCGGTGCAGGCGCAGGCTGATGCCCTCGGCCTCGCGCCACTCGGTGACCGTCTCGTCGAGGGTCAGCAGGCGACCCATCCGGACCCGGCGGCTCGCGCCCACGCCCTCGCGCCGCGCGCCGGTGAACGCCGCGGCCGTCAGGCGCGGCACGTACAGGTGCGGGGAGGACAGGTCTCGCAGCCGGCGCCAGGCGGCGGCGCGGTCGAGGTCCAGCGGCAGCTCGGCGCGGACTGTCCGCATGCGTGCGCCGAACGATATCATTAGGGGCTTGGACTTCGTTACGATGACGGCCGCGCGCCGGCCGGGAGGAATGGGATGTACGTTCGCCGCATCGTCGCCGTGCTCGCCCTGCTCGCATTGACCGCCGGAGGCTCGCTCCCGGCGGGCGCGCAGACCCCGTACGAGCCGCCCCGCCTGCCGGACGGTAGCCCCGACTTGCAGGGCGTGTGGGACTTCCGCACGCTGACCCCGCTCGAGCGCCCGGAAGGGCAGGCGGACAAGGCCGTGCTGACGGCCGAGGAAGCGGCCGCGTACGAGGCGGCGTTCGCGGCGGCCTTCACGCCCGACGGCACGCTGCCCATCGGCGACGTGGGGGCCTACAACAACTTCTGGGTCGACCAGGGGGCGCGGCTGACGGACGATCAGCGGACGTCGCTCATCGTCGACCCGCCCGACGGCCGGCTGCCGGCGCTGCAGCCGGGGGTCGAGATGCACGTCCTGTCGCTCGAGGAGGACCTGCCGGGCACGCGCCCGGTGCGCGTGCGCGCGGCCGGCATCGGCGCCGACAGCTACGAGGACCGCGGGCTGGGCGAGCGCTGCCTGATCGGGTTCAACTCCGGTCCGCCGATCTCGCCGGGCGGCTACAACCAGAACATCCAGATCTTCCAGACGGCGGACCACGTGGTGATCCTCAACGAGATGGTGCACGACGCGCGCATCGTGCCGCTCGACGGGCGGGCGCCTCTGCCGGCGCGGATCACGCAGTGGATGGGCAACTCGCGCGGCCGCTGGGAGGGCGACACGCTGGTCGTCGAGTCCACCAACTTCAGCGAGAAGATCGCCAGCTTCAACCCGTCGATCGACCGCGCCGTCGGCACCGGCGCGACGCTCCGTCTGACGGAGCGGTTCCGGCGCACGGCCGACGACACGCTGCTGTACGAGTACACGGTCGAGGACGCGGCCACGTTCACCCGGCCCTTCACGGCCGCGTTGCCGATGAAGCGGGGCGACGTGCTCTACGAGTACGCGTGTCACGAGGGCAACTACGGACTGTTCAACATCCTGTCCGGCGCGCGTGCCGCCGAGCAGTAGGAGTCGGCGCCGTAGAACGGCGCAGACTGCTGAAGGATTGGTTGGGCGCCGCGCGGAGCCGCAGGCGACGAGTGGCGGGCCAGTGACAAGGGGGCGTTGTGATGAGACGAGCAGTTGCGGTGGTGCTTCTGGGCGGGCTGCTGGCGGCCCTGGCGGCGCAGCCGGCCGACGCGCGCGTGGCCCGCATCGTCGTGGAGCGGACGGCCCCGTACGCCGGGGGCAAGAGCTTCGGCGAGGCGGGACCCTTCGAGCGTCTCGACGGGACGGTCTACCTCGAGGTGGATCCCGACGACCCGCTCAACGCGGTGATCGTCAACCTCGACCGCGCGCCGCGCAACGCGCGCGGACTCGTGGAGTTCAGCGCGCCGTTCTTCATCATCAAGCCGGTCGACCTGGCGCGCGGCAACGGCAAGCTGCTCTACGGCGTCAACAACCGGGGCAACGCCATCGAGCTGGGCTTCCAGACCTTCCCGTCGCTGCCGGCGGGGGCCGACCCGGAGTCCGGCGACGGGTTGTTCTTCCGCCTCGGCTACAGCTTCGTCGACGCCGGCTGGGCCGGTGACGTGCTGACGACGGCGACGCGCCTGGGGGCCAACCTGCCGGTCGCCGTGCAGGCCGACGGCAGCCCCATCGTCTCGCAGATCCGGATCGAGTATCCGTCGGACCCGCTGCGCGAGCCGCTGGGCCGGGGCAGCAGCGCCTACACGCTGCCGCTCAAGGGCAACGACCGCTTCCTCAGCTACGAGACGGCCGACACCGATACGGCGCACTCCACCCTGACGGTGCGCGACGCCATCGACGGCAAGCCGCGGCCGATCGCGCCCGATCGGTGGGCGTTCGGCACGTGCCCCGCCGGGGAGGCGTCGCTGACGCCCTCGACGGTCGACATCTGCGTCTTCGACGGGTTCGAGGCCGACAAGGTGTACGAGCTGATCTACCCGGCCCGGAACCCGTGGGTCATGGGGCTGGGGTACGCGGTGACGCGCGACGTCGCCTCGTTCCTGCGCTACGAGACGGCGGACGACGCGGGCACGCCCAATCCGCTGGCGCGCAGCGCGGACGCCGTGGGCATCCGCCGCGCCTACGGGCTCGGCATCTCGTCCACCGGGATGTACATGCGCGACTACCTGTACCTCGGGTTCAACGAGGACGAGGCGCACCGCCGCGTGTTCGACGCCGTGCGCATCCACATCCCCGGCTCGCACCGGCTGTTCGCGAACGTGGAGTTCGCCGACCCCAACATCTACTCGCGCCAGGACCGGACGGCCGACTTCACCTCGCAGTCGTACCCGCCCCTGACGTATGCCGTGACGACGGATCCGGTCACGAACATCCGCGACGGCATCCTGAAGCGGCCGGCCACCGACCCGCTCGTGTTCCACGTCGACACGAGCAACGAGTTCTGGCAGATGAAGGCCTCGCTCAACGTCCATGACGGCCACGGGAACGCCGTGCCCATCCCGGACAACGTGCGCCTGTACCTGCTGGCCAGCCACCCGCACGGCGGGGGTCCGGGGGTCGGTTTCGTGCCGACCGATCGCGAGGCCTGCGAGTTCGTCACAAACAGCTACCGCAGCGCGGCTCCGCTGATGCGGGCGCTGCTCGTGGCCCTCGACGAGTGGGCCGATCAGGGCCTCGAGCCGCCCGAGAGCAACTACCCGGACGTGCGGCGGGGAACGCTGGCCACGGTGGACGAGGCGGGACGGACGTTTCCCGCCATTCCCGGCGTCGCCTTCCCGACCACGGTGAACGGCCTCGACGTGCTCGGCTTCGGTCCCACGTTCGGCTCGCAGGGCGGACGGCAGACCGTGCTGCCGCCGAACCGCGGGGCGTCGTACCAGGTGCTCGTGCCGACCACCGACCGCGACGGGCACGACATCGCCGGGGTCCGCACGGTCGACATCGCGGTGCCCGTCGGGACGAGCACCGGCTGGAACCTGTACCGGGCCGGCTCCCGCGGCCGCGACCTGTGCGGGCTGACCGGGGCCTTCTTCCCGTTCGCCCGCACGCGGGCGGAGCGCCTCGCCAGCGGCGACCCGCGCCTGTCGCTCGAGGAGCGCTACGGCGACCACGCCGGCT
>CAYGCV010000236.1:0-7274 GCA_964348425.1 uncultured Vicinamibacteraceae bacterium | reverse complement strand
GGCTGTTCGCCGGGTGGGGGGACGCCAGCGACCGCTTCGAGCGCCTCGCGCCCGTGCCGCTCAGCGTGGGCTGGTTCGGGGCCAGGCCGCGGGCCTGGCACGAGCCCGGGGACGACGCGGAAGGCGGCCGCATCGAGCGCCTCAACGCCCGGGTGCTCGAGGCAGTCAACGCCTCCGGCGAGGTGTTCCTGTCGCACACGCGGATCGAGGGCCGCTTCGCGCTGCGCCTGGCGATCGGCCACATCCGCACGGAGCAGCGCCACGTGGAGCGCGCCTGGACGCTCCTCCGGGAAGCGGCATCCGACCACGCGGCCTGACCGGCCGCCGGCACGCGGGCGTCCCGTCCCGCACCCCGGAAGCGCGCGCGCACGGCAGCGGGTATTCGTCCGGCGGGCCGCCGGCCTGCGCTATACTCGCCGCCCATGGATGTCGCGGTCATCTCGCTCGGGGCGCTGCTGGTCGCCATCATCGTCAGTTGCACCATCCGGCTGCACGTCGGCTTCCTCGCCATCGCCCTGGCCTGGATCGTCGGCGTGTACGTGGCCGGGATGAGCCCGCGCGAGGTCATGGGCGGCTTCCCCACCCGGCTCTTCCTGACGCTGACCGGGGTCACGCTGCTGTTCTCGCAGGCGCAGGCCAACGGCACGCTCGACCGCATCGCGCGCAAGGCGGTCGAGTACTGCCGGGGCAACGTCGGCGTGATGCCGATGATGTTCTTCCTGCTCTCATTCCTGATTGCGTCGATCGGTCCGGGCAACATCGCGACGGTGGCCCTGATCGCCCCCATGGCGATGGCGGTGGCGGGCCAGGTCGGCGTGCCGGCCTTCCTGATGGCCATCATGGTCGCCAACGGCGCCAACGCCGGCTCGCTGTCGCCGATCGCCCCGACCGGGGTCATCGTCAACGGCGTGATGGCCGACATCGGCCTCGGTGGCTACGAGGTGCTGAGCTACCTCAACAACATGATGGCGCACGCCGTGATCGCCTTCACCGCCTACTTCCTCTTCGGAGGCTGGCGGCTGCTGGGCCGCTACCACGCCGGCAGCGTGAGCATGCCGGGCGGTCCGCAGGGCGCGGCCGGCGGCGCGGCGGCGGGCAGCGAGTTCACGCGGGCGCAGTGGCTCACGCTGGCCGTCATCGGCACGCTCGTGACGGGCGTCGTGTTCTTCGACGTCGACGTCGGCCTGGGGGCCTTCACGGCGGCCGTGGTGCTCGCGCTGCTGAAGGCCGGGGACGAGCTCGAGGCCGTCAAGATCATGCCGTGGCGCGTCATCATGCTCGTGTGCGGCGTGACCGTCCTCATCTCCGTCCTCGAGGCCACCGGCGGCCTCGACCTGTTCACGCGCGTGCTGGCCGGCATGTCCACCCCGAACACGGTGACCGCCATCATCGCCTTCTCGACCGGGTTCGTCTCCATCTACAGCAGCACGTCGGGCGTGGTGCTCCCGGCGTTCCTGCCGACGGTGCCGGGGCTCGCCGAGCAGCTCGGGGGCGTTGCGCCGCTGGCGATCGCCTCGTCGATGAACGTCGGCGCGCACCTCGTCGACGTGGCGCCGCTGTCGACGCTGGGCGCGCTGTGCATGGCCGCCGCGCCGGCCAGCGAGGACAGCCGCGCGCTGTTCAACAAGCTGCTGGCCTGGGGCTTCTCGATGACCGTCGTCGGCGGCTTCACCTGCTGGCTGCTGTTCACGGTGCTGCGGATCGGGCTCGGCTGAGACGGACCATCCAAGGAGAGAGTCATGACGAGATCGACGCTGAAGTGGTGGGTGCTGATCGCGGTGCTGGCCGTGGCCGTCGCCGCGGCGCGGGCGAACGCGCCGGCCGACCTGCCGCAGATGGACGGCGTGCCCACCGCGGAGCCGGAGTCGGTCGGGATGTCCGGGGCGCGCCTCGAGCGTCTCGACCGGGTGATGCAGGGCTACATCGACCGCAACGAGGTCGCCGGCGTCGTGACCCTGGTGGCGCGTCGCGGCAAGGTCGTGCACTTCTCGGCCCTGGGCCAGCGCGACGTCGAGGCCGGCGCGCCGATGACCCACGACGCCATCTTCCGCATCGCGTCGATGACCAAGCCGATCGCGTCGGTCGCCCTGATGATGCTCTACGAGGAGGGCCGCTTCCAGCTCCGCGACCCGAGCGGCCGCTGGCTGCCGGAGTTCGCCGACATGCAGGTGGCGGTGCCCGCGCCGCCGCAGGAGCGGCTGACCGGCCGCTACAAGACGGTGCCGGCCACCCGGCCGATCACGGTGCAGCAGATTCTGACCCACACCGCCGGGCTCGCCAACAGCTACCGCGGCATCACCCAGCCGGAGTTCATGGAACTGGTGGCGCCGCGCAAGCCGGGCGACACGGTGGGCGCCATGCTGAAGCGGCTCGCGACGCTGCCGCTGAACTTCCAGCCCGGCGACCACTGGGAGTACGGGCGGGCCACCGACGTGGTGGGGCGGCTCGTCGAGGTGATGTCGGGCCAGACCCTCGACGCGTACCTGAAGGAGCGGATCTTCGCGCCGCTCGACATGGTCGACACCCACTTCTACCTGCCGCAGTCGAAGCTGGACCGCTTCGCCGCGCTCTACCGCCCGAACGCGGAGGGCACGATCGAGCTGTCCGAAGCGCCGACCGCGAAGAGCCGCTTCGTGGCCGAGCCGCACACCTACTTCAGCGGCGCCGGCGGGCTCGTGTCCACCGCGCGCGACTACTTCCGCTTCCACCAGATGATGCTGAACGGCGGCGAGCTCGACGGCGTGCGCATCCTCAGCCGCAAGACGGTCGAGCTGATGACCGCCAACCACACCGGCGACCAGGGCATCTGGCTGGCCGGCCCTGGCTACGGCTTCGGCCTCGGCTACGCGGTGGTCACCGACCTCGGGCCGTCGGGCACCCCTCGCTCGGAAGGCTCCTACTACTGGGGCGGCGCTTACGGCACGATCTTCTGGGTGGACCCGTCCGAGGAGCTGATCGGCATCCTCATGGAGCAGATCCGCCCGTACACCCATCTCAACGTCCGTCCGGACCTGGCGACGATGACGTATCAGGCGATCGTCGACTGAGGCGCGCTACGGCGCCGGGCCGCCCCTTGACACGGCGGCCCGGCGTGCGGATGCCCCGCCGCCGACCCCGTCGAGTACGTCGGATACGTCGATTGCGGCGATAACCTGGATCGGGCGGGCTGCCCGCCCCAGGTGAATGGCCATGGTCGACGAACGATCCGGCAGAGCAGGAACGAATCCGTTGCGCGGCGCGGTGCGGCCGCCGGGACGCTGGTGCGCTGCGCTGCTGCTGGCCGCCGGCGCCGCCGCCCCGGCGGCGGCCCAGACCTCCGGGACCATCGAGGGCGCGGTCGTCGACAGCCAGGACCTGGCGGTGCCCGGGGCGACGGTGACGCTGGCCGGCGAGGCGCTGATCGCCCCCGTCGTCGCGGTCACGCTCGTCGACGGGTCGTACCGCTTCCGGGCGCTCGGGCGCGGGTCCTACGACCTCACGTTCGAGCTGCCCGGCTTCCGCACGCTCGTCCGCGAGGGCGTCGTCGTGGAGGGCAACCGCGTCATTCGGATCGACGCCGCGCTGGAGCCGGCCGCGCTGGCCGAGACCGTGACGGTCACGGGCGCTGCGCCGGTCGTAGACATCCGGACCACGGCGCTCGTGAACGACTTCGGCGAGGCGGAGCTGCAGGAGGTGCCCTCGGCCACCGACGTCTGGGCCGTGCTCGGCCAGACGGCGGGCGTCCGCATGCGCGGCTTCGACGTCGGCGGCTCGCACAAGAGCCAGCAGACCGGCTACGAGAGCTTCGGCGTGCGGAACCAGAACCGGATTCTCGCCGACGGCGTCGACACGACCGAGGGCAGCGGCGGCACCGGGTTCTACTTCGACTACTACTCCATCGAGGAGTTCACGACCACGGCGGCGGGCGCCGACGTGGAGATGACCGCCCCGGGCTCGCTCGTCATGATGACCATGAAGAGCGGCGGCAACGACTTCAGCGGTCTGTTCCACGGCGACTACGAGCACGAGAGCTTCGTGGGCGAGAACCGCGCTGCGGACCTCGAGGCGCGCGGCTACACCGGCAACCCGAACCTGCTCTTCTTCGAGACCCATGCCGACGTCGGCGGGCCGATCGTGCGCGACCGCGCGTGGTTCTACGCGTTCTACAACCACTTCCGCATCGACAAGGCGGTCTCGGGCGTGGATCGCGCCGTGGCCACCGACCTGGGCGACTTCGACAACTTCGGCGGCAAGGTGACGGTGCGGCTGACCGACCGGGACCGGCTGATCGGCTACACGCAGTGGGGCCTCAAGGAGAAGCCGAAGCGCGGGCTGTCGGCCGACGTCGGCCCCGACTCGGTGCTGGCGCAGGCGAGCTGGAGCTCGGCGCACAAGGCGGAATGGCAGCGCGTGTGGAACGACCGGACGTTCATGACGGCGGCCTTCAAGCACTTCGGGCTCGCGTGGCCGATGGTGCCGCAGGTCGATCCCGCGCAGCAGCCGCCGCGCCTGGACACCGCGACCGGCCGGCTGAGCGGCGCGGGCTGGTTTCCGGGCGTCGACGGTGCGCCCCCGTTCACCTTCGTGCGCTGGAAGCCGCAGGCCACCGTGAGCCTGAACCACTACGCGCCCGACTTCGGCGGCAGCCACGATCTCAAGGTGGGCTACGAGTTCCAGATCGACAGCAGCCAGTTCGGCTCGAACGCCAATTCCGGGCACGTCCGCTACCTCGACGACAGTGCCAACGGCCGCCCGTTCGGCGTCGACCGCATCATGCTCTTCAGCATGCCCGCCGAGGGCGAGATCGCCTCCGACAACCGGAACCGGCACCACGCGGCGTTCGTCCAGGACACGTGGCGGCCCGTGGACCGGCTCTCGCTGAACCTGGGCGTCCGCTACGAGCAGCAGCGGACGTACTTCCTGGACGCCGTCTCCAACCCCTTCCTGGCCGACTTCTTTCCCGGCGGCACCACCGCGGGCCGGACGAACGTCGTCTGGAACACCTGGGCGCCGCGGCTGGGCGCGACGTTCGCGCTGGCGCCGGACACGGTGCTGAAGGGACACTACGGCCGCTACTACGTGAACCTGGCCGACTCGCACGGGGTCGCCAATCCGGCCAGCACGGCCTGGATCCGCTACGCCTTCCTCGATCCGAACGCCAACGGGCTCTACGACGGCCCCGACGAGCTGGGGGCGAGGCTGGACGACCTGGGCGCCACCGGCACCGAGCTCCGCGCCGAGGGAACCGCCGTCGACCCCGACCTGGCGCCGGAGTACGTCGACGAGATCAGCATCTCGCTGGAGCACGAGGTGGCGGCGGACACCTCCCTGCGGTTCTCCTACGTGCGCAAGGACGTGAGCGGCGACAGCGGCATCTGGAACGCCCCGCAGCAGGGCGCGCTGCTCGCCGGGCGCGGCGTCTCGTGCGCCGTGGATCCCGAGTGGGACTGCCCGCTGAACGCCCTGACCGGCGCCCTGCTGAACGTCCAGCGCGTCCCCGGTGACGTGGCCGGGCTCGTCGACAACCGGCTCACTGCCTTCCCGGGCCTGGAGGCCGCCTACGACACGCTGCAGGTGGCCGTGAACCGGCGCTTCACCGGCGGGCTCCTGCTGCAGGCCAGCGTCGACTACCAGTGGCGGGACGAGTTCCGCGCCGCCGCCGGCGAGAACCGGAGCCCGCTCTTCGCGGACCCGCTGGTCGTCGGCTCCGGCGGGCACGGCCGGATCTGGCAGAACCACAGCCTCGACGTCGACGGCCGGCAGGCCACCACCAACTGGGGCGCCCGCCTGCTGGCGCGCTACACGCTGCCGTACGACGTCGGCCTGTCGGCCAACGTCCGCCACCAGAGCGGCTGGCCGTACGCCCTGATACAGCGCGTCGACATCCCGGGCACCGGCACCAACCAGCCGATCTTCCTCACCGACCTGGCCGCCAACCGCTCCGAGAACGTGACGCTGGCCGACCTCCGCCTCGACAAGGCGTTCGCCGCCGGCGCCAGCGGCCGGCTGACCCTGATGCTGGACCTCTACAACCTCTTCAACTCGAACGCGGTGACCAACTTCTCGCTGCGCACCGCCGACGCCGAGCGCGTCATCGCCGCCCTCGACCCGCTCGCGATGAAGCTGGGCGTGCGGTACGAGTTCTGAGCGATCGAATTAGAATGGCGTCATGGTCGAGCTCAAGGTCCGCAGATTCGGCGATTCCCTCGGAGTCCTCCTGCCGAAGGACGTCATCGATCGGCTGCATGCCAAGGACGGCGAGTCCCTGTTCCTGATCGAAGCGCACGACGGCGGCTACCGGTTGGGGCCTTGCGACATCGCCTTCGAGAAGAAGATGGCCGCAGCAGAGGACATCATCGACCGCTATCGCAACACGCTTGACGCCCTGGCCAGGTGACGGCGCCGATCTGGATCGACGTCCGAGACGCGCGGACTGTGCACGATCGTCTGCTCGCCCTCCACGGCGGCGCCGCGGGTCTGCGCAACGAAGGCATGCTGGAGTCCGCGCTCGCGCGGCCCCGGCAACTCTACGCCTACACGACTTCGACCGACATCATCGAGATGGCCGCCGCCTACGCGGTCGGCATCATCCGCAACCATCCCTTCGTCGATGGCAACAAGCGCACCGGATTCGTGGTCGGTATCCTGTTCCTGGAGCTGGAACGGATACCGGTTCAGCGCCACAGAAGGCGACGCGACTCAGGCGGTTCTCCACTTGGCGGCCGGGACGCTTGACGAACCGGGCTACGCAGCCTTTCTTCGCGCCAACACGCACGGGCAGCCTGACCCCGCAACGTGACAGGCCGGACCTGGCAGAACCACAGCCTCGACGTCGCCGGCCGGCAGGCGACCACCAACTGGGGCGCCCGCCTGCTGGCGCGCTACATGCTGCCGTACGACGTCGGCCTGTCGGCCAACGTCCGCCACCAGAGCGGCTGGCCGTACGCCCTGATACAGCGCGTCGACATCCCGGGCACCGGCACCAACCAGCCGATCTTCCTCACCGACCTGGCCGCCAACCGCTCCGAGAACGTGACGCTGGCCGACCTCCGCCTCGACAAGGCGTTCGCCGCCGGCGCCGGCGGCCGGCTGACCCTGATGCTGGACCTCTACAACCCTCTTCAACTCGGACGCGGTGACCAACTTCTCCCTGCGCACCGGCGACGCCGAGCGCGTCATCGCCGCCCTCGACCCGCTCGCGATGAAGCCGGGCGTGCGGTACGAGTTCTGAGACGGTCCCGATGAGGCTGCTGCACTACCTCGAGATCCGCAACTTCAAGCGTTTCGGCGACACG
>CAYGCV010000235.1:0-7354 GCA_964348425.1 uncultured Vicinamibacteraceae bacterium | reverse complement strand
TTGGGCCGAGCAGCCGCCGGAGCACGTGGCGTTAACAAGTTAGCGCCTATGGGCACTACTCCCTCGCGACCGGCCTCTACCCGGAAGCGCACGGCATCGTCGCCAATCGCTTCTACGACCCGCTGCGCGACGACGAGTTCGACTACCGCGACGACGACGATCCCGGGGACGGCTCGTGGTGGGGCGGCGAGCCCATCTGGGTCACCGCCGAGCGGCAGGGCATGGTGACCGCGGCGTTCTTCTTCCCCGGCACGGAAGCCGACATCGGGGGCGTCCGCCCGAGCCACTGGCGCCCCTACGACGGCGGCGTGCCGAATGCCGAGCGGACAGCGCAGGTGCTGGCGTGGCTCGCCCTGCCGGAAGGCGAGCGCCCGCACCTGCTCACGCTCTACTTCTCGCTGGTCGACAGCGCGGGCCACAACCTCGGCCCCGACGCCCCGGGCATGCGCCGCAGCGTCGAGGCGGCCGACCGGCTGCTGGGCCGCCTGCTGGACGGCGTCGACGCGCTGCCGCACGCCGCCCGCGTCGCGCTGGTCGTCGTCTCCGATCACGGCATGGCCGCGCCCGATCCGGATCGCCTGACCGTGCTGCCGGACGTCGCCGACCTCGGCGGCGTGCGGCTCGTGGCCGCCGGCACCGCGATGAGCGTGCACGTCGGCGAGCCGGCGCGGAGCCGGGCGCTGCGCGACGAGCTGAACGCCGGACTGACGCATGCCCGCGCCTACCTGCGCGAGGAGATACCGGCGCGGCTGCGCGTCCGCGGCAGCCCGCGCATCGGCGACATCCTGGTGATCCCGGACGGGCTCGGGCTGGTGGGCTTCCGCCGCTTCGTCGAGCGGGTGCGCCTGCTGCTGCGTCCCGGCATGCACGGCTGGGACCCGCGCCTGCCGGCGATGCACGGCATCTTCCTGGCGGCCGGTCCGGGCATCCGGGCGGGCGTCACGCTGCCGCCGGTCGAGGCGGTCGACGTGTATCCGCTCGTCAGCCACCTGCTCGGCCTGACGCCGCACCCGGCCGTCGCCGGCGATCTGGCGTCGTTCGCGGCGGCCCTCACGGCAGCGGAGTAGGAGTCTGCGCCGTAGACGGCGCGGACTCCTGTAGGCTTGGTTGGGCGCCAACCGGAGCCGCAGGCGACGATTGGCGGGCCAGGCCATGCCCACACGCGTTCACGCCGTGCTCGAGCGGGCCGGAACGGCCGTCTTTCCCGGCGTCTACGACGCGTTGTCGGCGACGCTGGCGGCCCGCGCCGGGTTCGAGCTCGCGTTCGTCTCGGGCTACGCGGTGTCGGCGACGCACATCGGCGAGCCGGACCTGGGGCTGCTGACGCAGACGGAGGTCGTCGAGCGCGCCCGCTGCATCTGCCGCAGCGTCGACATCCCGATCATCGTGGACGCCGACACCGGCTACGGCAATCCCCTGAACGTGGTGCGGACGGTCGACGAAGCTGATCGCGGCCGGCGCCGCCGGCTGCTTCCTCGAGGACCAGCAGTGGCCGAAACGGTGCGGGCACATGCGCGGGAAGCGCGTGGTCGCGCGCGCCGAGTACCTGGCCAGGATACGCGCCGCCGTCGACGCCCGGGGCGACCGCGACTTCTTCATCGTGGCCCGCACGGACGCCATTGCGGACGGCGGCCTCGACGAGGCGCTGGCCCGGGCGGAGGCCGCGCGGGAGGCCGGCGCGGACGCCACGTTCGTCGAGGCGCCGCGGTCGCCGGCAGAGCTGGCGGCCGTCGGCCGGCGGGCCCCGCGGCCGACCGTGGCCAACATGGTCGAGCGGGGCCGGACGCCGCTGCGCTCGCGGGAGGATCTGGCGGCGCTCGGCTTCCAGTTGATCCTGTACCCCCTGACCGGCCTGCTCGCCGCCGCCCGCGCGCTGGAGACGGCGTACGGCCGGCTGCAGGCCGAGGGGGGCAGCGCCGGGCAGCAGGACGGGCTGTTCGAGTTCGACCGGTTCAACGACCTGCTCGACGCCGACGCGAAGCAGGACCTGGCCGATCGCTACGGCGGCGGCTCGTAGACGCCCCGCTCTACCACTCGACCCGGCGCTGGCGCAACGGGCGGGCGGCGGCGATGGCCGTGAAGTCGCGGTCGCGGTGCAGGAGCACCGCGTCGTGTGCGATCGCGATCTCGGCGATGCAGCAGTCGATGGGACTCCGCACCGTCGTGCCGGTGCGCCGCAGGTCGACGAACGTCCTCGCCGCGTGGCGCCACGTCGCGTGGTCGGCCTCGGCGTACCGCTGCCGGTCGAGATAGCGCTCCAGGCGCTGCCACTGCTCTGCGCGGGACACGCCCACGAGCAGCTCCATCTGCGTGAAGCGCGTCAGGCAGGGCTCCGCGCCGGCGAGCTCGCGTTCGAGCCGCTCGCGCGCACCCGCCCCGCGCAGCACGTCCAACCAGACCGACGTGTCAACGATCACCACGACGCGACCCGCTGCGCAGTCCGCGCAGCGCCTTGTGGTCGAAGCCGGGTGTGAACTCCAGCTCCCCCGCCAGATCCAGCAGGTTGCTGCGGGTCCGCTGCTCGACCAGACTCGACAGCGCGACATGCACGACTTCCCGCTTCGTGCGGGCGCCGGTCAGCTCCATCGCCCGCCGAACCAGCGCGTCATCCAGGACGATGTTCGTGCGCATGGTGTGTATGATACTCCTTGAGTGTGTATGAGGGCACGGCGCGAAGCCACGGATCACCACGCGGCGTCGCGCGGACGAACGGCGCCCATTCCGGAGTGGCGCGCGTTCCCCGCCGGGCGATATAATTTCGCCTCCCCTGGAGGTGACGCGTGAAAGTCCCCGTCAGCATCAAGGTCAACGGCCGCCTCATCGAGCGCGAGGTCGAGCCGCGCTACCTGCTGGTCCACTTCATCCGGGTCGTTGGCGAGCTGACCGGCACGAAGATCGGCTGCGACACGAGCCAGTGCGGGGCGTGCACGGTGCTGATCGACGGCGTGTCGGCCAAGTCCTGCACCACGCTGGCGGTGCAGGCCGACGGCGCCGAGGTCACGACCATCGAGGGACTGGCCAACGGCGACCGGCTGCATCCGCTCCAGGAGAGCTTCTGGAACAAGCACGGCCTGCAGTGCGGCTTCTGCACGCCCGGGATGATCCTGGCGTCGCACGAGCTGCTGCGGACGAACGCGTCGCCCAGCGAGGCCGAGATTCGCCACGGGCTCGAGGGCAACCTGTGCCGCTGCACCGGCTACCAGAACATCGTGCGCGCCGTGCAGGATGCGGCGGGCGCGGCGGCGGACGGCAAGTAACGGAGACACAGCGATGAGCAGCAGAATCTTCGGCTCCGGCATCCGCCGCCGCGAGGATCCGCGCCTGATCACGGGCAGCGCCACCTACACCGGCGACATCGTGCTGCCCGGCATGGTGCACGCCGCGATGCTCCGCAGCAGCCACGCGCACGCCCGCATCACCCGCATCGACACCAGCGCGGCCGCCGCGGCGCCCGGCGTGGTCGCCGTCTACACCGGCACCGACACCGAGGGCGCCCTGCAGCCGATGCCGTGCGCCTGGCTGCTGCCCGACGCCGGCCTGAAGATCGCGCCCTATCCGTGCATCGCCAAGGACGTCGTCCGCTACACCGGCGACATCGTGGCGGTGGTGGTGGCCGAGCGGCCGCACCAGGCGCACGACGCCCTCGAGTTGATCGAGGTCGACTACGAGCCGCTGCCCGCCGTCACCGACCCCGAGCAGGCGGCCGGGGCCGACGCCCCGCAGCTCCACGCCAAGGACCTCAACGGCGACGACATCGCGGGCAACCAGGCGTTCCACTGGACGGTGGCCGGCGGGGACGTCGACGCGGCGTTCGCCGCCGCCGAGGACGACGGCATCGTCATCAAGGAGCGCATCCTCCAGCAGCGGCTCATTCCGAACGCGATGGAGACGCGCGGCGCGGTGGCCCAGTACAACCGCGCCACCGGCGAGCTGACGCTCTGGAACACCACCCAGAACCCGCACATCGTCCGCTTCCTGTGCTCCGTCGTCACCGGCGTGCCGGAGGACAAGCTGCGCGTCATCGCGCCCGAGGTGGGCGGCGGCTTCGGGAGCAAGATTGCCGCCTACCCCGCCGACTTCGTCACGGTCTTCTGCTCGAAGATGCTGGGGCGGCCGGTCAAGTGGACCGAGACCCGCAGCGAGAACTACCAGGCCACGACGCACGGCCGCGACCACGTCCAGGACGTCGAGCTGGCGGCCACGAAGGACGGCAGGATCACCGGCCTGCGGTGCACCGTCCGCGCCGGCATGGGCGCCTACCTGTCGACCGCCGCTCCGGGCATCCCGACCATCCTGCACGGGCTGATGCTGTCGGGCTGCTACGACATTCCGGCCCTCAAGGAGGACGTCTACGGCGTCTACACCAACGGCGTCCCCGTGGAGGCGTACCGCGGCGCCGGCCGGCCGGAAGCGACGTTCATGCTCGAGCGGCTCATCGACATTCTTGCGCACAGGCTGGAGCTGGACCCGGCCGACGTGCGCCGCAGGAACTTCATCCCGAAGTTCGACAACGGCCACGAGGTGGTCACGACGCTCAACTACGACAGCGGCGACTACCCCGGCGCGCTCGCGAAGCTGCTCGAGCACACCGGCTACCAGGCGCTGCGCGAGAAGCAGAAGGCAGGTCCCGCAAACGGCCGGTACCTCGGCCTGGGCCTCTCGTCCTACGTCGAGATCTGCGGCCTCGGACCGTCGCAGGTGGCCGGCGCCATCGGCTTCCAGGGCGGCCTGTGGGAGAGCGCCATCGTGCGCGTCCACCCCACCGGCAAGGTCCACGTCTTCATCGGCGCGTCGCCCCACGGCCAGGGCGAGGAGACGACCTTCGCGCAGATCGTCGCCAGCGAGATCGGCGTCGACGCGGGCGACGTGAAGATCGTCCACGGCGACACCGACGCGACGCCGATGGGCTGGGGCACCTACGGCAGCCGGACGACCGCGGTCGGCGGGGCGGCGCTCGCGGTGGCGGTGCGCAAGATCCGCGACAAGGCGAAGGTGCTGGCGGCGCACCTGCTCGAGGCGTCGGTCGAGGACATGGAGTACGAGGACGGCAAGTTCTTCGTCAAGGGATCGCCCGACAAGGCGAAGACGATCCAGGACGTCGCCCTGATGGCGAACGTCGCCTGGGACCTGCCCGAGGGCATGGAGGCCGGCCTCGAGGCGTCGACCTTCTACGATCCGCCGAACTTCGTCTTCCCCTACGGCGCGCACCTCGCGGTCGTCGAGGTGGACGCGGCCACCGGGCACGTCGAGCTGACCGGCTACACGGCGCTCGACGACTGCGGGCCGCAGATCAACCCGGTCATCGTGGAGGGTCAGGTGCACGGCGGCGTCGTGCAGGGCATCGGCCAGGCGCTGTGGGAGGGCGCGGCCTACGACGAGAGCGGACAGCTCGTCACGGGCTCGCTGCTCGACTACGCCCTGCCGCGCGCCGACGGGCTGCCGCCGATCGACGTCATCTCGACCGTGACGCCGTCGCCGCACCATCCGCTCGGCGTGAAGGGCATCGGCGAGGCGGGCACCATCGCCTCGACCGCCGCCGTCTACAACGCCGTCATGGACGCGCTCAGGCCGCTGGGCGTGACGCGGGTCGACATGCCGTTCACGCCCGAGCGGGTCTGGCGCGCCATCCAGGAAGCGAAGGGGAGCTGAGTCATGTTTGCTGCCGACTTTGACTACTACCGCGCGGACTCGGTGGCCGCGGCCGGCCGGCTGCTCGCCGAGCATCCCGGCGCGAAGCTGCTCGCGGGCGGGCACAGCCTGATCCCGCTGCTCAAGCTCCGACTCGCCGCGCCGGCGGCCGTCATCGACATCGGCCGCATCGCCGAGCTGCGCGGCATCTCCGTCGACGGCGGCACGCTGCGCATCGGGGCGCTGACGACCCATGCCGAGATCGCCGCCTCCGCCGACGTCCGGCAGCATGCCCGGGCGCTGGCCGAGGCGGCCGGCCAGATCGGGGACCCCGCCGTGCGCAACCGCGGCACCATCGGCGGCAACATCGCGCACGCGGACCCGGCATCCGATCTCCCCACGGTGCTGCAGGCGCTCGGCGCGACGCTGGACATCGCCGGCCCGCACGGTGAACGGCCGGTCGCCATCGACGGCTTCTTCCAGGGCGTGATGACGACGACCCTCGGCGCGGACGACCTGCTGACGGCCATCCGCATCCCGACCGCCGGACAGTCCCAGGGCTCGGCCTACGTCAAGTTCCCCCACCCCGCCTCGCGCTACGCGGTCATCGGCGTGGCCGCCTCGGTGACCACCGGCACAGGCGGCGGCTGGCGGACCGTCCTCACGCCGGGCGCAAGTCGCGAGGCCGTCTGCTCGCGCGCGTCCGTCGCCATCGGCGGGCTCGTGCCCGCGCCGGTGCGCTGCGCCGCCGTCGAGCAGGCGCTGGCCGGCAAGCCGCTGTCCGAGGAGGCATTCGCGGAGGCGGCCGCCGCGGTCGGGGGCGATCTCGGCGACGATCTGCTGGGCGACGTCTTCGCGTCGGGCGAGTACCGCAAGGCGGTCGCCCCGGTCTACGTCCGGCGCGCGATCGCGGCCGCTGCCGAGCGGGCCGGCTAGGATCCTGCCCCGTACAACGGTGCGGACTCCGCACTGCGCGCCTCTGCGGGAGCGGCGCGGGGCGAAGGGGTTCCCGTGAACGGACGCCGGACTCAGGGCGCAGGCGCGCCTCTACAGCGCAACTGATGCCAACAGCGGTTACCGTTGGCCCGCTCCTCGGGGCTCTGCGCCGGCTCGGCTGACTTCGTACCGCCACCCGAAACCAGTTTCGCCGCGACGCGAACCGCCCGGCGCCGTGACGGGCCAACAACGATGGTAGTGAAACAAGTGTCACTCTTGAGAAAAAACACGCACGAGGTGTCGCCAGACGCCATGAAAAAAGTGCTGGGCAAGGTCACTCGAGCCCTCACCGCGCTGGCGAAGGCGACGAAGGTGGATCCTGGCCAAGCGTTCTCCGCTCGGAACAAGGCTGTCGTCGCGTTGCGGGATCTCGACACGAGGCTCGACGGCTGGATCCACGATCTCAAAGGCGAGCAAGATGTGCACGTTCGAGAGCGGGAAGCGGCACTCGAGCGACGCCGGGAAGATCTGAGACGATCGGCGGAGGCGGTGGGCTGGAGGGTCCTGCGACGGAAGGATTACGACATCGTCGACTGCTTTCGGGTGGACTACAAGAAGGCCCGGGTGACCGTCCGGCTCGGCAGCGAGAGGCTGGATGCGTTCGACGAAGTGGATGGGAAGCAGCTACATGCTCGGCTGCGTGCCGCCCGGGAGACGCTCGACGGCGTCCCGTTCGACCGGCTCGGATTCTTCCAGGTTCTGAAGGATGCCATCGGTGTAGCGGGGGCGC
>CAYGCV010000234.1:0-7371 GCA_964348425.1 uncultured Vicinamibacteraceae bacterium | reverse complement strand
GCATGTCAGGATACGCCGGTCTCGTTCCGAAAACAAGTTAGCGCCTATGGGGCGCAGCCCCGTCTTACGAAGCCCACAGGAGCCGGATGCATCCGGCCGCGGCGGCCAGCGCGAGCGCGGTCGCCGCCCGGACGATCGCCTGCGCCCGCCGGTAGTCGGCGGCGGTCCCCGCCGGCGGGGCCGCCGGGTCGCCGAGCCACGTCTCGGTGACGAGTCGACCCTGCAGCCGGATCGGGCCGACGAGGCGGCGGGCCAGGGCGCCGGCCATGGCGGCCTCGCTCCAGCCCGCATTGGGTCCTGGGAGCACGGCGTGCTCGCGCCAGCCGGCGGCGAGGGCCTGCCGGCCGGAGCAGCCCGGCAGCACCGCGGCCGCCAGCGCGACGAGGAGCCAGGTCGCCCGTGCGGGCAGCGCCTGGAGCAGGTCGTCGAGCCGCGCGCCGCACCATCCGAAGCGCAGGTAGCGCGGCGTCCGGTAGCCGACCATCGAATCCATCGTGCTGACCACCTTGCCAAGCACCAGCCCCGGCGCGCCGAGCAGGGCGTACCAGGCGATCGGCGACACGACGCCGTCGGCCAGGCTCTCGGCCAGACTCTCGATGGTTGCGCGCCGGCAGGCGGGGCCGTCCAGCGCGTCGACGTCGCGCCCGACCAGGCGGGCCACCGCGCGCCGCGCTCGCGGCAGATCCCCCGCTGTCGCCGCGCGGTCCACCGCCTGGCCATGGGCGAGCAGGTCGCCGAACGCCAGCAGGCTGTAGAGGATGAACAGATGCGCGCCGGCGGCGGCGGCCGGGTGCAGCCGGTGGGCGCCCAGCAGCGCGAGCGACGCGCCGCCGACCCAGCACGTCGCGAGGATGCCGAACAGCAGGCAGCCGCCGCCGCGGCCGTCCGCCCCGGCGGCGCGCAGGCGGCGCTCGCACCAGGCGAGCGAGGCGCCCAGCAGCCGCACCGGGTGCCAGCGGTAGACCGGATCGCCGCAGGCCGCATCGAGCGCCGCCGCCGCCAGGAGCAGATCGATCCGCGGCTCGAGCGGACTCAGGTCCACTTGGCGCTCCAGCCCGCGGCCAGGGCGTGCAGCGCCAGCTCGACCGGATCATCGGGGGCGGCGAGCAGCGCCGCCCGGAACGCCGGCCAGGCCAGCGGGCGCGCGGCGAGCGCACAGGCGAGGCAGGCCGCCTGCTGCCGCAGCGTCTCGCCGGCCAGGCCGGCCGGCAGCGTGCCGAACGCCACCCGGTCGAGCACGGCCGCGTACGCATAGGCGGCGGCCGCCACGCCGGGCTCCCAGAACACCGCCTTGCGGTTCCGGTCGAGCAGCGCGTACTGCTCCGCCGGCAGCAGCTCGGCCAGCCGCTCGAGCGCGCGCCGCTCGGTCAGGCCGAAACGGCCGAGCGCATGGAACAGCCCGCGCGTCAGGGAGGGCTCGAGCCCGTTCTGCCAGCGCAGCGCCTCCTTGACCGCGGCGAGCACCGCGCTGCCGATGAGCTGGCCGAGCTTGGCGTGCGGGCCGGTGGCCGTCTTCGGGACGCGGCGCGGGTCGAGCGGGGCCGCCACGCAGAACTGGTCGGTGCCGGTCCCGGTGGCGATGGTGGGCGAGTAGCGGCTGGGCGCGGCCAGCTCGGCGAGCGCCGCCGACTTGGCCTCCGTCAGCGTCACGACCGCGCGCGCCTGGGCAGCCGGCGTGAGCGGGTGGTTGAGCAGCAGGATCGTGTTGATCGTTCCGGCGGGCGGCGCCGCGGCGCCATCCGCATCCGCGCCGACCGTCTCCACGCGGCGCCAGCGGCCGTCCGCGGCTTCGGTCCAGCCCGCCGGATCGCCGGCGCGGGCGGCGTTGCCGGCGACGCCCGCGGTCACGAAGGCGTCGGCGCGGAGGTCTTCGAAGCTCGCCGTGCGGTGGGCCGCGTAGGCCATGTTCGCGGCGGTGCCCATGACCGCCGTGCGGTCCGGCGCGACGCCCATCTCCGCGCAGACCTGCGCGTGGTAGCCGGCCGGCCCGAGCCCGGCGATGCGATCGTGGCGGACCGCATCGCCCATCGCCTCGCAGCTCTGGTGGTTGGCCAGGAACGCCAGCTCATCGCGCTCGCCGCCGCACTGGACGCAGGTGCTGACGACGCGGTGCGGGGTCGTCAGCTCGACCAGCAGAAAGCGCCCGGACCGCCTGGCGACGAACAGCTCGCCGCGGCACAGCACGTCCGCCGCCCGCATCGGTTCCGGCGCGGTCATCGCCGCCTCCCGAGCGCCCGCCACCCGGCCCGCGGCCGGCCTCCGCCGCCAGTCGGCGGGGTGCTATACTGCCGGCCGACAGCATTGCTCCCGATGATTCCGGGAAGTGGGTGCGAATCCCACACGGTCCCGCCACTGTGAGCGGGGAGCGGGCGGCGCATCGGCGCCATGGGGCGCCAGTCACTGTGCTCGGCGAGCACGGGAAGACGTTGCCGCTCCGCCTCGATCCGCGAGTCAGGAGACCGATCATCGGGATGGTCGCATGGCCCCGCGGTCCGGCCTGCCGGTCCGCGAAATTCGGCGCGTGGACACGCCGAAAGGAGGTTCCCGCCCGTCATGGCTCGTCGCCGGTGCCGGCCATTCGCCAGCCGCTTCTCATGCGCCTGATGTGCCCGCACCGCGCCGGCCGGTAGCCGCACACCGCACTGAGCGCCGACGGCGCCCCCGCGCACGGCAGAGGCCGCGTGCGGAAAGGCGGCATCTGCCCGGCGCGGGTCTGCGGAAGCGACCACCATCGTGCTGCAGATGATACGGGAGGTATCACCCAATGAGCATCGTCACCAAGCAGGGCGACCGCGGCCAGACCGGCCTGGTCGGCGGCGTGCGGGTCTCGAAGGCCTCGTTGCGGGTCGAGGCGTACGGCGCGGTCGACGAGCTGAACAGCCAGGTGGGATTCGCCCGGGCGATGTGCCCGAACGCGGCGGTCGCGGAGCTGCTCAAGGACATACAGCGCGAGCTGTTCGCCGTCGGGGGCGCGCTGGCGACGCCGGCTCCCCGCAGCGGAGCGGCGCCGGCCGTGACCGCCGCCATGGTCGAGCGGCTCGGCGCGGAGGTGAGCCGCGTGGAGGCGGTCGAGGGCGTGCTCGGCGACTGGGCGCTGCCGGGAGAGCACGCCGCGTCGGCCGCCCTCGACGTGGCGCGCACGATCTGCCGGCGCGCCGAGCGCCGCGTCGTGGAGCTGACGGAGTCGGGCGCCGAGGTCGGCGCCGAGCTGCTGGCGTATCTCAACCGCCTCTCCGATCTGCTCTGGATTCTCGGCCGCCAGATCGAGGTGGAGGCCGGCGTCGACGCCGCGCTGCGGTCCCCGGCGACGAGCGGGCCGAAGTGGTCGCGCGCGTGGTGAACACATGAGCCGGTGCCTGCGCCGCATTCGGTCGGGACGGCTGTGGGCGGCGCTCGAGGTCGCGGCCTGCCTCGTGCTGCTGGTGGCGGCGTGGCGCGCCGCCGCCGGCACGCAGGCGGGCCGGTCGCTCGCGGAGCAGCCGGTCGCCCCCGCGCCGGCGGGGTTCCCGCGCACCGTGCCGGACTATCTCGGCGACGCCGTCCGGCTGGTCAGGCCGCCGTCCCGGATCGCCTCGCAGGCGCTGGTGACGGACCACTTCCTGTTCGCCGTCGTGTCCCCGTCGCGGATAGCGGCGGTAAGCGCGGTTGGCCACGACTCCCGCTACAGCTACGTCGCCGACGCGCTCGCGGGGCTGGACGTCGGCGTGGTCGACGACGACGAGGCCCTGCTCCGGCGCCGTCCGGATCTGCTGCTGGTGTCGCATACCGCCCGGGCCGACCTGGTCGCGCTGGCGCGCGCCGCCGGCATCCCGACGTTCCGCCTCCTGACCGTCTTCGAGGATTTCGACCAGATCGCCGACGGTCTGGCTACCGTCGGGCGCCTGACCAGCGAGGAGGGCGCGGCCGGCCGCGCGATAGCGCGCTTCCGCGAGCGCGTCGCGGCCGCGGTGGCGCGCAGGCCGACCGGCGCGCCGCCGTTGCGCGTGCTGGTGTACGTCGCCTTCTCCGGCACGTTCGGCGCCGGCTCGCTCTTCGATCACGTCCTGACGGAGCTGGGCGCCGTCAACGTGGCCGCGGAGCAGGGCATCGGGCCGCACGGCACGATCAGCGGCGAGCAGATTGCCGCGTGGGATCCCGACTGGATCATCGCCGATGCGCCTGCCGGTGAAGAGGATGCCGTGCGCCGGCGCCTGCTCGACCAGCCCGGCGTCGCGGTGACGGTCGCGGGGCGCGCCGGGCAGATCCTGGTGCTCGACCACCGCCGGTTCATCACGATGTCGCACCATGCGGCCGGTCTGATCGAGGCCGTCGGCGCCGCGCTGTACCCCGACACGCCGTGACCGAGGCCGGGAGCCAGTCACAGGTTCGCGCCGCGGCGTGGGTGGGGCTGCCGCTGCTGGCCGTCCTGCTGGCGGTGGCGGCGGTCGCAGCGATTGCCGTCGGCAGCACGGCCATCCCCTGGGGCACCGTCGCCCGCGTGCTCGCCGCCCGCGCGCTGCCGGACGGCTGGGTCGGCCTGCACGCGGTGTCCGAGACGGACCAGGCGATCATCTGGCTGATCCGGACGCCGCGCGTGCTCGTCGCGGCGCTCGCGGGCGGCGCGCTGGGCGTTGCCGGCACGCAGCTCCAGGGGCTCTTCCGCAATCCCCTGGCCGAGCCGAGCGTCATCGGCATCAGCCAGGGCGCGGCCCTCGGCGCCGTCGTCACCTTCGTCAGCGGCCTGTCGGCGGCCGCCGTGTTCTGGCTCCCGCTGTTCGCCTTCGCGGGCGCGCTGGCGGCGCTCGCGACCGTCTACACGATTGCCACCCGGGCCGGCCGCACCCCGGTCGCCACGCTGCTGCTGGCCGGCATCGCGCTCGGGGCCCTGGCCACCGCCGTCTCCTCGCTGCTGATCTCGCTGAGCGTCGTCAACTGGCAGGTGGCCAGCGAGATCGTCTTCTGGATGATGGGCGGTCTCGACAACCGGACCTGGACGCACGTGTGGATGTGCCTGCCGCCGCTGGCGCTCGGCGCGCTCGGCGCGCGCTGGTACACGCGCGATCTGGACCTGCTGCTGCTCGGCGAGGAGACCGCCGCCAGCCTCGGCGTGGAGGTGGAGCGGGTGCGCCGCCTGATCCTGACGACCGCGGCGATGCTCACCGGCGCGGCCGTGGCGGTCAGCGGCGTCATCGGCTTCGTCGGCCTGATCGTGCCGCACATGCTGCGGCTGGTGCTCGGACCGTCGCACCGCGTCCTGCTGCCGGCGGCCATGCTCGGCGGGGCGGCGTTCCTGATCGTCTGCGACCTGCTGGCCCGCACGATCCACCCGCCGACGGAGATCCGGCTCGGCATCATCACCGCGGCGTTCGGCGCGCCGTTCTTCCTGTATCTCCTGCGGCGGCAACGGGGACGCTTCGGCCTGCCATGAGTCTCCGTCTCGACGGGGCCGGCCTCCGCATCGGCGCCCGGGATCTGGTGCGCGACGTCACGGTCGAGGTCGCCCCCGGCCGGATCACGGCGCTCGTGGGGCCGAACGGGGCGGGAAAGTCGACCATGCTGCGCCTGCTGGCCGGCCTCTGGCGCCCGACGGCAGGACGCGCCGCGCTGGACGGCGCCAGCCTCTCGCAACTCCCGCGCCGCGTCCTTGCGCAGCGGATCAGCTTCCTGCCGCAGGAGACCGGCATCGACATCCCGTTCACGGTGCGCGAGCTGGTGGCGATGGGGCGCCATCCGCACCTGGGCCGTTTCGACAGGCCGGGTCCCGCGGACGCCGAGGCGGTCGCCTCGGCGCTGGCGCGGGCGGACGTCGCGCACCTCGCCGACCGCTTCGTCACCGAGCTGTCCGGGGGCGAGCGCCGGCGCGCCGCGATCGCGCGCAGCCTGGCCACCGGATCGCGCGTCCTGCTGCTCGACGAGCCCACCGCCAACCTCGACATCGATCACGTCATCGAGACGCTGACGCTGCTGCGGGCACTGGCCGACGCTGGCGCGACGGTCGCGCTGGCCCTGCACGACCTCAACATCGTGGCGCGCTGGGCGGACGAGGTCAGCGTGCTGCAAGGCGGTCGCCTGCGCGCCGCCGGCCCCCCGGCGCAGGTGCTGGACGACGACCTGCTGGCGTCTGTCTTCGGCGTCCGGGTGGAGCGCCTCACCGCCGGCGACGGGCGGTCGACGCTGGTGTTTCACCGGGGGGGAGCGCGCCTGGGAGCGCGCCCGCCGTACGTGAGCGCCACGAGACGGTCGTCTCCTGCGGCTGGGAAGGCTTCACCTCCTGCGCCCACTGGCTGAGCTGGCGCATCGGCCTTGCCTCGGGCGCCGCCCGCGAGAGGGTGCGCGTCGCTATGCGCTCGCCAGCCTCCCGCGCCTGAGCGACGCCATGCGGCGCGGCGCTGTCTCCTATTCGCAAGGTGCGCGCCGTCACCCGCGTAGCCCCGCCCGAGAACGAGGCGCGACCGCCACTGCCGTTTCCCCGGCTGCCGGGCCGATGCGCAGGGCATGGTGGCCGAGTGCGCCCTGGCCGGCGGGCTCGACAAGGGCACGGCCAGCGACCGCTACCAGGTGGTCGTGCTCGTGGCCATTGACGTCGAGAGTACTGCACGATCCGAAGTGGATCACACATCCCTTGCAAGCACCCTCAAGCTGTTCGGCCTCGCCGACCGCGATATCGACGCTGCCGAAGATGCTCCGGGTTGCGCGGGATCGGGGCGGTGGCACACGGCTTCCGGTCGTCGTCCGGGACTGGGCGACGGAGCGGAGCGACCATCCGCGGGATATCATCGAGGCGACACTGGCGCATGTGGTGCCGAACCAGGTGGAGGCGGTGTATGCGCGGTCGGAACTGTTCGAGCGGCGGCGGTTCCTGATGGACCACTGGGCCAGAGTACCTTGGGGGACGGGTGGAGGGCGCCGGGCTGGAGGGGAGCGCGTTTGTACCGACTCGGCTGGTGCCTGACGTGCCATCGCCGCGCCGCAGGCTGTCATGCCGACTATGCGTAGGTTCTGAGGTGGCTTGCGACTGTCTCCCAGACTTGTTCGCGCCGCTTCTTCTTCTCCACCGTCGTCTCCAACTCCGGAAACTGGGGATTCGCATGCCGGAAGGACGGATGAAACATCCAGAGAACGTCGGGCTGCCCCCGGTTGGTCTTCACCAGTTCCTTACCGTGCTCACCCTCTTCGGCTTCGTACACGCACGTCCAGGGAGCCCGCAAGTCGGCCCATTTCGCCTCGAGCATCGGGTATACGGGGCGGAGCGCGCGGCCGAAAACCAAGCGCCGGTAGGTGTCGATGTTGGGCGTGCCCATGAGCACCACGAGCTCCGGTTTGTGCCGGGAGATCCAATCGTCTTTATTTAGCGGGTGGATGCCGAGGTGTCAATATTTTGACTTGTACAAA
>CAYGCV010000233.1:0-7394 GCA_964348425.1 uncultured Vicinamibacteraceae bacterium | reverse complement strand
ACCCGGGCCGGGCCCGCCACGCGGCGCCGGGCGGCGCCGCGCGGCGCCCCCCACCCCCGGCCGGCGGCCGCGCCGGGCTCCGGCGCAGACTCCTACCGCTCGATCACCCGCGTGACGGCCTTCGATCCCGACCCGCCCGTGGCCCAGCCGCCGACGGCGGCGGAGAACTTGCCGGCGGTGCCGCCGGCCACCATGATCAGGATGTGCTCGGGGCTGGCGAACTTGGGGAACGGGCGGCCGAGGGCCGCGGGGGTCGGGCGCCCGGTCTCGTCGAGCCAGTCCTTCGGCAGCGCTCGCGGCACGGTGCCCTTCTGGCAGTCGTCGTTCGGAAGCACTTCGCGCAGTGGCCGGGCGGTGACCTCCTGGATGCGGGCGCGCAGGTCGTCCTTGCTGTAGCCGTCGCGCTCGAACGTGCGCGCGTGCTCGGGCGAGACCACCAGCAGCGCCTGGTCGATCCCGTGCAGCTTGACGTGCGCAACCGACTCCAGCGACAGGCCCATCGTCGCGCCGAGCGACCGCGCGTTGCGCGAGAGCTGGTCGCGGATGGCGCGCGGCGCCTCCGCGGCAAAGACGGTCACGGTGCTCTGCTCGGGAGCGAAGCCGCGCTCGACGTGGAGCGGCTCCCAGCAGCTCAGCTCCTCGAGCTCGCCGATGCAGGCGCCGAGCTTGCCGGGCTGGCCGAGCGTCGACATGTCGACCTCGCCGGGCCGGCCGCCGCCGACGTTGCGCACGAGGAGCTGCAGCGCGCGTCCGATCGTCGCGTTGGCGCGCGCGCCCTGGCCGAAGACGTTGCGCCCGCAGTTGAGTCCGATCTCGTTGCGGATGGGGCCGTTGACGATGATGAGCGGCCCGACGAAGTAGGTCGTGGCCAGCACGCCGTGCAGGTTGAACTCGTCGGTGCAGGCGGCCTCGGCGGCGGCGATGACGACCGGCAGGTACTCCGGCTTGCAGCCGGCCATCACGGCGTTGATGGCCACCTTCTCCACGGTGGCCGGGGCGAGGTTGGGCGGGACGTGCGCGACCACGTCGGTGGCGGGCCGCGACGTGCCTGCGAGCATGCGCAGCACGCGCGCGGCCGTCGGCGGCACCACCGGCAACCCGTCGGTCAGCCCGCGATCGTCGAGAAACTCGAACTCGTCGAGGTCGGGGCCGGCGGGCACGCGGACGCGCCGCGAGGCCAGCCGCGCTTCGCCTCGCCGCACCGCGAGCCGCCGCGCGACGTCGGGGTCGTGAGCCCGCGACGCACAACCCGGGCGCTGCGCCGGCAGCGACTCGCCGGCCAGCTCGACCGCCGGCCGTCGAGCGCCGCAGCGCCCGGCGGCCCGCGCCACGAGCTCGAGGAACTCGGCCTTCGACCAGCCTTCCATGCTCGCGAGCACCACGCCGTCCGGCGCCGCCAGCACCAGGGCCGGCACGGCGTCGAAGCCGTAGGTCTCCGAGACGAGCAGCTCGGCGTCGAGCGCGCGCGGCAGCGAGAGCCCGTGGCGCTCGGCGAACGCCGCGGTCAGCGCGGCGTCGTCCTGCGACACGCCCTGCACCCGCAGGCCGGCGCCGGACAGCGCGCGGTGCACCCGCTCGACGAGCGGCGCGGTCAGCTCGCAGGTGGCGCAGTCGTGCTTGAAGAAGAAGAGCAGCGTCGCGGGCGCACCCGAGCTCTCGGGTCCGAACTCGCACGGGTTGCCCGCGGCGTCGCGGAGGGCGAACGCGGGGGCCTTCGTTCCGGCAGTGGGCAGCGTCGACATGGCGACGCCCAGTATAGGCCGCGCGTCAGCAGAACGCCCGGACGAGGTCGGCGAGCGCGTCGCGGCAGACCAGCACCGAGTCGATCCGCACGTACTCCTCCGGACCGTGGAGACCCGCGCCGGCGGGGCCGAACAGGACCGCCGGCGTGCCGGCGCGGCCGAGGATGGCGGCGTCGGTCCAGAACGACATGCCGGTCGCGGCGGCGTCGAGGCCGCGACCGCGCAGCACCTGCATCAGGGTGCGGCAGACCGGGTGGTCGTCCACGATCTCGTGCGGCGGACGGGTCATGAGCTGGCGTGCGGAAGCCGCGAACTCGGCGTCATCCCGGGCGAGCGCCGCGAGGGCGGCGCGGACCTCCGTCAGGCCGGCGTCAGCGGGCTCGCCGACCAGCGTCCGCCGTTCGAAGCGCAGGACGCAGCGGTCGGGGTAGATGCTGTGGGCCTGTCCGCCGTGGATGGTCGAGGCATGCAGCGAGGCGCTGCCGAGCAGCGCGTGCCGCCGGCCGGCCTGCAGCGCCGCGTCGAGCGCTTCCAGGCGCCCGAGCACCCGGCCCATGTGCACGATGGCGTCCCGTCCGTCCGCCGGCCGGCTGCCGTGCGCGGCGCGCCCGCGCGTCTCGACCTCGACCCACTCGAAGCCCTTGTGCGCGGTGGCCACCCGCAGGTCCGTCGGCTCGGTCACCACGGCGCCGTCGGCCCGATGCCTCGCGACGAGGCGATCGGCGCCGGCGCTGGCGTGCTCCTCGTCGGCCACCGCGGCCACGATGAGCCGCCCGGCCGGCAGGCCGCCGCGGCGCGCGACCGCGGCGGCGGCGTCGACCATGGCGGCCACGCCGCTCTTCATGTCCTGGCTGCCGCGCCCGTAGAGGCAGCCGTCGCGCTCGACGGGATCGAACGGCGCGGACATGCCGTCAACGCCGACCGTGTCCGTGTGCCCGCAGAGCATCAGCGTGCGCCCCGGGTTCCGGCCCTCGACGACCCCGACCACGTTCGGGCGGCCGGGCGCGGCGTCGGTCAGCTCGACGTCGATGCCGGCGGCCCGCAGCTCCGCGGCGATGCGCTCGGCAACCCCCGCTTCTCCGGCGCCGCCGGGCGCCAGGGAGGGATTGACCGAGTCGATGGCGATCAGGTCACGCAGCAGGCGGATGACGGAGTCCAAGGTGCTGCTCGGGCCGGCTCATCTTAACAGTCGTGGTGAGAAACCCCGCGTCGCACGGCGCGGAGCGGTTGCTAGAATGGCAACGGCGCACTTCCGCGTCGCCCGCAAGGACTCGGAGCGAGGACTACCATGACACGTCTGCTGTGCCGGCTCGCCTTGGCCGGCGGGCTGGCGGGCCTTCCGTGGCTCGTCGATCCGTCGGTCTCGGCCGTCGCGCGCGGGCAATCGACGTCCGTTCCGGACGGTCCCGCCTATCGGTTCGAGGAGCTCGCCGACGGCGTTCACTTCGCCATCGGCACGGGCGCGATGACCGTCTTCAGCAACTCGCTGGTCATCATCAACGACGACCACGTGATGCTGGTCGACACCAGCGTCACCCCGGCCGCGGCGCGCGAGCTGGTGGGGCAGATCCAGGCCGAGCTGACCTCCAGGCCGATCCGCTACGTCTTCAACTCGCATTACCACTTCGACCACGCGCACGGCAATCAGATCTTCGGCGACGACGTGGAGGTGATCGGCCACGACTACGTGCGGCGGATGCACCTCAGCAACGTGCTGGAGCAGCGCACGAACCGCTCGTTCGACGCGGCCGTGCCGGCGCAGATCGCGCGGCTCGAGCAGCAGGTCGCCGCCGCCGCCGACGGCGCGGAGCGGACGCGACTCGAGACCGACCTCCGCATCGCCCGGGCGCACCAGACCGCGCTGCGCGAGACCGTGGTCTCGCCGCCCAACGTCACGTACAGCGACACGATGACGATCCACAAGGGCGGCCGCGAGGTGCAGCTCCACTTCGTGGGGCGCGGCCACACCGGCGGCGACACCATCGTCCTGCTGCCCGCCGAGCGCATCGCGTTCACCGGCGACTTCCTGGTCGGGTCTCCGGGCACGCCGCGCCTCGCGTACATGGGCGACGCGTTCATCGACGAGTGGCCCGCCAGCCTCGGCCGCCTCAAGGAGCTGAACTTCGACGTCATCGTTCCCGGCCACGGCGAGCCGTTCCGCGAGCGCGAGCAGATCGACCTGTACCAGCGGTACCTCCGGGACCTGTGGGCGCAGGTCGCGGACCTGCGCGCCGCGGGCCTGTCCGCCGAGGATGCCGCCGGCAGCGTGGACATGAGCGCGTACGAGGCGGAGTACGGCGGCGGCGTCCGCAACGTCGACCCGCGCGCCGTGGTGCGCATCTACGAGCTGCTCCAGATTCAGATGCCGCTCTAGACCGCGGCGGAGAAGAGCGCCATGCATCTTCCACTCGTGGCCGCGGCGGTCCTGCTGCTCGCCGCCGGTACGCCGGCCGAAGCGCAGTTCCTGGAGACGTTCGAGGATCCCTCGCGGTGGGGCGTGCAGCTCTCCGTGACCCCGCGCTGGACTTCCTCCGTGGACCGGGTCGGGGACAAGCTGGAACTCGACATGACAGGGTCCGATTTCGCCGTGGGCTTCGCGCGAGGGCGCATGCGGTCCGGGCACTGGGGATTGTCGTACGTGCGGCGCCAGTGGCGGGATGGATCGGCCTGCTTCACCGGCGAGTGCTACGCGGCGACCGACACGTCGCGGCTCGACGGCGTCGCCGTCAACTGGTTCGCGCCGTTCGGGTCGCCGTTCCTGGCCGATCGCCTCCAGGTCGGCCTGCACATCGACGCGGGGGCGGGCTGGTTCCAGGGCATGGTGCTGCGCGCCGAGGACGGCGCCGCGGTGCCGGTCGCCGACGTGCTCGACGAACCTTGGGACAACCTGCCGGTGCCGATCGTCCGGGCCGACATCGCGGTGGGCGTCGCCGTGGCGCCGGGCGTGAAGGTGATCGGCAGCGGCGGCTACGGCTTCCTGTTCGGGCGCCGCTTCGGACTGAGCCTCGCGGTGTTTCCGGGCGCCATGTTCGACCGCTGATCGAGTTGTGGGGGAGCGACCCGTGGGGCACTCACTGTGCGGGCGCGCGCGCCGCGCTGCAGGCCGCTGGAGCTTGCGGGCGGCGTCGATCGGAGCCGCGGCGCTGGTCGTCGCCGCTGTCTGGGCCTGCGCGGCGCCGCCGGCCCGGGAGGCGGCGCCGGGCGGCGTTGCGGCGCCGCCGCTGGCGCCGGTCAACATCGCGCACCGCGGGGCGTCCGCCTACGCCCCGGAGCACACCCTGCCAGCGTACCGGCTGGCGCTGGAGATGGGGGCGGACTACGTCGAGCAGGATCTGCAGCTCACGCGGGACAAGCGGCTGGTCTGCCTGCACGATACGACCCTCGAGCGGACGACCGACGTCGAGGAGGTCTTTCCGGATCGGGCCGTGACCGTCGAGACGGATGCCGGGCCGCTGCGCGTCTGGCCGGTGGCGGCGTTCACGCTCGACGAGGTCAAGCAGCTCGACGCGGGGTCGTGGTTCGGCGCGGACTTTGCCGGCGTCCGCGTCCCCACGCTGCAGGAGGCGATCGATCTCGTGCAGGGCGAGGCCGGTCTCTACATGGAGACGAAGGATCCGGACACCTACGATGCGCTGGGACTCGCCATGGAGGCGGAGCTGGTGCGCGTGCTCGCGGCCAACGGGCTGGACTCGGCGGCGGCCCGCGCCGCCACGCCGATCTTCGTGCAGTCGTTCAGCCCCGCGAGCCTGCGGCGCATGCGCGATCTGGCGGGCGACGCCTATCCGCTGGTGCAGCTCGTCGGCGGGCCAGGGACCGCGGGCCTGCTGACCGACGACGGCCTGGCGGCGGTGGCCGGGTACGCCGACGGCGTGGGGCCGGCGTTCCCGATGCTGCTCGCGGATCCCTCACGGGCGCGGGCGGTCCGGGCGGCCGGGCTGGAGCTGCACCCGTACACGGTCCGCGCCGGCCGGGTGCCCGAGCCGTTCGGCGACGCAACGGACCTGATGGCCCACCTGTTCGACGAGCTCGGCGCGACCGGCGTGTTCACCGACAATCCGGACCTGTTTCCGCCGACGAGATGAGCGCGGTCGGGCGCGGTCCGTTGGCAGGGGTGTGCGATGAAGCATGAGAGGGTGGTGCTGGCCGGCATGCTGCTGGCCGCGTCGTTCTGCGGCGGCGCGCTGGCCACGCTGCTGCTCGGCGGGCAGGTCGAGGCCCAGGGGGCGCGCGCGGTCACGACCACGCAGGTGAACCTGGTCGACGCCACGGGCACGCTGCGCGGCGTCCTGAGTGCCAGCGACGGGCGCGGCGGCGCATCGCTGGCGCTGCACGACGGGGAGGGCCGCGTCCGCGGCGAGTTCCGCGTCGGGTCGAGCGGGGCGCCGGCCTTCGAGCTGCTGAATGCGGACGGTGCGCCGCGCTTCTCCGCGCGCCTGGCGGGCGACGACACCCTGGTCGTCGTCGGCGACGACCAGAGCCGGCACAGCGTTCTCGGGTCGGCCTCGGGGACGCCGGTCCTCAGCTTCGCCGACGGCCGGCGCGGCCGGCTGCAGATGCAGCTCGGGACAAGCGGGGCCCCGGGCGTCGTGCTCTTCGGCAGCGACGGCCAGCGCAGCGCCGCGCTGACGGTGGGCGGCGGCGACACCCCGCTGCTGACGTTCTACGAGGCCGGCCGGCCGCGGGTCACCCTCGGCGTGGTGCAGCAGGCGGCGGTCATCAACATGACCGGCGCCGCCGAGTCGCGGCTGGTGATCGGGGTGGCGGGCGAAGGCCGCGCCAGCGTCACGTTCGTCGACCAGGAGGGGCGGGTCGTGGCGGAGCTGCCGTGACGGCCGGCGGCTGGCGGCGGTGTGCTATCGTCGTGATTTCGGCGGAGGGCGCGGCATGGGTGCGATGGTCCAGTTTCCGATGAACGGGG
Source organism: uncultured Vicinamibacteraceae bacterium (assembly GCA_964348425.1). Lineage (GTDB taxonomy): Bacteria > Acidobacteriota > Vicinamibacteria > Vicinamibacterales > UBA8438 > JAAXGX01. The sequence goes on along the minus strand of CAYGCV010000233.1, from coordinate 734 downwards.
TCGACGGCGGCGGCTACCTGGCCACCCCGGCATCGGGCTCCGGCCCCGGCGTGGTCGTGATACAGGAGTGGTGGGGGCTGGTCGACCACATCAAGGCAGTGGCGGACCGGCTGGCCGGCGCCGGCTTCGCCGCGCTGGCGCCCGACTTCTACGACGGCCGAACCACGACGAGCCCCGACGAGGCCGGCAAGTTGATGATGGCCCTCGACATCGCCGCCGCGGAGAAGAAGCTGCGCGGCGCGATCGACTACCTGCTGGCCCGCGGCGAGGTCGCCGGCGACCGCGTCGGCACCGTGGGATTCTGCATGGGCGGCCAGTTGTCGCTGTACGCCGCCTGCGCCAATCCGCGCGTCGGCGCCTGCGTTGACTTCTACGGCATCCATCCCAACGTGAAGCCCGACCTGGCCGCGCTGCAGGCGCCCGTCCTCGGCTTCTTCGCCGAGCAGGACGGCTTCGTCCCGCCCGCGGCGGCCCGACAGCTCGAGAGCGACCTGCGCGCCGCCGGCAAGCAGGTCGAGATCACGGTGTTCGAGGGTGCCGATCACGCCTTCTTCAACGACACCCGGGCGGAGGTCTACCACGCCGCGTACGCGCAGCAGTGCTGGGAGCGCCTGGTCGCCTTCTACAAGGAGCATCTGTAGCGGGGTGGTGGCGCAGCGTCTCACCACGGACGCTGGGGGCTCGGGGCGCAGCCCCGTCTGAGTTCGAGGCGCCGGCGAAAGGCGCGCACGGCG
>CAYGCV010000232.1:0-7397 GCA_964348425.1 uncultured Vicinamibacteraceae bacterium | reverse complement strand
CGGCGGAAGCGCTCGACCACCACCATCTCCGACGAGGCCGGGAAACGGTGCTGCGACTGCTCGCTGAAGTTGGCGGTCTCGACGACCAGCGTGTCCCCCTCCCACCGGCCGCGGGAGTCGCCGTTCCACTGGCGGACGTCGTCGTCGAGGCGCGGCCGCCCGTCGACCGGGATGATGCGGACGTCGTGGATGTTCTCGACGCGGATCGCCACGTATCCCGGCGCCTGGACGATGTGGTACGTGTTGTTGTAGCCGGTGGAGACCGGCGGCACGCCGTGGTAGGTGATGCAGCGGTCCCAGTTGCTGCGGTCGAGCCACGAATCCGCCGGGTGCTCGCGCCGGTACGCCGCCTCGGCCGCGGTGCGCTCCCGCGTCTCGGCCCGGAGCGGCAGGCGGCCGTCGGGCGGATCGACGATGAGCGACGTGCGGAGATCCTCACTGACCCGGCCCCGGTCGAACCAGAGTGCGTTGTACGACCCCACCTGGCCCGGCACCGGCGGCCGGTCCTGCGTGACGGCGAAGTTCCGCGCCTCGGCCTCCTCCGGCGTGTAGTGTTGCCGGTCGCCGAGCTCGGCCGAGCGCTGGAGCGGCGTCAGCGAGGCGTAGGACCAGGTGCCCTGCAGATCGGGGTCGCCCCAGGGCGTTCGCGGCGACGGTCCTCCCTCCGGCGCCTCTCCGACGGCCTGACCGGCCGCCGGCAGCGGCGCGACGAGCGCCACGGCGATCAGGGCAGCGAACACCGCGAGACATCGAGCGCGCATGGGGCCCTCCTCCAAGTCGACTCCGAACGGGAACGGCCGGCGCGCGGAAGCGGCCCGCCCGTCGGCTTCCAGCGTTCCGCAGTGCGGCTGCTTGCTACCATAGTCGCGCTCCCGGCGCGGTGCAAGCGCTTCCGCTCCCGCTCCCGGCGCGGTGCAAGCGCTTCCGCTCCCGCTCCCGGCGCGGTGCAGGCGCCCGCCATGCGGCAGAGATCGAACCGCCGCCGGTGCGCCCGGGCGCACGCCGCGCGCCGCTTGTCAGGCGCCGGCCGTCCGGCAACCGGTGTGACGCATGCGCGAGGATCATGACGACGAGGACTCCACTGAGGGCGAGACAGCGGACGACGGTAGCGCGACGATGCGGGGCTCCGCTGCTGGCCCTGCTCGTGCCGTTCTGGAGTGCGCTCGCAACCGGCGCGCACGGCGCACCCGGGGACGAGGCTCTGCAGGAGGAAGAGGCCGGGGAGCAGGCAGCACCTGGAGACCCTGGCCGCGACGCCGGACGGCGACGGCCTCTGCAGGAGGAAGAGGCCGGGGAGCAGGCAGCACCGGCCGACGCGCTGCTCGAAGAGCTGGGCCGCGCGCTCGGCATGACGCCGGCGGAGGTCGCGGCGCTGGGGTTGTCGCCGGCGGAGATGCAGGGCCTCCTGGCCGGCTTCACGGAGGAGACGGTGGTGGTCGGCTCCCGTGCGGAGGCGCGGAGCGCCACCGAGTCGGCCGTACCGGTGGACGTGCTGACGGCCACGGACCTCGGCCGGCAGGGCGCGGGAGACCTGAAGGACCAGCTCCGCACGGTCATTCCGTCGTTCAACGTGAACACGCAGCCGATCGGGGGCGCGTCGACGGTGGTCCGGCCGGCCATGCTCCGCAACCTGGCGCCCGATCACACGCTGATCCTGGTCAACGGGAAGCGGCGCCACCGGGCGTCGATCATCGACTGGCACGGGGGCAACGGCGTGGCGTACGGTTCGCAGGCGCCCGGCATCTTCACCATCCCGGCGATTGCGCTGCGCCAGGTCGAGGTGCTGCGCGACGGAGCGGCGGCCCAGTACGGCTCGGACGCGATCGCCGGCGTGATGAACTTCCAGCTCAAGGACGCCGCGTCGGGCGGCGCCGTGGAGCTCAACAGCGGGATGTACGGCGCGGGCGACGGGGAAGGCTTCCGGGTGGCCGGCAACGTCGGCCTGCCGCTCGGCGCGGCCGGGTTCGCCAACCTCAGCCTGGAGTACGGCAGCGCGAATCCGACGGACCGCACCGCACCGCGCAACGACGCCGTCGCGCTCATCGCGGCCGGCAACACGCACGTCCGCTCCGAGCACCCGCAACGCTGGGGCGACCCGGACATCGACGACGATCTGAAGCTGTTCGGCAACTTCGGGTACACCCTGCCGGCCGGCGTCGAGCTCTACGCCCACACGAACTACGCCAGCAAGACGGTGACGCAGAGCTTCTTCTTCCGGAACCCGAACACCCGGCTCGGCGTCTTCAGCATCGACAGCGGCCGCACGCTGCTCATCGGCGACGCGCTGGCGGCGGCCGGCCGCGGCTCGGCCAACTGCCCGGCGGTGGCCGTGACCAGCCACGTGCCGGACCCGGTCGCGCTGCAGCAGGTGTTCGACGACCCGAACTGCTTCTCGTTCCAGGAGGTCTACCCCGGCGGCTTCACGCCGCAGATGGGCGGGACCGCGGCGGACGCGTCGCTCGTCGGCGGCGTCCGCGGCCTGACTTCCGGCGGCTTCAGTTGGGACGTGAGCGGCTCGCTCGGCATGCACTGGACCGACCTGTTCATCTACGACACCGTCAACGCGTCGCTCGGTCCGGCCTCGCCCACCTCGTTCGACGTCGGCACCAACCGCCAGCGGGAGACCAACCTCCACGTCGACGTGTCGTACGCCGTCACGGAGAGGGTCAACCTCGCCGCCGGCGCGGAATGGCGCGACGAGCAGTTCCAGACCCGGCAGGGCGATCGCGAGGGGTGGCTGGTCGGCCCGTACGCGCAACAGCTCTTCATGCCCGGCGCCAACGGCTTCTTCGCCTACGGGCCGCGGCACGCGGGCACGTGGAGCCGCCACAACGTGGCGGCCTACGGCGACCTCGAGGTGACCGACACCGGCGACGCGTGGACCGTGGGCGCGGCGGTCCGGGTCGAGAACTTCGAGGACTTCGGGACGACGACGAACGGCAAGCTGTCCGGCCGTTTCCGCTTCGTGCGGGGCAGCGTGAGCACCGGGTTCCGGGCCCCGACCCCCGGCCAGCAGAACGGCTTCAACATCTCGAGCTGGTTCGACCCGACCGTCGGCGATCTGATCAACAACGCCGTCATCCCGTCGATCTCGGCGGCGGCGCAGTTGCGCGGCGGCCAGCCGCTGGGGCCGGAGGAGTCGGTCAACTACACGGCCGGCGTGGTGTTCGACACCGGCCCGTTCACGCTCACGGCCGACTACTTCCACATCGACGTATCCGACCGCATCGGGATCACGAGCAACTTCTTCCTGACCGACGCGGAGATCGCCGGCCTCGTGGCCGGGGGCTTCGAGGCCGCGGAGGCCGTGCGGAACTTCCGGTTCTTCACCAACGCGTTCGCCACGACGTCGCAGGGCGTCGACGTCGTCTCGACCTGGACGCCGCTCGCCCTGCGCGGGAACACGGTCATCAGCGGCGTCTTCAACCACACCGATACCCGGGTGACCGACAACGCCAGGGGCCTGCTCGACGGCCGGCGGCTGGCCGAGTACGCCTACGCCCTGCCGCGGACCCGCTGGAACGTCGGGGTCACGCAGCGCCTCGGGCAACGGGCGAGCCTGCTCGGCCGCCTCAGCTACTACAGCGGCTGGTACGATTACGACAGCGGGCACGGCGAGATCTTCGCGCTCTCCGGCGGTTTGGCCCAGGGCTTCTTCGCCGGCCGGCCGATTGTCGACGTGGAGCTGAGCTTCGATCTCGGACAGGGTACGACGCTGGCCGTCGGCGGCCAGAACGTCGCCAACACCTACTCGCAGGAGTCCGTGCTCGCGAACTGGGTCGGCGAACGCTACAGCGAGTACACGCCCTGGGGCTACAGCGGGGCGTACTACTACGTGCGGCTCGGCTACGGCTGGGGCGGGTGAGGCCCGCAAACATCATGTCCTTCTGCTTGCGTCCGTCGGCGTGCGTCGTGGTTCTCGCGCTCGGGTGCGCGGGCGCCGCCGGTGCGCAGCCCTTCAGCGGCGTCGTCGTCTTCGGCGACAGCCTCGGTGACTCCGGCAATCTCGCCCTGGCGCTGGACCTGCCGGCTGGTCTCAGCCTGACCACGAACCCGGACCCGGTCGCGGCGGAGATCGTCGCGGACGCCCTCGGCCGGCCGGTGCTGCCGTCGCTGGCTGGCGGCACGAACTTCGCCTGGATAGGCGCGTGCGTGAACCCGGCCGGTCCCTGCCTGGCGTCGACGCCGAGCACCGCGGCGCAGATTGCGCAGCACCTGTCGGCGACCGGCGGGCAGGCCGCGCCGGACGCGCTGTACAGCGTCTCGGGCGGCGCCAACGACGTCATCGCCGCCGTGGCGCGGGGGCCGGTCGGCGCGGCGGCGGACGCGGCGGCCGCCGGGGCCGCGTACGTGGGGCAGATCGGCCGCCTGCAGGACGCGGGCGCCGGGTACGTGGTCGTCTACAACCTGCCCGATCTGGGCGCCGTGCCGGCGTTCGCCGCGCTGCCCGCCGCCCCCGCGCTGTCGGCGGCCACCGGCCTGTTCAACGACGCGCTGGCCGCGGGTCTCGGCACGCTGGGCGGCGGCGTCATTCCGATCGACGTCTTCGGCCTGTTCAACGAGCTGCGGGCCGAGCCGGGCCGCTACGACCTGACCAACGTCACGGGCGCCGCCTGCGCGCCGCCTGCCGCCCTGCCCTGCGGGCCCGCCGGCGCCGGCCTGCCGGGCGCCTACGCGCCGGGCACCAACGCGGGCTGGCTCTTCGCCGACGGCCTGCATCCGACCGGCGTCGGCCATGCGATTCTCGCCGAGGTCGTGCTGTCGACGCTGGCCGCGCCGGTCGCCGTCTCGCTGGCGGGTGAGGCGGGCGTCCGGCTGGCGGACAATCACGGCACGGCCGTGTACCGCGAGCTGATGTCGGATCTGCATTTCGGTTCCGGCGAGCGCGACCTGCGGGCGTACGCCACGGTACAGTACGGGGAGCAGGACTTCGCTCTCGACTCGGTCATCGACGCCGCGCGCGCGCGAGTGGTGACGGTGACCGTGGGCGCCAACCACCGCGCCGGCGAGCGCCTGCTGTGGGGTGGGGCGCTGACCTTCGGCACGCATGGCAACCAGGCCGCGGCCGTGCGGCTCGACTCGCGCGGGGTAATCGGGTCCGCGCACGCCGCGTTGGACTTCGGCGGCGGCTACGTGCACGGCGCCGTCAGCGGCGGCGTGACCGACGTGGCGGTCGGCCGCGACATCACGCTCGGCCAGCCGGCCGCCGTGGGTTTCTTCGCTGCCTTCGCCGGCGGCGCGGACGACGCGTCGGCCGGGGGCGTCACGCTCGGCCGGGCGGTCCGCACCGAGACCGGCTCGGTCAACGTTCGCCAACTGGGCACCGAGGCCGGCGCCGGCTGGATGTTCGGTGCGCCGGGCGGGCTGCGCCACGGCCCCTTCGCGGGCGTGTCGTGGCTGCAGCAGGACATCCCGGGCTACGAGGAGGCGCCCGGCACGTCGACCTCCATGCACTTCTCGGGCTTCAAGCGCGGGTCGCTGGTCGGCCGCGCGGGGTACCAGATCATGGCCGCGCCGGACGCCTACGGGGGCGAGATCCGTCCGTTCGGCCGGGTCGCTTACAACGCGGAGGCCGAGGATGACGGCATCTTCGTCACCGCCGGGTCCAACCGCCTGCCGGGCCGCTTCACGATGCAGGGCTTCGTCCCGCCGGGCGAGTACTGGAGCGCGGACGTCGGGGTGAACGTGGCCATGGACGACCGCGTCAACGTGGGCGTTGCCTACACCGGCTACTTCACCGAGCGGCACGGCGCGCGCTACAGCTTCAGCGCGGGCGCCGGCATCACCTTCTGAAAGCCTCAATCAGATGGGGCTGCGCGGCCTCCTCGAGATGGGGCTGCGCCCCAAGCCCCCGGCGTCCGCTTGCGGGGACCCCTGCGCCCCGCGCCGCTCCCGCCGAGGCGCGCTGTGCACGCCTTGCGGCGTCTGCACCGTTGTACGGCGCAGACTCCTGGCGCGCGCCGGTCCGCGGTGCCCACTCCTATCCGCCGCGGGTGTGCATCTCGAGGTGGGGCTCTCGCTGCAGCTTCTCGATGGGGATGAGCGGCTGGCGGTCACCGGCGGCCAGGCGGAGCTCGGCGCCGCGGTCGTCGCGCCGCGTCCACACCGATTCGATCAGGCGGCGCAGCTCCCCGGCGGCCGCCCCGGCCCGCAGCGGCCCGCGCAGGTCCGTGCCCCGCAGCGCGTAGAGGCAGAGGTACCAGAGCCCGTCGGCCGTCAGGCGGCTCCGGTCGCATGCGCGGCAGAAGGGCTCCGTCGTCGACGAGATGATGCCGAACGTCGTGCCATCGTCGAGGCGGAAGCGGTCGGCCGGGGCAGACGTCACCTCGTCGACCGGCGCGATCGGGCCGTAGCGCCGCGCAAGCGCCTCCAGGATGGCGGCCCGCGAGAACACGTCGGCGGCGGACCACTGCGTCGCCCCGCCCACGTCCATGTACTCGATGAAGCGCACCTCGGCGCCCAGCTCCCGCCCGTACTCGAGGATGTCGACCAGCTCGTCGTCGTTGACGCCGCGGATGACGACGGTGTCGATCTTGACGACGTCGAAGTGCGCCGCCGCCTCGGTCAGACCGGCCCGCACGGCATCCAGTGCGTCGAACCGCGTCAGCTCCCGGAAGCGGTCGGGCCGCAGCGTGTCCAGGCTGACCGTGATGCGGTGCAGGCCGGCCGCGCGCAGCGCCGCGGCCCGCTCGGGCAGCAGCACGCCGTTGGTCGTGAGCGCGAGATCCCGGATGGGCGACTTGGCGGCGAGCAGCCGCACGAGGTCGGCGAGGTCGGTGCGCAGCAGCGGCTCGCCGCCGGTGATGCGCACCCGGTCGACGCCGGCGCTCGCGAAGACGTCGACCAGGAAGCCGATCTCCTCGAACGTCAGGATGTCCTTCCTGGGCAGCCAGACGTACTCCGCCTCCGGCATGCAGTACTGGCAGCGCAGGTTGCAGCGGTCGGTCACCGAGATCCGCAGGCTGCGCAGCCGCCGCCCGAGCGTGTCGAGAACCGCCATCCTGCTCCATTATGCACCGTGCGCGATGTACCCGCGCGGTGCGCCGCACCGGGGGGGGCGGCGGCAGGCCCCGGCCCCGGCCGCTATAATCTCAGGCAGCCGACGCCCCTCGCGACCGCCGCGCGTGCGTCTCATCCGACAAGTTTTCATGATTCTGGCCATTCCATGATCCCGGCCATTCGAGGAACCCGTGACATCCTGCCGGGCGAGAGCGAGCGCTGGCAGCGGGCCGAGCAGGTGATCCACGAGGTCTGCGCCCGCTACGGCTATCGCGAGATCCGCACGCCGGTCATCGAGCGCGAGGAGCTCTTCGCCAAGGGCACGGGCGAGACCACCGACATCGTCCAGAAGGAGATGTACGCGTTCGAGGACAAGGGGGGCGAGCGGGTCACGCTGC
>CAYGCV010000231.1:0-7411 GCA_964348425.1 uncultured Vicinamibacteraceae bacterium | reverse complement strand
CGATGCCGGTGCCGCCGCCCGTGACGAGCGCCGCCTTGTCGTCGAAGCGTCCCATGTTCCGCGTCTGTTTCGGCTCAGTCGGACGGCGTGGTCGGCAGGCCGTGCTTGCCGAGGAACGCCCGAATGGCGGCGTAGATGCGCTGGTTCTCCTCCGCCGAGAACCCGCCGTGGCCGCCGCCCTCGATGGTCACCAGCTCGTTGGGCACGCCGGCTTCGTCGAGCGCCTCGTGCAGGCGCGTCCCGTGGTCGTAGGGCACGATCGCGTCGGCGTCGCCGTGGATCGTGAGGATGGGCGGCAGGTCGCCGCGCACGTAGGTCATCGGCGACACGCGCTTGGCGACGTCGTCGCGGTCGTTGCGGCTGCCGAGCCACGCCTCGGTGAATGCACCGGAAGTGCCGGGCGGCCGGTGGGCCAGATCGAAGACGTCGGTGATGCCGTACCAGTTGATGATGGCCGCGACCTTCATCTCCGCCGTCGACGTCGAGCCCGTGGTCCACATCCGCCGCCGGTCGCCCGGGCACTGGCGGTCGAGGCCCGCCGAGGCCGGCAGCATGCCGGTGGTGAGCGACAGGTGCCCGCCGGCCGAGTTGCCGGTCACCACGATGCGGTCGAGGTCGAAGTTGTACTGCTCGGCGTTGCGGTAGACCCACCGCAGCGCGCAGCGGCAGTCCTCGACGGCCGCCGGCGCGTGCGCCGCGTCGGCCAGGCGGTACGCGACGTTCACCACGTTCCAGCCCATCTCCAGATAGGGCAGGACCGTCAGCGCGGAGCTCTCCTTGCTGCCGTTGGTCCAGCCGCCGCCGTGGATGTAGACGAGCGTGGCGTTCGGGCCCTCGGCCGCCCGCGACTGATAGACGTCCAGCCTCAGGTCCTGCCCGCCGGCGCGGTGGTAGGTGATGTTCGGGATCAGACGGTAGCCGGTGGCCACGCGCACGAACGCCTCGGCGCCGCTCTCGGACTGCGCGGCGACCGGGAACGGAACGGCCAGGCCGACCAGCAACGCCACGCCGACAGCCACGCAACAGGAATGTCTAGTCACCGTCGCCTCTCTTTCTACATGCGGCGGCCGCTCGCTGCGCCGCCGGGCCCTTGATCTTGCCATCCCTTCAGGCGCCAGTCGAGGAGGAGATCGGATCGCCGCGGCTCGCGGGCGCCCCGCCGCCGGCGCGGAAGAGCGCCAGCGCGCGGCTCAGGCAGTCCGGATCGCCGACCAGCACGACGGTGTCACCCGTCCGGTAGCGGAAGTCCGGCTCGCGGCGATAGATCGGCTGGCCGTCGCGCACCACCGCCACCTGCACCGCGCCCGTGCGGCGCCGCAGCTCCAGCGTCGTGGCGCTGCCGCCGACGGCCGGCGCCCCGTCCTCCACCTCGACCAGCTCCAGCGCGTCGTGGATGCCGAGGTGCTGCAGCGTGTCGAGCCGCAGATCCGGCCCCGCCTTGCCGCGCAGTAGCGCGTAGTGCTCGGTGCGCACCGCCTCGACCTCGCGCCAGATGCGGTTGATCGGAATCTCGTAGCTGCCCAGCGCCAGCGCGAACAGCTCCAGCGAGGCCTCGAACTCCTCCACCACGACGTCGTTCGCCCCCAGTTTGCGAAGCTCGTCGATGGCCAGGATGTAGCGGGTGCGCACCACGATGCGGACGGCGGGGTTGATCTCCCGCGCCAGCGCGACGCCGCGCCGCTCGTCCGTGGCGGAGGAGATGGCGAAGACGATGACCCGCGCCTTCCGCAGCCGGACGTGCTCGAGCACCGCGTGCTGCGTGCCGTCGCCGAACACGACGGCGATGCCGTCCTCGCGCGCCCGGGCCACCAGCTCGGGGTTCTGCTCGACGACGACGCAGGCGATGCCGGCGGCCTGGAGCACCCGCGCGAGGTAGCGGCCCGCCAGGCCGTAGCCCACCACGATGGTGTGCCCGGCGCGCTCGACGAGTCTGCCCGCCTCCGGCGCCCCCCCGGCCCGCCGCCGGGCCAGTCCGGGCCGCGCGGCGACGCGCTGGGCGATCGGGCGCGCGAGCTGGATCATTGCCGGCGTGGCCACCATGGAGAGCACGGCCGCGCTCAGGAAGAACTGATAGTCGCCCGTCCGGAACAGGCCGAGCGGCAGCCCCGCCGCCGCGAGCAGGAACGAGAACTCGCCGACCTGCGCGAGGCTGAGCCCGCTGACCACGGCCGTCGTCCACAGGCCCCCCAGCGCCAGCACGGTGCCCAGCACGAGCAGCGCCTTGAGGAGCATGAGCCCCGCGGTCAGCACGAGCAGCGGCCCGAGCTGCGCGAGCACCGCCGGGATGTCGAGGAGCATGCCGACCGACATGAAGAAGATGCCGCTGAAGAGCGCGCGGAACGGCAGCACGTCCGACAGCGCCTGCAGCCCGTATTCCGACTCGGAGATGATCAGCCCGGCGATGAAGGCGCCGATCGCGATGGAAAAGCCGGCGGCCGACGTGATCAGCGCCGCGGCGAGGCCGAAGAAGCCGACGCACAGCGTGAACAGATCGCGGTCGCGGAACAGCACGACGCGGTCGAGCGTCCAGCGCACGACGAACTGCCCGCCCGCCACCAGCGCGACCATGATGGCGAGGCCGCGCGCGAGCTCGCCGGCCGCGGCGGCGACCTGCGGCCCGTCGATGCGGGCCAGCAGGGGCAGCAGCAGCATCAGCGGCAGGATGCAGAGGTCCTGGAACAGCAGGATCGAGATGACGGAGCGTCCGTGGCGCGTGTCGAGGTCGCCGCGGTCGGCGTACGCCCGGGTGACGATGGCGGTCGACGACATGGCGACGAGCGCCCCGTAGAAGACCGCCTGGCCGAACGGCAGGCCCAGCGCGAGCGCCACGGCGGCCACCACGCCCAGCGTGGCGCCGACCTGCAGGCCGCCCCCGAGAAAGACCGCCCGCGCCCAGCTCCGGACGTGCGACAGCGACAGCTCCAGGCCGATGGCGAACAGCAGCAGCGCGACGCCCAGCTCCGACAGCGCCTCAACCTCGTCCGCACCGTCGATCAGCCCGAGGCCGTGCGGGCCGACGATGAGACCGGCCGCGATCAGCCCGATGAGCGGCGGCGCGCCGACGCGGTGCGCGAGCGCGACGATCGGAATGGAGAGCCCCACGAGCAGCAGCAGCTCGCCGAGCAGCCCGACTTCGGACACGTCCCGATCGTACTCCGCCGGCGAGGGCCGGGCTCAGGGCCGCAGGGTGCATGCTGGCAAGGCGCACCGCGGGGGCGGTGTTGCGGGTGCCTCGCCGCCCACAGAGCAGGACGGTGGCAGCGGGTCAGACGCCCCTCGTCGGAGAGTTCTCCAGCGAACCCGCGGCCGGCGCCCCGCCCATCCATTCCCGCAACGCGCTCTTCTCGTCGAGCCGCGTGCTCAGGGCGCCGCCCATCGCTACCGCCAGTCTCGGATACACCTGGATGAATGCCGCGTCGAATCGGTCCTCCACGCTCCTTGGCACCCGCCGCGCCACTTGAAAGGCAACCGTGCGCCCACCCAACCGCCATTGTCGGTTTGTGAGGGCCGTGATCATCGGAAGATCGCAGCCCCCTCCGGTCAGGACCAGCGTAACGCCCTTCTCAGCGGCCGCCCTGGCCCAGCTCTCGTGCACACCCTCCAGAAGACGCTGGATCGTGTCTGCAATGCGACCCGCAAACTTCCTGACCCCGTCAGACTCGATGAATTCCTCCCGGCCTAGTGTCACTTCCTCGTCGTTCACCAGGGTCTCCGTGAGACTGCCCACCTGAAACAGCCTTTCCTTCATCTGGCGTACGCCCTTGCGACGCAGGCCGCGGCGCGCGCGGTCCCCGGTCTCGTCGACGCCGAGACCCGCCTTCCGCAGCAGCGCTTCTACCAGCAGTCGGTCGAGCGTGTCGCCCGCCTGCCGGACTCCCGAGTTCCCGTCCACTATCGGAAAAGCGCGGTGGTGCTCTCCATCCTGCACGACCCAGAACAGCGACAAGTCGGTCGTCCCGGCGCCAACGTCCACCACGAGCATGAGGTCTCGCGCGAAGCGTTCTCTCCAGATACACGCGGAAGCCGCCGCCAGGGGTTCGAAGGTCCCAAGGGTCCAGTCGTCGATCACGTCGTTAGACTCGGTCGCCGCGAGCCGTGTCAGCTCGCCGTCGTACGCGGCCGCGGCTCGCACCGCGGACGCGACCCGTTCGACGGGAATCCCCTCCCGCCAACGGCCGCGGAAGGTATCCGCCAGCACCTGCGCGCGCAGCAGGCTCTTGCCCAGCAGTTCAGCGGCCCAGCGGCGCTGCTCCGATTGCCAGCACGGCACGGTGAAACGGCGGCGGACGTACCGCGTCCCCAAACGGCGTGCGATCGCCGTCGTCGCCAGGTCCGTGAGATACGCCAGGTAGATCGTGATCGCATCAGCGTAGGTCAGCGTCGAGGTTGGATCCATCTCCCGCGGGAGTTTCCCGGCGAGTTCCGCTGCACCACCCTCCGGATCCACCTGGCTGATCGCCTGTTTGAGCGAATTGAGTGACCCCCGGGTCGCCGGTTCACCGCCGTAGTTCCTTCCCCGCTTGACCGCTTCTGACCCGACGAACAGCCGGCCCTCATCGTCGATCCAGACGCACGAACTGACCTCGTACTTGGATCCGTCGACATCCTCGTCGTCGTCGCCTAGCGGCAACGGTTCGAGCTCTGGATCCTCTTCGTCGTCGGTGGCAGCGAACGCTTTCGACTTGGCGGTGCCGAAGTCGAGACAGAGTACCCACTCCTGTGGCGGCAAAATGTCTGGATGCAAGGCGTCGAGGTTCAACCCGACGGCGGGTGACGGGGTTTCCGCAGCCTCCTCTTCCGGCGGTTCGGCCTCTACGGGCAACTCAACCGGCTCCGGCCGCTCCACCACCGTGTCAACCGGCGGAGCCGGCCGGCCCCGCGAAGGGGCCCCGACAGCGCCGAGCACGACGCGCAACGCTTCGCGCTCGGCATCAGACACGATGCCACGGAACTGCGGGCGGTCAGCCTCGGCGTCGGCCTGCAGCCGGGCGAGCAGGTTCTCGAGCAACAAGATCGCTTCGAGACTCGGACTGTCAGGCGGCTGCGTCGTCACCGGGGGAGGCTGTCCTGGGAGAGTGCCGGCGCTTCCCGTCAGGCGTTCGATGAGTTCCGCCTTCGCACGTCCCGTGTCATCCAGGTCGAATGCCCGGCAGAGCTGCTTGAGGCGATCGCGAGACAACTCGTAGAGGATGTCGGCGATGCGGGCCCGGCGCGACCGCGCCAGTGCATCGACGAGCTGCGCCCGCACTCGGCGATCGTCGACTTCGAGCTCGTATCGGTCGAAACTGGCGCGCAGCTCGTCGATCGTGAGTTCGTCAAGAATGGAGCGCTTCCCAGGCATCCACACCTCGCCGCACGATCTCCATAGGAACCGCGGTCGTCAGGCAGGTGTTCCGACCTTCTGCTCCGACCGATCCACGACTGGCTCGACCAGAGCCTTCAGGACGACCCGCGGCACACGATCTTCGCTGATGCGCACCACGACCGGACTCAGCAGGCGCACGCGGCGACTGCGCACTCCGCCGTTATCGAGCTGATGCTCGACCGGCGAGTAGTCGACCTCATCGCCCACCGAGCCGTGCAGACGCAGGGACCGCCATTCGACCGCCAGACTCAGCTTGTTGGCCATGGCCTCCACGAGCCCAGTCACCCGAGACAGCGCTGGCTCCTGTTGCGGCAACACGATGGAGACCTCGGGCAATACGTCCGACCTTACCCGAGCCGCAGCCCGGGTGAGCCGCGTCATCGCGATGTGCAGTTCGGCTAGCACTTCGTCGATGGAGCGCTCCTGGCTATCGACCGCGCTGGCGATCGACGTTCGCTTCGACACGCCGGCCAGCCAATCCCGGACGTCATCCGGGATCCCGGGGTTCTCCTTCGCCATCGCGCGACAGAGGGCGTCCGCGTCTTGCGACGACCCCGACACGGTCACCAACGCGCGCCGGAGGCCGTCATCGGCTGTACCCTCGCGCGCCAGATTGCGGAGCGACTCCTGAACGTCCTGTCTCACGCGAGCGACAGCCTTCGACGAGAGGCACATCTCGTGCCACTCATGCGGGGCGAACCATTCGCTCACCACGGACAGCGCCTCGTACGTCTTGTGCCTGCCGCCGTGCGAGGAAGCCATCCGGACGATCGCATGCGTCCACAGCGCGACCTGCTCTACAACACCGGCACGCACCGCCGGTGACTCGGGCCGCCCAGCGGCGCGGAAGCCTCGATCCAGCAATGCGCTCAGTTCCCGTCCGGCATTCTCGCCCACCGGCTTGTCGGCCTCCGAGAGTGCGGAAGTCAACGCAGCGAGCACACGGCTCAACCGACGCCCGAGGCTGTCCCCGGGCTTCTTCGTTTCGAACCTGACGGCCAGAAGCGCCTTCCGAAGAGCCGAGATGGCGCCCGAGACGTCATCCGCAAGCGCAACCAACCCCGCGACGCACTCCCTGCGAACGGCTTCGCCCGACTTCTCGCGGGCGGCCGCCGCAGCGAGCACATCGAGAGGCCAGGCAGAGGGCACGACGCGCCACGATTTTGCCGCATACAAGCGGTCGTCGATGTCAGTGAGCCCGTGCAGGTGCGGCAGCGGTTTCTCGACCGCCTGTCTCATCAGCGACCCGATGGGTTTCCTGATCGGCCGCGCCGAAGCGGCGGCACGTTGCAGCGTCGCCACGGCAAGCAGACGCTCCGGATCGGCAACGTCACTCCCCGCGGAGCGGGCTAGCTGATCGAGGCCGTGCCGGAACAACGTGGTGGTCGCAACCCTGCGGAGTTGCCTGGTCTTGACGAGTTCGATGAGGGCTGCGCGCCGGGACGCCGTATCCTCGGCTTTGGCAAACCGGGACAGCAGATCCGAACCAGCAACCAATGCGCCGCTCGTTATCATCGCCAGGATCTTCAATCTATCGCATGACAGCGCCGCCGGTCATCCTCGTGAAGACAACCGTCAATCCCCGTCCACCGTTCCGATGCGGTAGAGCTTCGACGCGGTCCGCAGGATCAGGCTGCCGTCCGCGATGGCGGGGGTGGCCATCGACATCTCGTTCAGCGAGTTGCGCCCCAGCACCGCAAACTCCGGCCCGGCCTGGATGACGAACGTGTCGCCGTCCTCGCTCAAGGCGAAGACTTTGCCGTTGTAGGCCCAGGGCGAGGCCGTGAAGAGGGTGCCGGCGGTGATGCGCGCACGCGGGTAGACCTCGCGGCCCGTCCGGGCGTCGTAGCAGAGCAGGATGCCGCGGTCGAGCAACGTGTAGTGGTAGTCGCCGTAGACGAGCGAAGACGGGTTGTAGGAGCCGAGCTGCGGGTGCGACCAGACGACGTAGTCGTTGCTGGTGCTCCCCGCGCCCAGCGTGATGTCGCCCGTCGCGCCGGCGCGGATGGCATAGACGGGGCGCGACGAGTCGGCTACGTAGCCGGA
>CAYGCV010000230.1:0-7501 GCA_964348425.1 uncultured Vicinamibacteraceae bacterium | reverse complement strand
GCGAATATCGACCCGCGTTACCAGTACAAAATACCGGCGTGGCCGAACGGTTACGGTCCACAGACGGTCCCTGCTGTGCTACCGAGTCCGGTTTGTGTTGGGGGGTACAGCAAGGGAAATACGTGTGCGAAAAAGTCCATAAACTATTGTTTTTAAGCGAGTTATTTGTTTTTCGTGTCGGTCGCCGTAGTAGTCGGGCGCCGCGGTGTTGAGCGGCAGGTAGATGTAGCCCAGCTCGGGGTCGATGCTCATCATCGTCCAGACGCCCACCTTGCCGGTCTCGCGCCACGAATCGCCGCCCCACGTCTCGTTGCCGAACTCGTCGCCCTGGGGGATGGTGTGGAACGTCCAGCGCGTGCGCTCGCTGCGCGCATCGAACCCGCGCATCCAGCCGGGCGGCATCTCCCGGCGGTTGTTGTAGCTGGAGATCGACATCGGCGTGACGACGGTGTCCCCGAACACGATCGGCGGGGACTGCACCGAGTAGAGCAGCGCGTTCAGCCAGTCGCGCTCGCCGCGCGTGGCGCGCGGGATGTCCTCCATCAGGTCCAGCCGGCCGCCGTCGGCGAAGTCGGCGCACGGCCGCCCCGTCTTCGCGTCCACGCAGACGAGATAGCCGTTGCCGGTCCCGAAGAAGATCCGCTCGTCGGTCCGCTCCGGGCCGTTCGACCAGTACGCCACGCCGCGCTGGTTCCAGCGCGCCGTCATGGTGGTCGTGCCCTCCTCGTAGCTCTTCGGGTTGAACACCCACAGCGTCTCGCCCGTGCGGGCGTCGACGGCGGCCGCCGCGGACGTGGGCATGTTGATGAAGATGCGGTCGCCGACCATCAGCGGCGTGGCCTTGAAGTTCGTGATGGTCGGCGGCTGGGCGTCACGCCAGCGGTCCGGGTCGCGGCGGTTCAGCTCGTCGAAGACCTGCGCCGAGGCGGTGTGCAGCTCGGAGCCGCCGGGCAGCGTCACGCTCAGCACGGCGTCGGCGGAGCGCCAGCGCCAGGCAATCTCCAGGTCGGCGAAGTTCTCCCGATCGATCTGAGCGAGGGGCGAGTACTTGGTGCTGCCGAGGTCGCCGCCGTAGGTCGGCCACTCGCCGTTCGCGGGCGCGCCGTACTGCGCCGCCGCCGGCGCGGCCGCCGCCAGGGCGCCCGCCAGGCTCAGCGCGAGCCAGCTTCTTCCGATGGGGCTGCGCCCCAGGCCCCCGGCAGGCCCTTGCGCGGACCCCTTCGCCCCGCGCCGCGCCTGCCGGGCCGCGCCGTGCGCGGCTGGGACGGCCGCGTGATCGACTGCCGTCCTTCTTGACGTTGATGTTCGCGGCATGGGTCTTCCTCCCGCCAGGCGCGCAGCGTGGCGCGTGCAGCGTCCGTCGCGCCGGGCTGTCGGGTAGGATAGCAGCGACGGCCGCTGCCGCGAACCGGCGCACACGGTGCGGCGGGCCGCCGTCGATTGACCGGAGGTTGCCATGCGAGGAGGGAGTCCGACTGCGGCGGTCGACACGGCGCGGGTCTGGCGCGGCGGCATCGCGCTGGGCGCCGCGGCGCTGGCGGCGGCTGCCGTCGCCACGGTCCACGGTCAGCCGTCCAACGCGTTCCGCGCGTCGCGCGACCACCCGGCCATCGCGTATTCGACCGGCCCGGTGGACAACGCCGTCGTCGATCTGAACCGGCAGGTCCGGGAGGGCGCGGTCGAGCTGGCGTTCGACGGCGAGTCCGGCTACCTGCGCGCGGTGCTCGAGGCGCTCGACATACCCGTCGAGTCGCAGGTCACCGTGTTCTCGCCGACCAGTAACCGTGCGCCGCTGATCACCTCGAGCAACCCGCGCGCCATCTTCTTCCGGGACGACGTGGCCGTCGCCTGGGTGCGCGGCTCGGACGAGCTGGAGCTGGCGGTTCAGGATCGGCGCCAGGGCAGCGTCTTCTACACGCTGGCCCAGACGCCCGCCGCGGCGCCGCAGTTCGAGCGCAACGACCAGTGCCTGGCCTGCCACCTGACCTGGGACTCGCTCGGCGTGCCGGGGCTGCAGGTGCTGAGCACGTTTCCGCTCACGTCCGACCCGAACGCGTACGCCACGGGCTTCACGTCCGATCACCGGGCTCGCATCGAGGACCGCTGGGGCGGCTGGTACGTGACCGGACGGCACGAGCCGTTCGCCCACATGGGCAACGTCGAGGTCACCGACGTCGACGATCCGCAGGCCACGATCGGCGTCCCCCGTCCGGAGCTCCCATCGCTTGCGGGCCTCTTCGATGCGACCGGCTATCTGACGCCGCACAGCGACATGGCGGCGTTGCTGGTCCTCGAGCACCAGGCGCACATGACGAACCTGATCACGCAGGTGGGCTGGGAGGCCCGGCGCATCCTGTACCGCGAGGCGGCCGGCGGGGCGCCCGCCGGCGACGGCGCCGCGGCGCTGCTGCGCGAATCGATCATCTACCTGGTCGACTACCTGCTCTTCGTGGACGAGGCGCCCCTGGCCCGTCCCGTCGAGGGGTCGGCGGGCTTCGCCGCGGCGTTCGCGGCGCGGGGTCCGCACGACAGCCGGGGGCGGTCGCTGCGGGAGCTCGACCTCGACCGGCGCCTGATGCGCTACCCGTGCAGCTACATGATCTACACGCGGGCGTTCGACGCGCTGCCGCCGCCGGCGAAGGCGGGGATCTACCAGCGCCTGTGGGACATTCTCTCGGGCCGCGTGACGGACGCCGTCTACGACCGCCTGTCGCCCGCCGACCGCGCGGCGATCGTCGAGATCCTCATCGACACGAAGCCCGACCTGCCCGACTACTTCCGGCCCCTGGGTCCGTAGAGTTGTCGAGGCGGGCGGCGCGGTGGACGGCAGCGGTCGTTCCCCGGCTTATGATGGATGGCGGCGGGAGGTGCCGATGCAATTTCTCCGTTCTAGGTCCGACCTGATCTACTCCGCCGCGCGCGCCGTGGCGGGTTTCCTGTTTCTGGCGCACGGCGCGCAGAAGCTGTTCGGCGCACTGGGGGCCGAGCAGGCCGTCGCGCCGCTGTCCATGCCGGGCATCGCAGGCGTGATCGAGCTGGTGGGCGGCACGCTGATCATGGTGGGCCTCTACACACCGCTGGCCGCGTTCGTCTGCAGCGGGGAGATGGCGGCGGCCTATTTCATCGCCCACGCGCCGCAGGGCTTCTGGCCCATCGTCAATCAGGGCGAGCTGGCCGCGCTGTACTGCTTCGTGTTCCTGTACTTCGCGTCGCGCGGCTCCGGTCCGCTCAGCCTCGACCGGCTGCTCGGGCGCGCCTGAGCGCTCAGCGGGCCTCGACGCCCAGCACGTCGCCCGTGCGGGCGTCGACCGTGACGGTGGCTTCCTCGAACGCGAAGAGCGAGCCGCCCGGCCGCCGCCCGCGCAGCGTCACGCGCCAGACGGGCGGCTCCTCGTCAGCCGCCAGCTCTGCCAGCTCGGTTTCCGGCTCGAACAGGACCTGCCGGCGGGCGACGCCGAGGGCTTGATCGCGACCGACGGCCGGCTCCGCCGCGACATCCGTCTCCGCGTCGGTCCCCGGCTCGGCGTCGACCGGCAGCCCGGCCTCGGGCGCCGGTTGCTCGACGGCGGGTGCGGCGTCGCCAGCCGCCTGCTCCTCCCCGTCCCGCGGCTCCGGGCCGCCGCCGCACCCTGCCGCCAGGGCGGTCGCCGCGATCAGGCCGAGCCACACAAGGGGCGACATTGCGCTGCTGCCGCCGCGCGGGGTGCAGCCCTGCGCGCCGCGGCCCCGCATCTCCGCGGGCCGCGCGGCGCCCCGAACCGTGTGCTCAACGTCCCTGACGTCCATTTAGCGGCGCCTTCATGCCGAATTTACGGTCCATTCATACCTCCGACATACCTCGGACATACGCTCTGGGTACCGTTGAACCGGCTTCAACGAGCCGTGTCCCGAAACCGACAGCGGCATTATCCCAGATGTCCGGAGGGGAAGGAACGCAGATGCGGAGGATGACGTGGAGATGGGCCCTGCCGGTGCTGCTGCTCGTGGCGGCGCCCGCGCGGGGTCAGGAGCTGGGCACCGTCGCCGGCCAGGTCATGGACGAGGCGAACGCGATCACGCTGCCCGGCATCCCGGTCGAGCTGACCGGTCCGGTCGACCGGATCGAGTACACGGACCTGGACGGCAACTACCGCTTCCGGGTCCCGCCCGGTGCGTACGCCCTCAAGGTGGCGTTTCCCGGCTACGCCGAGCAGAGGGTGACGCTCGACGTGGCGGCGGGCGGGCTGACGCGCGTGCAGGTGTCGCTGGCGTCGAACGTCTTCGCCGAGCAGGTCACGGTGACGGCGGCCAACCTCGAGGCGGCATCGTCCACGGCGGCCGCGCAGCTCATGCTGCGGATGCGGGCGCCGGCGGTGCAGGACAACATCGGCGCCATCGAGATGAGCGCCAACGACGACTCGAACGCCGCCGACGCGATGGAGCGCGTCACCGGCGTATCGGTGGTCGGCGGCGGATCGGTCTTCGTCCGCGGCCTGGGCGAGCGCTACAGCAACACCACGCTGAACGGCGCCATGCTGCCGACGACCGAGCCCGACCGGCGCGTCGTGCCGCTCGACCTGTTTCCGACCGCCCTGATCGACAGCGTCCAGGTGAGCAAGACCTACACGCCGGACAAGCCCTCGCAGTTCGCGGGCGGCTTGGTCGAGATCATCCCGCTCAAGCTGCCCGTCGAGACGTCCTGGGAGGTCGGCGCCGGCGGCGGCTGGAACAGCGTCACGACCGGCGCGCGCGGGCTCTCGTACCCGAGCGGCGGGCGCGAATGGACCGGGTTCGACGACGGCGCGCGGTCGCTGCCGGGCATCATCCCGGACCGCAAGATCATCCGCGGCGGGCGGTTCACCAACGACGAGGTCGGCTTCCTGCCGAGCGAGATCGAGCAGTTCGGCCGCGCGTTCGACAACGTGTGGGATCCGGTCGACCGGGACCATCCGCTGGACCAGAGCTACTCCGGCCTGTTCGGCGGCCGATTCGGCAACCTGGGGGTCGTCGGGACGGTCCGGCACGCGCAATCGTCGTCGTTCGTCGACGAGCGGCAGACCTTCTTCAACGTGGAGGAGGGCGGGGCGATCGACGTTTTCAACGGCCCGTACGACTTCGACATCTCCACCTACGAGCGCACGCTCGGCGCGGTGGGCAACGTGGCGTATCAGTTCACGCCGAACCACCGCCTCTCGTTCGACAACTTCTACACGCATCTCGGCACGGACCAGACGCGCCGGTTCGAGGGCTACAACAGCGACGCCGACACCGACCTCCGCAACCGCCGGCTCTACTTCATCGACGAGCAGATTCGCGCCCACCACGTCGGCGGCGACCACCTGTTCCCCGGCGCGTCGAACAGCCGGCTCGAGTGGAAGGCCGCCTTCTCGTTCGCCGACCGCGCCGAGCCCGACCTGCGCGAGACGCTCTACGAGTTCGACCCGGCGCGCGAGGCCTTCGTGCTCGCCGACGAGTCGCAGAGCGGCCTGCGGCAGTTCAACGACCAGCGCGACGACAGCATCGAGGTGTCGGCGAACTGGAGCACGCTGTTCGAGCAGTGGGGCGGCCTCGGGACCCAGATCAAGTTCGGCGGCGGCTACCTCGAACGCGATCGCGTGTTCGAGTCGCGCCGCCTGCGCTTCACGCCGCGCAACGTCTCCGGCCTCGACCTGTCGCGGCCGGCCGAGGACCTGTTCACGTCGGCCAACATCGGGCGGGCGTGGCAGCTCAAGGAGGAGACGCGGCCGACCGACGCCTACGACGGCACGCAGGAGATCACGTCGTTCTACGGCATGCTCGACCTGCCGCTGACGGCCCGCTGGCGCCTCGTGGGCGGCGCCCGCGTCGAGTCGTACAAGCAGACGGTCGACACCTTCGACCCGTTCAGCCGCAACGTCGGCGGGAGCACCGACATCATCAGCTCCGCGCTCGACAGCACGAACGTGTTCCCGGCCGCCAACCTGGTCTATGCCCTCGCCTACGACCAGAACCTGCGGCTCAGCTACAGCCAGACGGTGAACCGTCCGGAGTTCCGCGAGGTGGCGCCGTTCGAGTTCACGGACGTCGTCGGCGGCCGGGCCGTCGTCGGCAATCCCAACCTCGACCAGTCGCTCATCCAGAACGTCGACGCCCGCTGGGAGTGGTTCCCGGGCGCGGAGGAGGTCGTCTCGGCCAGCTTCTTCTTCAAGCAGTTCGACACGCCCATCGAGCGCGTCGTCGAGCCGACCGCGCAGTTGCGGACGTCGTTCGCCAACGCCGATTCCGCGCGCAACCTCGGCCTCGAGCTCGAAGGCCGGAAGCTGCTGCACGAGTACTTCCTGGTCGGCGTGAACTACACCCTCGTCGACTCCGAGGTCACCATCGGCCGGCAGGCCGGCCAGGTCCAGACCTCGCTGCTGCGCCCGCTCGCCGGGACGTCCAAGAACCTGTTCAACGCCATGGCCGAGTTCCGGATGCAGGACTTCGCGGCCCGGCTGCTCTGGAGCTACTTCGGAGACCGGATCAGCGACGTGGGGTCGCTCGGGCTGCCCGACATCATCGAGGAGGGCCGGAGCTCCGTGGACGTCGTCCTGTCGCAGCGCTGGGACGCGTTCGGCCTCAAGGTCGCCTTCGAGAACCTGCTGGACGATCCGTTCCTGTTCACCCAGGCAGGACGCGAGCAGCGCCTGTTCAAGCTCGGGCGCGCCGTGTCGTTCGGCATCGACCTGCACCCGTAGCGTGCAGACTCCGCGCGGAGGAGGAATGTCAGCAATGCACCGGAAGACGACGATATATCGACTGGGGCGGCGCGCCGCGGCGCCCGTCCTGCTCGTTCTGGGCGCCGTCGTGTGGGCTGGCGGCCCCGTTTCGTCGCAGGCCACGATCAACTGCCGGACCAAGGCGGGCATCGGCAAGGCAGTGTGTGTGGTCAGCGGCCGCATCAACAGCGACACGACGTTCGACGCGAGCAGCTACTGGGTCCTGCGCGGCGCGGTCTTCGTGCAGTCCGGCGCGACGTTGACGCTGGACGCCGGGACGGAGGTGTTCGGGGAGTTTGCGACGAACGGGAGCCTGATCATCGACAAGGGCGCCCAAATCCACTCGAACGGCACGGCGACGGCGCCGGTCGTGTTCAGCAGCGATCAGCCGGTGGGCGAGCGCGCGCGGGCGGACTGGGGCGGCCTGATCATCAACGGCAACGCGCCGCTCAACGTGCCGGGCGGCACCTCGGTGGGCGAGGGCGACACGGGTACCTACGGCGGCAACGATCCCGACGACGACAGCGGTCACCTGTACTACACGCGCGTCGAGTTCGCCGGCACCGAGTTCAGCCCGGACAACGAGCTGAACGGCATCGCCTTCCAGGGCGTCGGCCGCGGGACCGAGGTGGACCACGTCTTGGTCTCGTTCAACAAGGACGACGGCATGGAGTTCTTCGGCGGGACCGTGGAGGTCAAGCACGTCATCTGCTTCGGGATTGCCGACGACAGCTTCGACTGGACGGACGGCTGGACCGGCAAGGGCCAGTTCATGGTGGCCCTGC
>CAYGCV010000229.1:0-7546 GCA_964348425.1 uncultured Vicinamibacteraceae bacterium | reverse complement strand
CTGTTCGGATCGTTCATCGAGGGCTCGGCCGGCTTCGCCACCCCCCCCGCGGTGGCCGTCCCGCTGCTCGTCGGACTCGGCTTTCCCGGCATGGCCGCCGTCGTGGCCGGCATGATCATCCAGAGCACGCCGGTCAGCTTCGGCGCCGCCGGCACGCCGATACTGGTGGGCGTGAACACCGGCCTGTCGGCCGACCCGGCCATCGCCGAGTACGCCCTGCAGCGCGGCTTCGCCGACTGGAGCTCGTTCCTGGCGCTCATCGGCCTGCGCGTGGCCATCCTCCACGCGGTGGCCGGCACGCTGGTGCCGCTGATCCTGGTCTCGGCCATGACCCGCTTCTTCGGCGCGAGCCGGTCGCTGGCCGAAGGCCTGCAGGTCTGGAAGTTCGCGCTCTTCGCGGCGCTCGCGATGACGCTGCCCTACGTGGCGGCGGCCTACCTGCTCGGCCCGGAGTTCCCGGCGCTGCTGGGGAGCCTGGTGGGGCTGGCCATCGTCGTGACGGCGGCGCGCAAGGGTTTCCTGGTTCCCAAGCCGGACGAGTGCTGGGAGTTCGAGAGCCGCGAGCGCTGGCCAGCCGACTGGACCGGCTCCATCCAGCCGCGCGACGTCGCGCACGACAGCGGCTCGATGAGCCTGGTGAAGGCCTGGTCGCCGTACGTGCTGGTGGCGGCGCTGCTGCTGGTCACCCGCATGCGCGAGCTGCCGTTCGGCGGCTGGCTCCAGGCGTGGACCGTGAGCTGGCCGAACATCTTCGGTACCGACATCTCGGCCGCCGTGCAGCCCCTCTTCCTGCCCGGCACGGTCTTCATCGTCGCCTCGCTCGCCACGTGGCGCATGCACCGGATACCGATCGCCGCGTACCGCCACTCATGGGCGGCGTCGCTGCGCGTCACGGCGGCGGCCTCGGTGGCGCTGCTCTTCACCGTGCCGATGGTGCAGGTGTTCATCAACAGCGGCGGCGGCGCGGCCGGGTTCGAGCGCATGCCCATCGCCCTGGCCGACGGCGTGGCGGCGCTGGCGGGCACCGCCTGGCCCATCTTCGCCCCGTTCATCGGCGGCATCGGCGCGGCGGTGGCGGGCAGCAACACCGTCAGCAACATGATGTTCTCGCTGTTCCAGTTCGAGATGGGCGAGCGCATCGCGGTCGATCCGACCTGGATCGTCGCCCTGCAGGCAGTCGGCGGGGCCGCCGGCAACATGATCTGCGTGCACAACGTGGTGGCCGCCTCGGCGGTGGTCGGGCTGCTCGGCAAGGAGGGCGCCGTCATCCGCATGACGGTGCTGCCGTTCGTCTACTACGCGCTGCTGCCCGGCTCGGTCGGCTACTTCCTGGTCCTGTACTCCCAGACCGGCTGGATCAACGCGGGCTCGGTGCTGGTCGTGGCCATCGGCGCCGGGGCCGCCTGGCTCATCGGGCGCTACGGCGAGCGCCCGCTGCCCGCGGGCCAGCCATGAGGCTGTTCCACCCGGCCGCGCACCCGGCGCGGCCGGCCGACCCGGCCAACTTCACCGGGGACGCCACCATGGCGCGCATGGACGCGGTGTGCGAGTCGCCCAACGTCAACGCATACCGCGTCACGTTCCAGCCGGGCGCGCGCACGGCCTGGCACGTCCACAGCGGGCCCCAACTGCTGCTGGTCGTCGCGGGCCGCTGCCGGCTCCAGAAGGCGGGCGAGCCCGTGCAGGAGGTGGCCGCCGGGGGCGTGGCCTGCATCGGGCCGGGCGAGAAGCACTGGCACGGCGCGTCGCCGGACGGGCCGATGACGCACGTGGCGCTGAACATCGCCGCGACCACCGCCTGGCTGGCGAAGGTCAGCGACGCCGACTACCTCGGCGCCACCTGACGCGGGCCGGCCGGCGGCTCACCAGCCGCAGGTCCGGCCGGCGTTCTGCTCCTCCAGCCAGGCCGCGAGCGGCGCGAAGTAGTCGAGGATGGCGCTGGCGTCCATCTCCCGCGTGCCGGCCAGGGCCTCGAGCGCGTCGGGCCAGGGCCGGCTGGCGCCCAGCTCCATCATCGCGCGCAGCCGCCGGCCGGCTGCCGCGCTCTCGAAGATCGAGCAGCGGTGCAGCGGCCCGTCCACGCCGGCCGCCTCGCACAGGGCGCGGTGGAACTGGAATTGCAGGATCTGGGCCAGGAAGTAGCGCGTGTACGGCGTGTTGGCGGGCACGTGGAACTTGGCGCCCGGATCGAACTCGTCCTCGCTGCGCGGCAGCGCGGGGCGCACTCCCTGGTAGCGCTCCCGCAGCTCCCACCAGGCGGTGTTGTACGCGTCCGGCCCGACCTCCCCCGAGAACACCTGCCAGCGCCACTGGTCCACCAGCAGCCCGAACGGCAGGAAGGCCACCTTGTCGAGCGCCCGCAGCAGCAGCAGGCCGATGTCGGCGTCGGCGTCGGGGGCGCTGTCGAGCAGGCCGACCCGCACCAGGTACTCGGGCGTGATCGACAGGGCGACGGTGTCGCCCAGCCCCTCGTGGAAGCCGTCGTTCGCGCTGTCGCGGAAGAGCGGGTCCTGGCCGCGGTACGCGCGCTGGTAGTAGTTGTGCCCCAGCTCGTGGTGGATGACGACGAAGTCCTCGTCGTTGACGCCGATGCACATCTTGATGCGCACGTCCGACTCGAAGTCCAGGTTCCAGGCGCTGGCGTGGCACACGACGTCGCGGTCGGCCGGCTTGACGAAGAGTGAGCGGTCCCAGAACGTCGCCGGCAGCGGCTCGAATCCCAGCGAGCTGAAGAACCGCTCCCCGTAGCGCACCATCTCGCGCTCGTCCACCCGGGCGCGCTCGAGGAGCCGCGTCAGGTCGTAGCCCGGGCCGGACCGGGCGGGGCCCACGCTCTCGTAGATGTTCTGCCAGTTCTGGCTCCACATGTTGCCGAGCAGGTGCGCCCGGATCGGCGCGTCCTGCGGCACCACCGCCGTGCCGAACTCCTCCCCCAGGCGGGCCCGCACGTGACAGTGCAGCGCCTCGTAGAGCGGCCGCACCTGCTCCCACAGCCGCTCGAGCTCGGCCCGGAAGTCGTCGGGGGTCATGTCGTAACCCGATCGCCACATGTCGCCCAGGTCGGCGAAGCCGAGCTCCCGGGCGCCGGCGTTCGACAGCTCGACGAACCGCTCGTAGAGCGCGCGCATCGGGGGCGCCACCTCGCGCCAGCCCGCCCATATCTCGAGCAGCTCGTCCGTGTCCCGCACGGAGGCGAACAGGCGCTCCATGGTGGGCAGGTCCAGGCACTCCTCGCCGTCCGCCGGACAGTACTCGCCGCGACCGTAACGGCTCTCCATCTCGGTCATGATGCCGGCCAGCTCGCGCTGCAGGGCCGGGTCGGACGGGGCGACCGCGGCGAGCGACGTCTTCAGGCGGAGCAGCTTGCGCTCGAGCTCGAGCGGCAGCTCCAGGGCGTCGAAGCGGGCGGCAGCGGCCGCCAGCTCCGTGGTCGCCGCCATCACCGCGGTGTTGGCGGCCGCCGCGAGGGCGTTGGTGTCGTCGGTGATAAAGTTGTTCTGGACCCACGCCGCGCGGCCGGCGTCGATCCACAGGTCGAGCAACCGCGTCTCGGCCTGCGCGATGAATGCCTGCGCCTCTTCCACCGTCGGTTCGTCCGCGCCCGAGCACGCGCACGCGGCCAGGGCCGCCGCGGCCGCGCAGGCCCGCAGCCGGCGTCGGAGGCCGTGTGTCGACCGTTCCCTCATGACCCCGGCATTATAAGTGGACGGCGTCATCCTGGCCCTGGATCAGGGCACCACCGGCAGCACGGCGCTCGTCTTCACCGCCGACGGGACCATCGCGGGACGCGGCTACGCCGAGATCGGCCAGCGCTACCCGCAGCCCGGCTGGGTGGAGCAGGATCCGGGCGAGCTGTGGACGTCCAGCCGCGACGTCATGGTGCAGGCGCTGCAGGCTGCGGGTTGCGCGCCGGCCGACGTCAGGGCCATCGGCATCACCAACCAGCGCGAGACCACGATACTCTGGGACCGGCGCAGCGGCGAGCCGCTGCACGCCGCCATCGTGTGGCAGAGCCGCCAGACCGCCGCCATCTGCGAGCGCCTCCGGCAGGCCGGCGCCGAGGCGGCCGTCCGCGAGCGCACGGGGCTCGTCATCGACCCCTACTTCTCGGCGTCGAAGATCGCGTGGCTGTTCGAGCGCCATCCGGACGCGCGGCGGCGCGCCGAGGCCGGCGAGCTGCTGTTCGGCACGGTGGACACCTGGCTGCTCTGGCACCTCACCAGCGGCCGGGTCCACGCCACCGACCCGACCAACGCGAGCCGGACGCTGCTCTACAACATCCATGACCGGCGCTGGGACCCCGACCTGCTCGACCTGTTCGGCGTCCCGCCGGCCATGCTCCCGGCGGTGCGGCCGAGCTGCGGCGTGCTGGGCGAGACGGCGGCCGTCGAGGGCCTGGCGGCCGGCATCCCCGTCGCGGGCCTGGCCGGCGACCAGCAGGCCGCGCTCTACGGCCAGACCTGCTGGGAGCCGGGGCTCGCCAAGACCACGTACGGCACCGGCGCGTTCGTCGTCTTGAACCTCGGGCAGCGCCATCCGGTCCTGGGCCACGGCCTGCTGACCACCATCTGCTGCGACGCGGCCGGCGGCCCGGCCTACGCCGTCGAGGGCGCCATCTTCACCGCGGGGGCCGCCGTCCAGTGGCTGCGCGACGAGCTGCGGATCATCGACCGCGCCGCGGACACCGAGGCGCTGGCCGGCGCGGTCCCCGACACCGGCGGCGTCTACTTCGTGCCGGCCTTCAACGGCCTGGGCGCGCCGTACTGGGACATGCACGCCCGCGGCGCCATCGTCGGCCTGACGCGCGGCGCGGATCGCCGGCACCTCGTCCGCGCCACGCTCGAGAGCCTCGCCTACCAGACGCGCGACGTCATCGACGCGATGCGCGAGAGCGGCGTCGAGCCGACCGAGCTGCGGGTGGACGGAGGCGCGGCAGCCAACGAGTTCCTCATGCAGTTTCAGGCCGACATCCTGGGCCTGCCGGTCGACCGGCCCGCGGTCCTGGAGACCACCGCCACGGGCGCGGCACTCCTCGCCGGCCTCGGCGTCGGCTTCTGGAAGGACCCCGAGCAGCTTCGGCATCTCCGGCGGCGCGAGCGCCTGTTCGAGCCGCGCATGCCGGCTGACGAACGGGACCGCTTGTACGCAGGCTGGCAGCAGGCGGTCGCCCGCGTGCGGAGCGGCCCGCCGTCAGGCGAGCCAGCGGCCGACGATTGATTCGTCGCGAGTGAGGCGGCGTGCTGGGTCGCTCTCGCCAATCTCGTTCTTCTTGCGGTCCAAGTGAGCCCAGGATGATGGACGTCCTGGAGTGCCACGATCCAGTGCCAGAGCCCGCCAAGGGGGTGTAGCCCGGCCGCGCCGGCAAGGCGGGCTAGAATCGTGACGAGGCACCGATGAGGCGACGCCGCTTGCCCTACGATCCGGAGCATCCGATCTGGTGGGGCATCAACGAGAATGGAACGCCGAACGAACAGAAGCTGCAAGAGATCGTAGCGGCGATCGTGCGCACCGCGAACCCGGAGCGGATCGTGCTGTTCGGGTCCGCAGCCGATGGCACGATGGATCAGGACAGCGACCTCGATCTGCTGGTTGTCATGGAGACAACCACGCCACGGAAGACCGCGCAACAACTGCGCGGCAGCGCACCGCGCAAGAGTCCACCGCTCGACATCGTCGTCGCGACAGCCGCCGACGTCGAACGCACGCAGCACGACCCGCTGTTCGTGACGCACGACGCGCTGATGCACGGGCGCGTGCTCTACCATGCCAAGCCGTGAGCGGGCAAACACCGTCCGGCACTGGATCCAATCGGCCGGCGACCGCCTCAAGCGGGCCGAGACCTACGACCCGGGAGAAGACACAACGCTGAACTGCGAGGACGCGCAACAGGCCGTCGAGCTGGCGCTCGTTGCTCACCGGTTGCGCGCTGGTCCCGGCGGCCCTTGTGTCGGCTTGCCGGCAGCCGCTGGCCGCACGGGCGGCGCCTCCTTGCTGTGCGGCGTCCAGTCGACCGTCTCGCCGTTCGATTCCCGGTAGATCGGTGTGTAGGCGCCCGCGTCCGCGGCTCGTTGCTCTGCCGTCAGCCGGATTAGCCGCGCGTCTGGCCGCTGCCCCTTCAGGTAGTCGTTCAGCCCCAGCGCATCGAATGCCGCGTCTGTCTCTCCCTGTATCCTGATCGGCGTCTCAGGGCCGAAACCCGTTGTTCCCCGTATCACGATTCCGTCCTCGTCGGCGCCGATCTCCAGCGTCTTGTAGAGCGCGTTCCTCAGGACGTCGCCAGCGTCCGATCCCAGCCTTTCCGGATCGCTCACGGGGTCGGTCGTGTTCAGCGTTTCCGCTCGGGCGCTGATCGTCGAGTTCGCAGCCCGCCATATTCCCGCGATGGTCATCGTCCAGTTCCGGCCCGCGGCCGAGACCGCTCCCACGAGGCTTTTCCGGTCGAGCTTTGCGGCCTGCAGCACGTCGTAGACGTCTCGCACCAGACAGTCCTCGCCGCGCTCGAGCTTGCCGCGCAGGATCTGGGTCGTCGACAGGACCACCTCCGCGTCGCCCTCCACCACCGCTTCGCGGCTCCCGCTTCGCGGCATCGGGGTGGTGCCCCACAGCTCCACCTTGACGCCCGGCCAACTGGCCGTTACGAGCTGCCCCCGTCGGCCCGCGGTGACGGTTGCCCCGAGGCGTTCGATGCGCTGCCTGAAGTCGCTCCTGGCGCTTCCGAGCACCGCCCCCGGGCTCGTGTCTGCCGGGACCATTATGTCGATGTCGTAGCTCGCCCGATGTTGCCAGCGTGCCGCCAGGATGCTGCCTCCGCCTATCGCGTACTGCTTCGGCTCGCCTGTGAGCTCCGCGACTCCTGCCCGGACTGCGTCGCGCGTCTCGCGCCACAGCGCGGTCGCGCGGGCGGGCAGGTTGAGCACCTCGCGCTGGTTCACTGCCTGCCGCCGCGGCTTGCCGTCACCTCGAAGTTGTTGAGGAAACCTGCGGCCTTGCACGTTGCCAATCCGCTGCGGTGCAGTGCGGCGGCCAGTCTCCGCGGCGTATACGCGCCTTCGGCCCAAGCCCGGAACAGCTCTTCGCGGGTAGCCTCCGTCGCCCAGGCGTCGAGGATGTTCCTTTCTCGGCTTGTTGGTTCGCCCGCGCGCAGCGCCTCGTAGAACTCGCCTTCCGTCGCGGGTGTCTTCCATCCACAAGTGGCTGCCGCCAGTCGTGATCGGAGCGTTGCGCTCGTCCCCGGTGTGCGCGCCGCTCCGATGTCGTCGCGCGTGCGCGCGTCGATCTCGGCGTCCGTCAGGCTCTCGGGTCCCCGGAGCAACTTCCACCTACGGTCTGCCACGTCTGCCATCGTGCTGCCTCACGCCGAATTCTCTCATGACGCCCGCGGAAGTTCGGGATCACGTCCTGATCTTCCCGACCCGGTCGCGCCGGCGGCTGTCACGACCGGCGGTACGCCTCAAGTCGATGCAGGATGGCGTCGACCTCAACGACGTCCCAACCACCTGGAAGCCCTCCGCGCTGCCGCCCTTGCGCGGGCCGTTGTTGATGACGG
>CAYGCV010000228.1:0-7559 GCA_964348425.1 uncultured Vicinamibacteraceae bacterium | reverse complement strand
GCTGTCAGTCCGCGGCAACCTCCAGCTACAATAGGCGTGACTCCGGGGACTTTCCACAGGAGGAGGCTCGTGCAGATCCGAACACGCACGCTGGTGTGGCTCACGGCGGCCCTCGTCGCGACCGCGGCCGGCCTGCCGGCCGTCGCAATCGCTCAGGGGCAACAGGCCGACGGCGACCCGCGGGAGACGCCGCGGACGCCGTGGGGCGACCCTGACCTTCAGGGCATCTGGGATTACTGGACGTTCACGCCGCTCGAGCGGCCCGCCGATCTGGAGGGCCGGGACGTGCTGACCGACGAGGAGGCGGCGGCGGTTGGCGAGGAGGGGCGGCAGGCCGCCCTGGCGCGGGATCGCGACGGCCCGGCGCCCGGCAACCCCGGGGGCTACGGCCAGGAGGTGTGGACCGACCGCGCCCGGGCGACGGCCCTGACCCAGGCGTCGCTGATCGTCGATCCGCCGGACGGCAGGATACCGGCGTTGACGGCGTCCGAGGAGCGCCGGGTGGCGCGGCACAGCGCTGCGGGCGGGCGGCCCGTGCGAACGCGCGCCGGCGGCATCGGCGCCGACGGCCCGGAGGACCGCGGGCTCGCCGAGCGCTGCATCGTGGGCTTCAGCACCGGCCCCCCCCTGCTGCCGGCCGGCTACAACAACAACGTGCAGGTGCTGCAGGCGCCGGGCTACGTGGTGCTCGTCGCCGAGATGATCCACGACGTGCGCGTCGTGCCGCTCGACGGGAGGCCGCACCTGCCGCCGCACATGCGGCAGTGGCTGGGCGACTCGCGTGGCTACTGGGACGGCGACACCCTGGTGGTGGAGACGACCAACTTCACCGACAAGATCGGGAGCTTCAGCACGACCAGCGTCTCGTGGGGCACGGGCGGCAACCTGCACCTCACCGAGCGTTTCACGCGCGTCGACGACGGCACGCTGCAGTACGAGTTCACCGTGGACAACCCGACGATCTTCACGCGCCCGTTCACGGCGCGCTATCCCATGAACCGCAGCGAGCTGCCGCTCTACGAGTACGCGTGCCACGAGGGCAACTACGGGCTGTGGAACATCCTGACGGGTGCGCGCGCGGAAGATCGGACCATGGCGACGGGGAAGTAGCGGGCAGTGCGCAGAGAAGAACGGCACCACCTGAAGGAAAACCCGCTGGCCACGGGGCTCGCGGAGTTCCAGGTATTCCTGCACCGCCACGGCCGGACGCTGGCCGTGGCGGTCGTCCTGGTGCTGGCCGGCGCGCTGGGCGCGGGCGGCTACTTCTGGTGGCAGCAGCAACAGGTTGATCGGGCCGGGGCGCAACTGGCCGAGGCCCTGCTCGTGCTGGACGGCGACTTCGCGGCCCCGGATCCGGGCCCGGCGGACGCCGCGGCCGGCGACACCGGCGGCGAGGGCGAGTCCGAGGAGGCGAGGCTGGAGGCGGCGCTCGAGCGTCTCCTGGCCGTCGCCGACGCCTATCCGGGCCTGCGCCCGGGCATCACGGCGCGCTACGAGGCGGCCGTCGCGCTGGTCGGACTGGGGCGGCCGGAAGAGGCCGCGGAGCACTACCGGCAGGTGATCGCCGCGGGGGCCGGCCAGCTCCACGGCACGATGGCCCGCCTGGGGCTGGCCGAGACGCACGTGCTCCGCGGCGACTACGACGGCGCCGTCGAGCTGCTGCGGCAGGAGACCGAGGCGGCGGAGTCCGACGTCCCGGTGGACGCCGTGCTGATGCGTCTCGGGCGCGCCTACGAGCTGGCCGGCCAGGACGCCGATGCGCTGGCCGCCTTCACGCGGGTGGTCGAGGAGTTTCCGTTTTCCGTGTACTCGTCCGAGGCCCGGCGGAAGGCCGACGCGCTCGGCGGGTAGCGCTCTCGTGCCGATGGGCGCGGCGGCGTCTTCCGCACGGTCCGGGCCCGCGTCGGAACGCTTCTCGGTCGGGCTGGTCCAGATGCGTTGCGGCCGCGATCCGGAGCGCAATCGCGCCGCGGCTCTCGACGGCATTCGCGCGGCGGCCGGCCGCGGCGCCGACGTCGTCTGCCTGCAGGAGCTCTTCGCGTCACGCTACTTCTGCCAGTCGCAGGACGCGCGCCGCTTCGACCTTGCCGAGGGGATTCCCGGCCCGTCGACGGAGCGCTGCGCGGAGCTGGCGCGCGAGCTCGGCGTCGCCGTCGTGGTGCCGGTCTTCGAACGGCGGGCAGCCGGGCTCTACCACAACACGGCGGCGGTCATCGACGCGACGGGGGAGCTGCTCGGCCTCTACCGCAAGCTGCACGTCCCCGACGATCCCCAGTACTTCGAGAAGTTCTACTTCGCCCCCGGCGATCTGGGCTATCGCGTGTTCGACACGCGCGCCGCCCGGATCGGCGTGCTGATCTGCTGGGACCAGTGGTATCCGGAAGCCGCCCGGCTGACCGCCCTGCAGGGCGCCGAGATCATCTTCTATCCGAGCGCCATCGGCTGGCTGCCCGGGGAACGGTCCACCCAGGGACCGCTGCAGCACGATGCCTGGCGCACGGTGCAACGCAGCCACGCCATCGCCAACGGCGTCTACGTCGCGGCGGTCAACCGGGTCGGGCACGAGGGCGACGGCCGGGGCGGGCTCGACTTCTGGGGACGGTCGTTCGTGTGCGATCCCCGCGGCCAGGTGCTGGCCGAGGCCGCGGGCTCGGACAGCGAGGTGCTGGTGGCCGAATGCAGCCGCACGGTCCTGGAGGATCAGCGGCGCGGCTGGCCGTTCCTGCGCGACCGGCGGATCGACACCTATGCGCCCATCGGCCGCCGTTTCCTGGACGCCGCGGCCGGACGTACGGATCCGGATCACGGATGAAGACCTCAGACGCGGGCCGGCCGGCCCTGCAACCGAGCCGCGGGTCGCCCGCTGCGGCAGGCTTCCGCATGCCCGCGGAATGGGAGCGCCATCGCGCGACCTGGCTCGTCTGGCCCCACAACCGGGAAGACTGGGACGTGAAGATGCCGGCGGCGGAATGGTGCTACGTCGAGATCGTGCGCCTGCTGCTCGACGGCGAAGCCGTATCGATCCTGTTCCAGGATCGCACCGTCGAGCGCCGGGCCTGCTCCCGCCTGCGGCAGGCGGGCGTCGACCCCGACCGGGTCGAACGCTACCGGGTCGCGACGAACCGCTCGTGGATTCGCGACTCCGGTCCGCTGTTTCTCGTGCGGGAGGTGCGCGCGCGGCGCACGCAGGTCGCGATCTCCGACTGGCGCTTCAACGGGTGGGCTCGCTACCGCGCCTGGCAGCGCGACAATCTCGTGCCCCGGCGGATCGCGCGGCGGATCGACATGGAGCGCTTCGACGTGACGCACGCTGCCGGGTCCGCCGCCCGCCCGGTGGTGCTCGAGGGCGGCAGCATCGACGTCGACGGGCGCGGGTTGCTGCTGACGACCGAGGAGTGCCTGCTCGGCGCGGTGCAGGCGCGCAATCCGCACCTCGGCCGGGACGACGTCGAGCAGGTGCTGTGCGACTACCTGAACGTGCGCCGCGTGCTGTGGCTGGGGCAGGGCATCGTCGGGGACGACACGCACGGGCACGTCGACGGGGTCGCGAGGTTCGTCGCGGACGGCGTGGTCGTCGCGGCGACGGAGCCGGATCCGGCCGACGAGAACCACCGGCGGCTCGCGGACAACCTGGCCCGGCTCGAACGGATGACGACCCTCGACGGCGCCCCGCTGCGCATCGTCGAGGTTCCGATGCCGAGCCCCGTCTGCTTCGGGGGGGAACGGCTGCCCGCCAGCTACGCGAACTTCTACATCGGCAACCGGCGGGTGCTGGTGCCGACGTTCAACGACCCGCGCGATCGGATTGCCCTCGACCGTCTGGCGCCCCTGTTCCCGGGGCGCGAGGTCGTCGGCGTCCACGCGCTGGATCTCGTCCTGGGCCTCGGCACGCTGCACTGCGTGACGCAGCAGGAGCCGGCCGGTCCCGAGCAGGGGTGGACGATGCCCGGCGTGGCCTCGGGATCGTGACGCGCCGGGGGACAGGCGGTCACGTGCCCGTCCCCCGGCCGCCGCGGCTCACCTCGCCCCGCCGGCCGCCGCGGCAGCCTGCTCCTCGGCGCGCGCGCCGGCCAGGATGTTCTCGAGCCCGTAGTTGCCCTCGTGGCAGGCGTACTCGAACAGCGGCCCCTCCATGCGGGTCATCGGAATCGCCGCGGTCCAGGGCCGCGTGAACACCGTCGCGTCGTCGAACGTGAACTCGTAGTCGATCGTGTCGGCGTCGACGCGGGTGAAGCGCTCGACGAGGCGCCCGTCCCGGCCGCCGCCGAAGACCGTCAGGCCCCTGTCGCGCACCGCGTCGGTGAAGTTGGTGGTCTCGACGACCAGCGTGTCACCCTCCCAGCGCCCCCGCGAGCTGCCCAGCCACTGCCTGATCGAGGCCGGGACGTGCGCGCGGCCGTCCAGGGGCACGATGCGGGCGTCGTGGATCATCTCCACGTAGATCACGACGTAACCGGGAGCCTGGAGGATGTGGTAGTTGTGGTTGTAGAAGCCCGGCATCATCGTCCCGGGCAGGCCGCGCGTGATGCACCGCTCGTACAGGTTGCGGTCCGTCCAGGTGTCCGCGGCCCCGTCGGCGTTGATGGCCGCAGCGAACGCGTCCGCCCGCTCCCGCTCCGGCGGCGTGTAGGGAACCCGGCCGTCCGGCGGATCCACGACCAGCGACGTGCGCCGCGACCGCTGGCCGTTCTCCATCCAGAAGCTGTTGTAGGCGCCGGTCTCGCCCGGCGGGGGAGGGCGATCGACGTTGCGGGCGGCCTGCTCCTCGAGATCGGCCACCTGCTCCTCGGTATAGACCTCCGTCGCCCCGAGGTGGGCGGGCCGTTCCAGGGGCGTCCTGGTGGTGTTCGTCCAGGTGCCCTGCAGGTCCGGGTCGCCCCACGGCGTCCGCGGCGCCGTCCCGCCCTGCGCGACGGCCTCCACCGGTGCCAGCGACACGACCGCCGCCGC
Source organism: uncultured Vicinamibacteraceae bacterium (assembly GCA_964348425.1). GTDB lineage: Bacteria > Acidobacteriota > Vicinamibacteria > Vicinamibacterales > UBA8438 > JAAXGX01. Next base: position 2,609 of record CAYGCV010000228.1, on the reverse strand, counting down.
CGCGAACAACGCTGCAAGATATCGACCCTTCACTTGTCACCTCCTCCGCCGTACCGTCGGCGGACATGCTGCGCCCATGATCGCGCAGGGCAGGCTTCCGTGCAACAACGACCCGGCCCTGCGCGCGGCGGATGCGGCCGGCGACGGGCGGCCCAGCGGCTCCCGCGTCACGCGCTTCGATATGGAAATCCCCGTGCCGGCGGGGTACACTGGGCGGGTTCGGGTTCTCCAGGAGGCAAGATGACGATGATGCGGAACCGGCGCTGGACGCCGCTGACGGGATGTGTGGTTCTCACCGTGGCTATTGCGGCTGTCGTCGCGTTCCCGCCGTCCGCCGCCGCGCAGACCGCGGCCGGGGACGAGGTGACCTTCAGTCGGGACATCGCCCCGATCCTGCAGCGGAGCTGCCAGAAGTGCCACCGTCCGGACGCCATCGCGCCGATGTCGCTCATCGACTACCACGAGGTGCGCCCCTGGGCCCGGGCCATCAAGAACCGCACCGCGCTGCGCGACCAGCCGGGCGTGATGCCGCCCTGGTTCATCGAGAAGGACATCGGCATCCAGGCCTTCAAGGACGATCCCTCGCTGTCGGACGAGGAGATCCGCCTCATTGCGCAGTGGGTCGACAACGGCGCCCCGGAGGGCGATCCGGCCGACCTGCCGCCCCCCGTCGAATTCCTGGGCGCGAACGAATGGGAGATCGGCGAACCCGACATGATCCTCACCTCTCCGACCGTGGAAGTGCCCGGCGAGGCGCCCGACTGGTGGGGTGCCATCGGGCAGGTGCCGACCGGCCTGACGGAGGACCGCTACATCGCGGCGCTCGAGTACAAGGAAGTGACCGAGTCGCGCGAGGGCCCGCGCCGCGACACCGTCGGCGGGCTGTTCGTCATCCACCACGCGGTGGTGGACGTGCTCGCGCCCGACGCCGAGGTCGGCGACGGCCCGCGCGCGGGCGGCTGGCCGGCGCACGAGGTCGGCCGGAACGCGGACTTCTTCGACCCCGCGGCCGGCAAGTTGCTGAAGGCCGGCTCGACGATCGCCTTCGACAACGTGCACCTGCATTCGAACGGCGCGCACACCCTGGCGCACCTCGACATCGGCTTGAAGTTCCACCCGCGGGGCTACACGCCCACGTTGGAGACGCGGAGCATGGCGTTCGGCAACGGCGTCGACCTCGACATCGAGCCGATGGATCCCGACCAGCAAATGGAGGCGTACTTCACACTGCCGGAGAACGCGAAGATCAGCATCTTCGAGCCGCACATGCATGCGCCCGGCGTGCGGATGTGCCTGGACGCCATCGTCGGCATCACAGTCCAGACGCTCAACTGCTCGGGGTACGATCACAGTTGGGTGCGCGTGTACAACTACGCCGACGACGCCACCCCGCTGCTGCCGAAGGGCACGATCCTGCGCCTCACCGGCTACTTCAACAACTCGCCCTCGAACCCGAACGTGTCCGATCCCCGCAACTGGTCGGGCGGCGGCAACCGCTCCGTGGACCAGATGTTCATCAACCTCATGCGGGGCGTCTACCTGACCGACGAGCAGTTCGAGGAAGAGATGGCCAGGCGGCGCGCCGCGCTGGGCCTGGCGCCGGGCGAGACCGTCATCGGCTGTCCCCTGTGCGGCAACGTCGCCGGGCTGGCAGAGACGGCCGCGGGGCAGCAGCAGTGAGACCGGCAGCCATCGTCATCGCCGCGCTGGCGGTCGGCGCACTCGCGTCGGAGAGCGCCGGCCAGCGCTACCGCGCCGCCGGGCAGGAGGTCGTGCCGGCGTACGAAGGCTGGGAGCGGAACGCCGACGGGTCGTTCAGCCTGGTATTCGGGACCATGAACCGCAACTGGGAAGAGGAGCTGCACATCCCGATCGGTCCGGACAACAACATCGAGCCGGAAGGACCGGACCGGGGGCAGCCGACGTACTTCCTGCCGCGGCGCAACCGGTTCCTGTTCCGGGTCCAGGTCCCGGCGGATTTCGGCGACAACGAGGTGGTGTGGACGGTCACGAGCCCGAACGGCAAGACGTACCGCGCCTACGGCACGCTGAACCCGGACTACTTCATCGACAACTACGTGGTCCAGCGCAACAACGGCCTCACCACCGCGGACAACCTGCCCACGAACCAGGCGCCGGTGCTCGACGTGGAGAGCGCCGCCGCGCGCGCCGCGCGGGTGGGCGAGCCGGTGACGCTGACGGCGTTCGCCAGCGACGACGGGCTGCCCAAGGCGCGGCCCATGCGGCCGTACGATGCGTCGCGGCCGGGCAGCATCGTGCCCAGCACCGCCACCGGCCTGCGGCTCTCCTGGTTCGTGTACCGCGGCCCGGGCAACGTCGCCTTCGACCCGCCGCAGATCAAGGTGTGGGAGGACACGCGGCCCAACTCGAATTCACCCTGGGGCCCCGGCTGGGAGACGCCCGCGGCGCCGCCCGACGGCAAGTGGGTGGTGAGCACGACCTTCAACGAGCCGGGGACGTTCGTGCTGCGGTGCGTGGCTCACGACGGCGGGCTGACGGCCCACGAGGACGTTACGTTCGTCGTCAATTAGATGGGGCTGCGCCCCGAGCCCCCGGCGTCCGCTTGCGGGGGCCCCTTCGCCCCGCGC
>CAYGCV010000227.1:0-7560 GCA_964348425.1 uncultured Vicinamibacteraceae bacterium | reverse complement strand
GCGTAAACTACTGATTCTAAAATGCCTTGGCTGTACCGTTGTTAAACATGGGCTATCGCTCCGGGCCGCGACCCGGCCCGCGTTCCCGCTCCCGCTCCTCGCTGACACGCCAGGCAGGGTCCGGTGCTTTCGCCGGCTCGCTGGCCTCGGTTCCGAGCCGAGCGCGTTGCGCCTGCCGGCCACCCTTGGCCAGCTTCCGCGCCGTGCGTTCGCGGCTCTCCCGAGCCTGCTCGAACCGGCCTTTCCAGTCGGCCGCCCAAGGGCTCGGGTTCTCCGCTTCATGCACGATCCGGCCCTTCTCGAGCACGAGCTCGGTCTTCGGCTCGGGGATCCCGCGGTCGCACTCCGCCGAGTTGTCGACAAGGGTGAGCTCATCAAAGCGATGTGCCGTCTGCCGCAGATTGTGGAGCGAGTGGCGGCAGCGCTCCGGCACCCGCCGCGGGTCGATCCAGTGTCCTGTCTGATGCTCGACGCGCCGGGCGATCCGCGCGTTGTTGATCTCGGGAGTCCGAGTCCCGATGTAGACGCCCTCGACACGGTAGCCGGCGTCGAGGACACGCTCGACAAGGACACGTCCCGGCCGCCCGGAGTAGGTAGTCTCAATCCCGAAGTCCCGCCGTTCGGCCATCGCCTTGTCGATCTCCGCATCGACGTACGCATCGGTCCGCTCGCGGGCGTCTGCGGTGTCCCAGCCACCGATGCCGTCGGCCATCGAGTCCTTGTCGAAGCAGCGTTGCGGCAGCCGGTCCTGGTTGGCGCGCCTCCATGCGCTCTTGCCCGCGCCACGGCAACCCATCACGACAGTGAACACCGGGCGGTTGTCGAGCTGGTCAGCCATCGCCCCGATTCTACGCCGGCCCAGACGGACCGGAAGAGGGCCGCCGACCGCCCGGCCCCGGTCTCCGGGCGCGACACGCGGCGCACGCCTGCCGCCCGCGGAGAGCCTTCCCGGAACCGCAGAGGAGGAGGAACCGTGCGCATCTGGATCTTCAGGACCCGCATGGCCACCGCGACCGACCCCGGCACGATGGACGTCGCCTACGACATCGGCGTTCCGGTCGCGGACTGCCCGGGCGACGCCGGCTCCGAGGTCATCCGCTACGACGGCGACCTGCCCCCGGTGCGCTACAGGGACTATCCCGACGCCACCTGGGTCACCAGCCTGCCGCCCGGCTGGGAACGCTACCGCGCCTGGCTAGAGCACGAGAAGCGGGCGCACGACGCCATGCTGGCAATGCTCCACGAGCACTGCCCGGAGACCCGGCACCTGACCGGGTGGCCGCTCCTCTGGGCCAGGGTCGACGCCGGCGCCGACCTGTCCCGGATCGAGTTCGAGATCGACCGCCCGCGCCTGGGGCCGGCCCGGCCCGCCGCACGATCCTGACGGAAGGCCGCAAGAAAGGAGCAACCGATGCGAGCAATCAACGTGGAGACCGGCGCCCGGATCACGGGCACGCTCGAGAGCATCACGGGGCGCGCCGAGATCGACACCGACTCGTTCTGCCTGGACGGCGACGGCCGGCTGAGATTCGAGTACTCCGGCGAGACCGAGATGTTCTGGGAGTCGAGCGAGACCGCCGAGGACGCCCGCGGCGGCGCATCGTTCATCGACGCCGAAGGCAACGACGTGCCCGAGCACAACGTCCGGCTCGCCGACGGCTGCCCCGACTGCGGCGGCGAAGGCCTCACGTACGAGGAGACGGACACTTACCCGAGGCCCTTCACGAAGCGGTGCGGCCGCTGCAACGGCGCCGGCGCCGTGCTGGGGTCCGGGCGCCAGCCAGTCATGCCGCCGCCGACCGTGCCGCACTGCGCCACGGTGCCGGGCGAGACGCTCCGCGCGCTTCGGGCGGCGCTCGACGCCGCCGGGGACGGCGGCGCGGCTGGCGCCGTGACGGCCGCCGCCCTCGCGCTGCTCGCGAGCGCGACCCGGGAGAACGGCGGCGGGCTGATCCCGCCCGAGCTGTGGCCGCGGATGCAGCCCGCAGCCGCGCCGCCGGCGAGGCACCTGTCCGTGACGTTCGGGCCCGCCGACCCGGGCAGTCCGGAGGCGGGCTACGTGCTGACGGTGACGGGCAACCGCGGCGAGAAGCTGCTCGCGACGTCGAAGCACCCGGTAACGGGCGAGGACCTGACCACGCCGGAAGCCTGCCACGAGGTCGCCGGCATGTACCTGAGGAGCCACTGAGCGACGCCGAACAGAGCGCCGATGAACATCACGAGGCTGCCGCTGCCCGGCAAGCCGAGCGACTCGGCCAGCCGCCCGCCGCCGCCAGGCGGCAGGGAGGCGGCGGGTGCGAGTACCGCCACGAAAGGAAAGCGCCGATGAACACCAGCAGGCTGAAGACCGTGCTCGACCGGCTCCTCGACCTCGAACCCGCCCCGGCCGCCAGGCAAGCAAAGTACCTGAACTGCACCGAGATGGCCATACTGACGAGCGAGATCGACAAACTGCCGCCGGTCGACACGCTCGACATGAGCACCTACCACACGACCGGCGCCGGCTGCCGCACGCTGGGCTGCATCGCAGGCGTGGCGATCACCCTGTACCCGCGCGAGGCGGCGCTGTTCGCCGCCGAGTGGAAGGACGAGAACGGAAGCTGGCCAGACCCGCTGATCGCCGCCCGGGCCATCCTGGGCCTCACCGGTGACGAGAGCTGGCGCCTGTTCATGGGCCGGAGTGGAATGACCAACGACGACCTTCGCGCGATCACGCCGGAGCAGGCCGCCGCGGCCGTCGTCAACGTGCTGGCCGGGACGGACCCCGACAGCTTCTGGGACCACGTGCCCCGCCGGTGAGCCGCCGGAACCCGCCCGCGCGGGACGGCCCGCGCCCAGGAGACTCGCCGCCATGCTGCTGCCCGACGACCGCCTCCCGAAGCACCTGCTGCGCAGGCCCGCGGCATTCTGCCCCTACTCGCTCGGCGACTGGATCGCCCTGTGCGAGCGGACCGGGACGCCGCACGTGCCGGCCACCCGCGTCGCCGAGTTCGAGCGCTCGGACATGCTGAACCACGAGTATGACGGTCCCCATCAGCGGCGGCTCGACGCCGCCTCGGGCGCCATGCGGCGCGCAGCCAGGCCCGGCACGATGCTGCGCTGGGACTGCTGCGCCAGCGCCCACCTGAAGCGGGCGATGGCCGAGGGGCGCCCCCCGGAAGACCCGGAGGCGCTCTGCCGCCTGCCGCTCGACGCGCGCGTCCTCGAGGTCCTCGACGACTACCCGCGGGTGCTGGTCCCGGTCTGGCGGCGGCCGTGGATCGCCGGAGACATGCTGTTCGCGGCGGGCTACCCGGTGGAGTACCGGGCGTTCGTCAAGAACGGGCGGCTCCTCGGCATCTCCTCCTACTACCCGCAACGCCCGCTGCCGCGCGACGAGCGGCACCTGGCCGCCATCGAGGACCAGGTGCGGGCGCTGCTGGCCAACCTGTCCGGCCCATTCGAGTGGCCCGCCAGGAAAAGCGAAAGGATGCGCATCCGGACGATGCTGCCCCTGCTCAAGAGCAAGAAGCCGCACCCGGACGCGCCGGACCCGAACGGCGTCCACTTCACCGCCGACTTCGCCGCGACGCGCGGCGGCGTCGTCCTGCTCGAGGGCGGGCCGCCCCACTTCATGGGGGCGCACCCGTGCTGCTTCCCGGCAGGGCGCATCGAGGGCGTGCGGCTGGAAGCCGCGGAGACCGGAGAAACCGGGCGCGGCGAGCCGAGCTGGCCATGAGACGGCACACCGAAGGCGCAGCGGCAACCCGATTGGGCGCGTTGGGCCGAACGAGCAGCCGGGTTCGCGGCGCGAACGGGACGGCATGAAGCAGCCCGACACGTCGGGACACCGGGCAGCGAGCCGGCCCGCCCAGGGCAACCAGGAGAAGCCATGAAGAAGACGATTCGCGCCTGCGCCCCGGCGCTGCTCTTCGCCCTGACCACCCTGACGGCCTGGACCGCCGGCATCTGGCACGCCATCGAGCACCGCGCGCTCGCCGTGGGCCGCGAGGCCGCCCTCGAGAGCGTCTCGCCGTTCGACGGGCTCTGGTTCGCCGCCGGCATCCTGGGCATCCTCGGCAGCCACGAGATGGGCCACTGGTGGGCGGCGCGCCGCTACGGGCTGCGCGTCTCGGCGCCCCACTTCCTACCCGCACCGACGATCGCCGGCACATTCGGGGCCTTCCTGCTGCTGCGGGACGCGCCGCCGACGCGCCGCTGCGCGTTCGACGTCGCGGCGGCGGGGCCGCTCGCCGGCCTGGCGGCGACCCTGCCGGCGCTCGGGATCGGCGTCGCGCTGTCGGCGCCGGCGGAAGCGGCCGCCGGCGCCGGCCTCGTGCTCGGACACCCCGCGCTGCTCCAGGCCGCCACGGCCCTCGTCCACGGCCCGCTCGGCGAAGGCCAGACACTCGCGCTGCACCCGCTGGCGACCGCCGCGTGGCTGGGCATGCTACTGACCGCCCTGAACCTGCTGCCCGCCGGCCAGCTCGACGGCGGGCACATCGCCCACGCGCTGCTCGGGCGCCGCGGCGCCAGGGCGGCCGGCCTGCTGACGACGGCCGCGGCGGCGATGCTGAGCGCGCAGTCGAACGTCTGGCTCGTCTGGACCCTCGTCGCCAGCGCGGCGACCTTCGCGAGCTGGCACCGGGGCGAGTGGCCGGAGAGGCCGGCGGCGCTCGGCGGAGCGCGCCGCGCCGCCGCCGCCGCGCTGGCCATGGCCCTGGCCATCTGCTTCACGGCCAACCCGCTCGGAACGGCCCGCTGACCGCGGGCCGACGGCAACCCCGCGCCGCCGCCGGCGGCCCTACCAGAAAGGACGAATCATGATGCAGGTTCGCACCGAAGAGACGCAGGCCGACGAGTTCGACGCAGCAGTCCTGAGACTCAACGCCGTCTTCGAGAAGGCACGCTTGTCCGAGGTCATGGAGATCGCGGTGCGCGAGGCCGGCGCCATCGACCGCGACGCCGTCCAGCCGCGCGGCGACATCTGGCTGACACCAGACTGGTCGACGGCCACGAAGTGCTCTGCCTGCCTCGCCGGCATGGCCATCGCCGGCGCCAGCGGCGGCCTCGTCGGCGGGGCCGACCACTCACACCTCTACGCGCCGCAGAAGGAGGACGGCGGGAACGAGCGGAAGAAGGTCCGCATCCCCGTGGCGATCAGCCGCGCCATGGTGACGCTCGACGCCGTCAGAACGATGGAGCTTTTCCGGGCCTGGGCAGTGTGGTACGGCGAGGAGCCGGCTGCCGGCACCCCGGCGCGCGAAGCGCTGCTGGCCATCCCGCGCCGGCTCGAGGAGAACGAGGCACTGCCCAGGGAAAACTTCCTGAGCATGCATGACTGGGACGAGACCGACATGCTGATCGAAGCGATCCGGCTCGCGATCCCGGAGGTCCGGCGCATCGAAGACGCGGCACTGGCCCGAGCCCGGCGCCCGGCGACCGTCGCCTGAGAGGCAGCACGATGGCACGAACGTACCGCCGCCCGAGCCGGATGTTCGGCGGCCCACAGACGCCTGCGCGGCGCTTCCGCATCATCCGCAGCGGGGCCCGCCGGCCGGAGCCGGCCGGGAACGTCGACGACGGCAAGCCCTTCCCGAGCCGGCTCCCGGGCAAGGTGCGGACGATCCGGCACGGCGACCGCGTCGTCCGCTCCTGGTGGGACGACCGGGATACGCCGCACGCCGGCGGGCGCGCCCGCCGCGCCGCCGACATCGTCGCGATTCGGAGCGGCCTGCGCGAGCACCACGACGAGACCGGGCAGCCCGGACCTGCTGAAACGAGCACGATCTGACTGGATAAGCTGTCAGAGTGACCACAGGGCCACGGACCGCGTTCGCGGTAATCTTCACGGAGAGCGACGAGGACGGCCTCGGCCGGGCAGTCGCGCGCCTGCGGCGGGAGTTCCCGGGCCACCTGGAGCTGGTCTCCCGCACAGTGTACCTCGTCAGGCACGACGGTCTGTCGAGCGACGTCAGCAAACGGGTCGGAATCAAGGGAGACGAGCGGACGGCGGACGGGGTCGTCTTCAGGCTCGCCGTGGGGTCCTCCGGCTACACGAAGAGGGAGCTGTGGGAGTGGCTCGACAACCTGGAGCACTGACCGCCGGCCCCACGGCCGGCCGACAGGAGGAAACAGCGATGAAGATCATGACGGCCATGGTGACGGCGCTGGCAGTCGCGGGGGCGGCAGCCTGCGAGACCGACGCACGGATTGCATCGACCAACCTGTCCCGGGCGGCCGACAACTTCGAGATCATGAGGCGTGTCGTGTTCCTCAACGGCATAACCGACACCTACCTGCTGTCGATCGAGGGACTCTGCTCGATAGAGGACCAGCGGGGCCAGCTCGAGGTGACCTGCAAGGTCGGCGAGACCGAGTACAAGAAGCACTTCCTCGGTCTCAGCAACAACGTGACCTACTTCGCCGAACAGCTCGACGGCGCCCGTGTCAGCGCGTACCACTACCGGGTTGTCTTCAAGCCCCAGGCGATCATCCCCGACATCGACCTGCGGACCAGCGGACGGGAGCTGCTCGAGAACGCCTCCGAGAACGCCTCCGAGAACGAGGCGCGCTGAGACCGCCGGGCGAGGCCGGACTCGGCGCGGAAGGAACACCGATGGACGACTGCACGTGCATCATGCCCGACCCCGAGGGCGACCGCCCCCGTTGCCACCACGCGGCGCAGGTCCGGGCGCGCAAGGCGCACCGTTGCAGCGAGTGCGGAACCCCGATCGCCGCCGGCGAACGCCACTAGAAGGTCTCGGCCATCTGGGACGGCAGGATCAGCTGGGAAACGATCCGCACCTGCCTGCCGTGCGCCGACATCCGCGACACGCTGTTCTGCGACGGCTGGATCCACGGCGAGATATGGGACGACCTTCGGGACGCCGAGGTCGTCAGCGCCGAACGGGCGCCGAGCGCCTGCATCCTGCGCGAGCTCACACCGGCCGGCGCAGAGAAGCTGAAACGCGCCTGGCAGGCCGAGGCCGGGCTCGACGCCAGAGCCGGATGAAGCCGGCACGCGGCCGCCTGTGGCGGAGCCGGCGCCGTCCAGGTCTCGCGAGCAGGCCGTTCTCGGCGGCCCGCTGGAGGTCTTCATGGCCCGCCAGCGCGAGCGGCTGCAGCGGGAGTCGAGGAGGCTGGTCGGCGGCGAGGGCTACGTCCGCGTCGGGACGGCGTACGGCGAGAACGGCATCGAAGGGTTGTCGGTCGGGAGGCCGCGCTGATGCCGCGCCGGGAGGTCAAGCTGCACTTGTGCGGCACGGCCAGGGCGAAGGACAACAACATCCGGGCGGCGTTGCTGGATCGGTTCGGCGGCTCTCGGTCGGTTGCAGTCGGGACGGCGAAGCACCCAGGGCCGCTCTACGGGATTCGCTCTCACGAGTGGGCGGCTCTCGCCCTGGCGGTGACGTTTTGGGACCAACACGAGGGGGGCGACAATGGCTGAGAATGCCGATGGCCCGGAGCGGCTCTGGACAGGGTGCTCATGCGACCACGAGGGGGGAAGTGATGGACTGGTCAGACACTAGGAGTCTGCGCCGTAGGAGATTTGCGGCACGAAACGGGTCGTCAGTTCAC
>CAYGCV010000226.1:0-7590 GCA_964348425.1 uncultured Vicinamibacteraceae bacterium | reverse complement strand
TCCTCGATCGCGGGGGCGCGGTGGGAGCGGGTCAGGTTGGCGACCAGGGCGTTGCCGGCGCCGAGCTCCGCATGGAGCCCGACCGACGCGGATGCACCCGCGAAGCTGCGGTCGCGCGCGTCGGGCGCCTCGAGCGGGTGCCCCTCGCCCTCGTGACCATCGTGCGCATCGTGATCATCGGCGTGCGTATCGTGATCGTCGTCGTGCGCACCGTGTGCATGTCCGCCGCCACGCTCCGCCACCTGGTAGTTGTCACGGTCGACCCGGCCGCCGAACTGCACGCGAAAGCGGCCCAGGTTCAGCTCTTCGTAGGCGAACGCCGCAAGCGACCCGAGATCGGTCCGCGGCGCCAGCGCCTCGACGCCCGCGGCCTCGAAGTCGCGGATCCGCGCCCAGGCGCCGAACCTCCCCGACAAACGGTCCGTCTGCCGCTGGTCCAGGTCGGCGCGGACGATGTAGGTGCGATTGTCGTAGCGGGTGCCGACGCGCTCGCTGCCGCCCTCGATCTCCAGCTCGTTGTGACCCCAGTCGATGACGTTCAAGCTGAGCTCCAACCCCTCGACGAAACGGTTGGAGAGACCCTGGAGACCGGCGTCGACGCGCAGCGCGCGACGCTGCCAGTCGAGCGCGATCGCGGTCTCCCCGTGGTGATCTTCGAGGTGATCGCCTCCGCCCGGGCCGGCCTCCTCCTCGTGGTGCCCGTGGAACTCGCCGGCGAACGGCACGCCGTAGCGGCCGTCGTTCAGCGTCACGCCGGCGCTCCAGAAGAGCCGTTCCCCCGACCAGCCGACACCGGCCCGCGCGTTGCTCGACCGGGTGGCGGAGTTCTCGACGATCCCTGCGGGCGTAGCGTAGTCCTCCGTGCGCCGCGTGCCGCCGCCGGCCCAGTAGTGCATGCCGTTGCGCGCGTGCTGCAGTCCGACGTTGGCGCCTGCCTGCCCGTTGGCGCTCCCCAGTTCAGTGCTCAACTGCGCCCGCGTGCCCTCGAACAGCGACTCGCGGTAGTTCGCGTGCGGCGTAATCACGTTGATCAGCCCGCCGACCGCGTTCGAGCCGTACAACAGCGTCGCGGGCCCACGCACGATCTCGATGCGCTCGGCGCCGGCGGCGTCCACCGCGACGCCGTGGTCGCCCGATTCGCCCGACAGGTCTCCGGTGCGAACCCCGTCCTCCATGATCAGCACCCGGTCGCCGTCGAAACCGCGGATGATCGGCCGGTTCGCTCCGGGCCCGAAGCCGCGGACGGCAATGCCCGGCTCGTGCTCCAGCGCAGCGGAAAGATCGCCGGTCGACGCCCGGGCGACATCGAACGCGTCCACCGTCGACACGGCGTTGAACGCCTCCAGCGCCGTCTCGGCGCCGCCCGCCGAGGCCGTCACGGTGACTTCCTCCCGCACGGGCGAGAGGCTCAGCACGAAGTCCGCCGTGGCCGTCCCGCGAGGTTCGACAAGCACCGTCTGCCGGCCTGCGGTCAGGTGCTCCCGCTGCGCGACGACCTCGTACTCGCCGGCCGGCACGCCGTCGATCTCGAACGTTCCCCGTTCGTCGGTCAGCGCGAAGGCGCCGGAGCCGACGACGAGGATCACCGCGCCCCGGACGAAGCCCCCGTTCTCTGCCAGCGTCACGGCGCCGCGCACGGCGCCGGTTTCCTGGGCCAGCAGCGGCGTTCCGGCACAGGCGGCCGCAACCACGGCCGCCGCAAAAGACGATGCAATCCCTCGGTACATCTCTCCCTCTCTCCCTGATCTCTTCCACAATCCCCAACGGTTCAGCGGTCCGCCACCGTCCTGCATGGAAACCGCGCGGGCCGGGCACGACGGCCGGGCACCGGGGAGAATCTGCACCAGGCGACACCGGCAGCCGGCGGCCCGCGCGGTGCCGGCAGACACGGGCTTCGCGCGCGGTGCACTTGCATGCACCGCCGACGCGGCGGTCTCACCGGCTATATGGCGGCACGACAGGCGAACGAAGCGCGTGACGGGAGCTAGGCGGGGGGAGCGCGGGCGGAGAGGCGGCGGGAGTGACCGGATGCGATCCATCCACCGTCGCCAGCCGGCTCGAGCAGCGCCGGAACGTCCGAGGAACCGATCGGCAGGAATCCGGACGGTTCGGCAGCGGGCTGGTGCCGGAACAGGCAGGCCGCGCAGTCCTGGTCGGCTGCGTGCTCCTCGTGGCAGATGGCCGCGGCGACCGTGGCACCGGCCAGCGCCAGCGCCAGGACGACGATCCAGGCGCGCCAGCCGGAGCCGCGTCGTGCGAGCTCCGTGTGCACGGGTTCTTCTCTGGCCATCGGACTCCGAAGTTAGCAGAGGCGGCCTCGAGACGGCAAGGGCAGGTGGGGACGGATGCGCTTGACTCCGGCTCGCTTTGCTTCTTGAATAGGTGCATGGTGCCGTCGAGGCGGACCGCGGCCGTGGCCGCGGTCCTGCTCATCGTGCTCGCGCTCGCGCCGGCAGGCCTCGCGCTCCACGAGCACGAGGCGGATGTACAGGCGGCCGGTCACGCGGAGTGCGATGCCTGCCACTTCCGGCACCTGTCGGGAATCGTGACCGACGGCGCGCCCGCGCCGCCCGCACCGGATCTCGTCGCCCACCCGGTCGGGTCCCCCGCCCCGGACGGCGAACGGGGCGTGGCAATCGGCATCTGCCCCACGCGCGGCCCGCCGGCGTAGCCTCCTCGTCGCATCCCCCGCGACATCCCGTCACTCGCACGAATCGTTCGGTCGTCGGAATTGCTGTCGGCACGGGCACAGGCGCCGGTTCAGGTGCCGGTGCTCCCGGAATCAACGCTCGAAATGGAGGAACACTCATGTCACGTCTTCGCAGGCAACAGCTCGTATCGCGCTGGATGATGGTCACCGCCCTGCTGGCCCTCGGCGCCGCCGGCCCGGCCTCCGCCACGGCACAGGCCCAGGATGCCGCCGAGCAGCCCTTCATGGCAGGTGCGCCGCTCGATCTCTCCTCGAACGCCAAGACCTTCGGCGGCTTCCGCTTCGCCGAGAGCATGGCCTACGACGAGGTCCGCGACCTGTACGTCGCGGTCAACGCCGGCATCGCCCAGGACGTCATCCCGAACGACGGCTACATCTCGCTGATCAATCCCGACGGCACGACCCACACGCTGAAGTGGATCGGCGTCGACCGCAACGGCCTGACGCTCAATCACCCGCTCGGCAGCGACATCATCAACGGCATGCTGTACGTGGCCGACATCAACGTCGTGCGCTGGTTCGACATGGAGAGCGGCGAGCCGCGGGGCAGCGTCACGGTGGAGGACGCGCAGCGCTTCAACGACATCGAGGTCGCCGAGGACGGCACCATCTGGGCCACGCAGACCGGGACCGACGAGAGCGGCACCTGGCGCGTGTACCGCATCGGGCCGGACGGAGACTCGTCGGTCGTCGTCGAGGGCGCGCCGCTGGCCCGGCCCAACGGCATCGCCTTCGACCCGGACGGCAACATCGTCGTGGTGAACATCGGCGACAACGCGGTCCTCACGTTCTCGCCCGACGGCGAGCTCGTCCGGACCGAGCACGCGGTCGACGGCGGCAACGACGGGCTGGTGGTGCTGGACGACGGCACGAAGTACGTCTCCAGCGTCCGCATTGGCACGGTCTCGCGCATCCGCCCGGGAGAGGCGGCCGAAGTCGTGGCGTCCGGCATCCCGAGCGCCGCCTCGATGGCCTACGACTCCAAGCGGAACCGGCTGCTCATTCCGATGAACAACTGGAACGCGATCACCATCGTCGAGCTCGACTGATCGACACGCGGGAAACATGACGACGCCGGGCCGGCCGACGGCTATCGCGACGCTGCTGGCAGCGTGCGCCCTGCTGTCGGCCGGCTTCGTCTCCGTCTCCCACGGACATGACGACGGGCACGCCGGCGGCGACGGTCACCACTGCATAGTCTGCTGCCTCCAGCACCACTCTCCCGCGACGACGACGGCGGCGGCCCCGCCCTCCGCGCCGGACCTGGCGGCCCTGGCCGCCGCGGCGAGCCGGCGGCGGAACGGCCACGACGCTGCGCTCGGCATCCAGGCGACCCGCGGACCGCCCGCGTAACACCTCCCCCAATGCGTCGGCGGCTCGGCCACCCCACCGGAGCGACCGGGACGCCGACTGTCCGAATCGTGGAAATCGGCTGGAATTTCGGCCGCCGCGCGCGGGCGCGCCGGCCGTGGGAGGAGATGTTCCATGCGCATCCGTCGCCATGCTGCAGCCGCGGCCCTCGCCTTGAGCGCCGCGGCGACCGCCGGACCGCTGGCCCCGAGTCCGGCCTTCGGGCTCGAGGAGACCGGATCGATCCAGGGCACCGTCGTGGCCGAGGACGGCGGCGCGCCGCTGCCGGCCGCGCTCGTGGTCCTCGGCGGCACCGCCCTGTCGGCCACCACCGGCGCCGACGGCAGGTTCGCCATCGACGGCGTCACCGCCGGTGCGTACCGGCTGACCGTGACGCGGGAAGCCTTCGCGGAGCTCGCGCTGCCGGTGACGGTGGAGGCCGGGCAGCCCGTGCTGCTGGACCTGCGGCTCGCGGTGCTGCAGTTCGAGGAGAGCGTCGTGGTGACCGCGACGCAGACCGAGCGGGCCGTCACCGAGGTCGCGGCCAGCGTCACGATTCTCGACTCGGAAACCATCGAGGCGTCGTCGGCGCGCAACCTGCAGGACCTGCTGCGCCGGACGCCCGGCTTCGACCTGGCGGAGACCTCCGGCATGGCCGCCCGCGCCAACTCGTCGCTCGTCATGCGCGGCGTGCCCGGCACCAAGCGGGCCCTGCTGCTGGTGGACGGGCTGCCGGCCAACGATCTGGGCCACGGCAGCCTGGCCGGGCTGAGCCTGGTGCCGCTGGAATCGCTGGAGCGCGCGGAGGTGGTCCGCGGACCGTTCTCGAGCCTCTACGGCGCCAACGCCTTCTCCGGCGCCATCAACGCCATCACGCGGCCCGGCGCAGGCCCGCCCGCCGCGGACTTCTTCGCCAGCGGCGGCTCGGCCGGCTATCACCAGTTCGGGGCGTCGGTGCGCGGGGAATCCGGTCCCGTCGCCTTTTCGCTCACGGCGGACCGCCGCAAGGTCGACAACGTCTACAACCGCGACACCCGCACCGTGCCTGCCGTCGCCGGCGACGGCAGCCTGCAATCGCGGCAGGTCCCGTTGCGCAACGTCGGCTACGAGGACGTGCGGATGATGGGCCGCCTGGACTTCTCCGTCTCCGACGCGTGGCGCGTGACGCTGCTGCCGCGGATCACCCGCTACGAGACCGGCCTCGACCTGTCGTCCCGGCTGCCCGTCGCCACCGAGGAGCACAAGCGGGACACCGCGGTCAACCTGGGCGGCATCCTCCGCTACGGGGGGGCGGGCGAACTCTCGGCCCAGATCCGCACGAGCTATCGCTACTCGACCCAGCGTCTCTTCCAGGAGAACTTCACCCTCGCCCCGACGCGGCAGACGACCATCATCGATCCGCCCGGACCGGCGGTCGTCGAGTCGGTGACGCGCGGCGTGTTTCCGTTCGCGGCGCTCACCGGGCAGGACACCGACTTCTACAGCGTGCTCGTCGAGCCGCAGCTCACCTGGGCGCCGAACCTCGATCACACTTTCGTCTTCGGAGCGAGCTACACGCGCGAGCACGGCGCGTTCGGCGACAGCACCATCGCCGACCGCTCCAACCTGCTCGGCTCGGACGTGACGCTGGCGCGGATAGCGGCGGGCATACAGGCGGGCATGGCGGCCGGCGGCGTCCCCAACCCGACCGTCTCGCTGGTGCGCGACCCGGCGATCGGTGCGGCCTTTCCGCTGTCGCTGGCGCAACGGGAGGAGTTCGACATCTTCTCCGCGTACGTGCAGGACGAGTGGGTGCTGGCCGACAGGCTGCGGCTGGTCCCCGGCCTGCGCTACGACCACCACTCGGTGTTCGGATCGGTCGGCTCGCCGAAGGTGTCGCTGCTGTACGCCCTGGCGCCGACGACGCGGGTGCGCACGTCCGCCGGCCGCGCCTTTCGCGCCCCGAGCCTGTTCGAGCTGTTCGGCAACGTCGTCTTCCACGGGCCCATGCCCGGACTGCCGAACCCGGACCTGGAGCCCGAGCACATCACCTCGTTCGACGCCGGGATTCAGCACGAGGTGAGCCGCGCGTTCCGCGCGGAGATGAACGTCTTCCACAACGACATGACGGATCTCATCCAGCTCGTCATCGCGCCGCAGCGCGACCACTTCGACTGGGTCAACGTCGCCGAGGCGCGCTCGACCGGCCTCGAGCTGGTGGCGAACGGGGACGCGACGTCGTGGCTGGGCTACTACGCCAACTACTCGTACACGGACAGCGAGGACCGCGCCACCGGCAACGCGCTGGCCCTGGTGCCGCGGCACAAGGTCAACGCCGGACTGCAGTTGGGCGCGGAGCTCGGGTCGTGGCGCCTGACCGGCTCGCTCGATCAGCGCTGGGTCGGCACGCGCACGCAGAGCTCGCAGGGCATCCCGGTGCTGCTCGACGAGTACGCCCGCACCGACCTCGCGCTCTACCTGCACCCGAACAACGACCTGCGCGTGGGCGTCCACGTGCTGAACGTGATGGACGCCGACTACCAGGAGACCGCCGCGAGCCCGACGCTCGGCCGCCTGGTCTCGGTGAGCCTGACGGTGCGGCCGTTCTAGATCCGGAGGAAAGTCGATGACTGCCAGCACAGAACGGACACGGGTGGGGCCGGTGCGCACACGGCTGGCCAGCCTGTGGTCCCATCGCAAGCGGATCGCGGCGGCCCTGCTCGCGGCGGCGGTGCTCTGGAGCGGGCTTGCCGCCTACCAGCGGCAGCTCGCGGTGACGCGGGTGGCCTTCGTCAACTTCCCCGGCTTCCAGCTCGCCCGCATCGAGCGGGCGCGCCGGAGCGGGGCGGTGCGCGTCGAGTCGCTGGACATGGCGGCGCTGGACCGGGCCGCCGACTATCCGGTCGTCTACGTGTTCGGACGCGGCCTGCAGCTCGACCAGGCGCAGCTCGCGCACCTGCGCGAAGCCGGCCGCCACGGCGCGCGCCTCTTCGTGCAGGGGGCCACGAACCCGACCCTCGACGTCACCAACCTGCGCGGCCCGCAGCTCGACGCGGCCAACGCCTACCTCGAGTTCGGCGGCGCCGAGAACTACGCCCGGCTGCTCAACTTCTCGCGCGTGGAGCTCGACGGCAAGGCGTTCCGCGCGGAGCCGGTGCAGCCCCCGCTCGAGCGCTCCATGGACGTGCTGTTCCACCTGGACGACGGCCTGACGTTCGAGACCGTCGACGCGTTCGACGACTACTATGCGGCGCAGGGGCTCGCGAAGCCGGGCGCCCCGACGATCGCCCTGATCACGAGCGTGCCCGGGCCCTTCAACGCCAACCGGGATCACGTCGACGCGTTCATCCGCGCGCTCGAGGGCCGCGCCTGGAACGTCTACCCGCTGGCCAGCGCCGAGAAGCGCCTCGACTTCCTCAAGCGCATCGATCCGGACCTCGTGGTGCTGATGCCCCACGGGCGGCTCACCCTCGGCCGCGCCGACGAGGCCATCGCCTGGCTGCGGGCGCGCGACATCCCCATGCTGACGCCCGTGTCGGTGTTCCAGAACC
>CAYGCV010000225.1:0-7602 GCA_964348425.1 uncultured Vicinamibacteraceae bacterium | reverse complement strand
CGCTCGAGAAGGCCGTGAAGATGAAGATCTGGGACGACGTGGAGAAGGCCTACACGGACCGCCGCGTCGTGATCGGCCGCGTCATCGAGCGAATCAAGGGCGGCGTCGCGGTGGACATCGGCGTGCGCGCCTTCCTGCCGGGGTCGCAGATCGACGTGCGGCCTGTCCGGAACCTCGATGCCCTGAAGGGGCAGGAGCTCCGGATGCGGGTGATCAAGGTCAACAAGAAGCGGGGCAACATCGTCCTGTCCCGCAAGGTCCTGCTCGAGGAGGAGAACGCCGAGAAGAAGAAGGAGACGCTGGCCAACATGGCCGAGGGCAACGTGATGCAGGGGGTCGTCAAGAACCTCACCGACTACGGCGCCTTCATCGACCTCGGGGGCATCGACGGCCTGCTCCACGTGACCGACATGTCGTGGGGACGCGCGCAGCACCCGTCGGAGATCTTCAAGGTCAACGACGAAGTCCGGGTCATCGTGCTCAAGTTCGACCCGTCCACCGAGCGCGTGTCGCTGGGATACAAGCAGCTCCATGCCGATCCGTGGGCGTCGGTGACCGAGCGCTACCCGGTCGGCCAGCGCCTCTCGGGCAAGGTCGTCAGCCTGACCGACTACGGCGCGTTCGTCGAGCTCGAGCCGGGCGTGGAAGGCCTGATCCACGTCTCGGAGATGTCGTGGAGCAAGCGGGTGAAGCATCCGTCGAAGCTCCTCACCGTCGGCGACACCATCGAGTCGATGGTGCTGGGCGTCGATCCGGAGGCGCGGCGAATCTCGCTGGGCCTCAAGCAGATCGAGGCCAATCCCTGGCACGAGCTCGCGCAGCGCTATCCGGTGGGCTCCCGGATCAACGGCACCGTGCGCAACCTGACCGAGTTCGGCGCGTTCGTCGAGGTCGAGGACGGCATCGACGGCCTGATCCACATCTCGGACATGTCGTGGAGCAAGCGGCTCGCCCATCCGTCCGACGTGCTGAAGAAGGGCGACGAGGTGGAGGCGATGGTCCTCAACGTCGACCCGGACAGCCAGCGCCTGTCGCTCGGGCTCAAGCAGTTGGCCACGGACATCTGGGACGACTTCTTCGGGAACAATCGCGTGGGGGACGTCGTCGAAGGGAAGGTGGTGCGCGTGACCAACTTCGGCGCGTTCGTGGAGCTGGCCGAGGGTATCGAAGGGCTGATCCACGTCTCGGAGTTCGACGCCGATCACGGCGGACAGGAGGAGATCAAGGTCGACGAGACGATCAAGATGCGGATCATCAAGCTGAGCCCGGACGAGCACAAGATCGGGTTGAGCATCCGCGCCCTGAAGTCCGACGACTACGAGAGCAACTGGCAGAACTACGCCAACACCGAGTCACCCGAGGTGACGTTGGGCGACCATTTCCGGCACAGCGGGAGGTCGTACGAGTAGGCGTCCGCGCCGTGAAACGGCGTGGACGCCTGGCGCGTCGGATGGGAGGAGTTCGTGGCCGGCGGGAGCATGACGAAGGCGGCGCTGGTGGAGGAAGTCGCTCGTGTCGCTGACCTCACCAAGAAGCACTCCGAGGTAATCGTCGAGACGGTGTTCCGAAGCATCACCGACGCGCTGCGCCGCGGTGAGAAGATTGAGCTGCGGGGGTTCGGCAGCTTCCGCCTCCGGCGCCGCGAGCCGCGCAAGGGCCGCAATCCCAAGACGGGCGACCGGGTCGACGTGCCGTCCAAGCGCGTGCCCTACTTCAAGCCCGGCAAGGAGCTCAAGGACCTCATCAATCGGGACCGCGAGCCGGCCCGGCCGGTGCCCCCGCCCTCGAGGCCGCCGCTGCACGATCGCGAGATGGCGCCGTACTGACGCGGGTCCCCCGCCGTGGAACGCCTCTGGGCCCCCTGGAGACTGGCGTACGTGACCAGCGCGAGCGCGGGCGCCCCGGGCGCGTGCATCTTCTGCGGGGCGCTCGACGCGAGTCCGCCGCCCGTGCTCATCCTGCATCGCGGAGCGCGCTGCTTCGTCATCCTGAACAAGTTTCCTTACAACAACGGCCACCTGATGGTCGTGCCGAACCGGCACGTGGCGACGCTGGGCGAGATGGACCCGGCCGAGCTGGGCGAGCTGGCGTCGTTGACGCGCACGGCCGAGATGGCGCTGACGCAGGCGTACTCGCCGCACGGCCTCAACGTGGGGATCAACCTCGGCCGCGCGGCCGGCGCCGGCGCGCTGGGCCACCTGCACGTGCACCTGGTGCCCCGCTGGGAGGGGGACACCAACTTCATGACCGTGGTGGCCGACACCCGCGTGGTGCCCGAGACGCCCGACGCGACCGCCGATCGCCTGCGCCCGATCTTCGAGCGGCTCCTTACGCAGCTTTGATCAGACGGGGCTGCGCCCCGAGCCCCCGGCGTTCGCTTGCGGGGACCCCTTCGCCCCGCGCCGCTCCCGCCGAGGCGCGCTGTGCGCGCCTAGCTGCGGGTGTCCGGGCGGAGGAGCTGCTTCGCGATCGTCTGGAGCTGCATGTTGGAGGTGCCTTCGTAGACCTGCCCGATGACCGCGTCGCGGTACAGCTTCTCGACCGGGTAGTCCTTCGTGTAGCCCACGCCCCCGAACAGCCGCACGGCCAGCGAGGCGACACGCTCGGCGACCTGCGACGAGTACAGCTTGGTCATCGCGCCGGCGGTCGTGTAGCGCTGTCCGGCGTCGCGCAGCCGGGCCGCGTTGTAGACCGTCAGCCGCGCCGCCTCGAGCTCGGTGGCGGCCTGCGCGAGCTGGAACTGCACTCCCTGGAACTCGCCGATCGGCTGGCCGAACTGCTGCCGCTCCTGCACGAACGCGAGCGTGTGGTTCAGGGCGCCCTGCGCCAGGCCGACCATCTGGCCGCCGATGGCGATGCGGCCCTCGTTCAGCGTCTCGATCGCCACGCGGTAGCCGCGGCCCAGCTCGCCGAGGATGTTGTCGCGCGGCACGCGGCAGTCGTCCAGCAGCAGCTCGCAGGTGCTGCTGGCGCGGATGCCGAGCTTGTCCTCCTTCTTGCCCACCCGGAAGCCGGGCATGCCGCGCTCGACCAGGAACGCGGTGATGCCCCGGTGGCCGACCTCGGGCGCGGCGTTCGCGAAGACGATGAACACGTCGGCTTCCTGCGCGTTGGAAATCCAGAGCTTGCGGCCGTTGAGGACGAAGTCGCCGCCGTCCGCGACGGCGCGGGTCGCTAGCGCGAACGCGTCGCTGCCCGAGTTGGCCTCCGACAGCGCGTAGGCGCCGACGGTGCCGCCGGCCAGCCGCGGGAGGAAACGGGCCTTGACGTCGTCGTTGCCCCAGCGGAGCAGCGCGTTGATGACGAGCGTGTTCTGCACGTCGACGAGCAGCGCGACCGACGGATCGACCTTCGACAGCTCTTCCACCACGAGGACGGAGAGGAAGAAGTGGCCGCCGGCGCCGCCCAGCGCCTCGGGAATCTCGATCCCCATCACGCCGAGATCGAAGAGCTTGTCGATCAGCGCGCGGGGAATCTCCGCCTGCTCGTCCATCTGCCGCACGAGCGGCGCAACCTCCGTGGCGGCGAACTCGCGCACGCTGGCGCGCAGCAACTGCTCGTCGTCGGAGAGCACGGTCAACGGCGGCAGACGATCGGCGACCTCCGGCATGCCTAATGCCGATGTTATCATTTCAGTGTGGCGTTCCACTGACCGTGTCCTTCTCAGGTGCGGGGTACCCATGCGTAATCCCAGACTGCTTTCGCTGCTGCTCGGCACGTTCATCCTGGCGCTGGCCGCTGGTGTGCACACCCAGCAGCAGGACCCGGTGCCGGCCGCGCCGGCCGACGCCGGGGCGGCGGCCGACGACGCGCAGGATCAGCCGCCCATCTTTCGGACGGGCATCAACTTCATCCGGGTCGACGTGATCGTCACCGACGACGACGGCAACCACGTGCGGGACCTCGAGGCCGCCGACTTCCAGGTGTTCGAGGACGGCGAGCTGCAGACGATCGAGTCGTTCCAGCGGGTCGAGATCACCGGCGTGCCCGCGCCGGACGCGGAGCCGGCGCGCGAGATCATCAACACCTACGACGAGGAGCGCGAGGCCCAGCGCGCCGATACGCGCATCTTCGTCGTGTTCTTCGACGACTACCACGTGCGCTGGGGCAACGGCGTGCGCGCCGGGCGGGCGCTCGCCGACTTCCTGCGCACCAGCCTGAATCCGACCGACATGGTCGGCATCATGCATCCGCTGACGCCGCTGTCCGACGTGCGGGTGACCCGCAACCACGAGGCGGTCATCGAGGCGGCCGAGAACTTCTACGGCCGCAAGTTCGACTACGAGCCGACGAACATGTTCGAGCAGCGCTACGCCCACTACCCGACGGAGATCGTCGAGCGGATGCGGAACGAGGTGTCGCTGTCGGCGCTCGAGGGGCTGATGATCCGTCTGGGCTCGCTGCGCGAGGGGCGCAAGAACGTCCTGCTCATCAGCGAGGGCTACTCGAACTACGTGCCGCCCCAGCACCGCAGCGAGAATTCGGAGTTCGCGCCGATGCCGGTGCAGGTGGATCCGCGGATGCAGCACTACGAGGAGACGTACCAGTTCTTCTCGGACCAGGGCCTCACCTTCGATCTGCGGGACGTGTACCAGGCCGCCAACCGCTTCAACACGACCATCTACGCGCTCGACCCGCGCGGGCTGGCCGTCGGCGAGTACGACTTCAGCCAGCCGCTGGTGGACCGCCGGACCGACGACCGGATGCTGCGCTCGACCCGGGGCACGCTGTACGTCCTGGCGAGCGAGACCGACGGGCGCACCATCATGAACTCCAACAACCTGCAGCCGGGGTTGCGGCAGATGGTGGACGACTCGAGCGCCTACTACCTGCTGGGGTACAACTCGTCGCGCTCGCCGACCGACGGCAAGTACCACGAGATCGAGGTGCGCGTCGCGCGCGACGACATCGACGTGCGGCACCGTCAGGGCTACTGGGCCCTGACCGAGCGCGACGCCGAGCGCGCGCTGACGACCGCGGTCTTCGAGCCCCCGAAGGCGGTCGACACCGCGCTGGCCTCGCTGGCCCAGCCGCGGCGCGGCGGCCGCCCGGTGCGCACGTGGATCGGTACGGCCAGGGGTGACAACGGGCGGACCCGGGTGACGTTCCTGTGGGAGCCCGCCGCGCAGGCGCGCAGAGGCGGGGAAGCCCCGGCGCGGGTGCTCCTGACCGCGCTGAGCGACGCCGGCGGGCCGTCGTATCGCGGGCGCGTGCCCGAGGGCGAGAGCCGGGCCGGGCGCGGCACGAGCCGGCGCCGCGCGGCGAGCAACGCGCCGTCCGCCGAGGCCCGGGTCGAGTTCGAGGCGGAGCCGGGCACGCTGCAGTTGAGCCTGGCGGTGGAGGACGAGACGGGGGAGGTGATCGACCGCGACCGCCGGGAGATCGAGATACCGGACTTCACCGGCACGGATCTCGTCCTGAGCACCCCGTCGTTCGTGCGCGCGCGGAACCACCAGGAGTGGCAGGCGCTCGCCGACGACTGGGACGCCGCCCCGACCGCGTCGCGCGAGTTCCGCCGCACCGAGCGCCTCCTGATCCGGTTCGAGGCCTACGCGCCGGGCACGGAGCGGCCCGACGTCAGGGCCCGCCTGCTCAACCGCGGCGGCGAGCTGATCCATCCGCTCGATGTGGAGCAGGCCGACGAGGGGCGGCCGTATCAGGTCGACCTGCGGCCCATCCACCTGCCGCCGGGCGACTACGTCGTCGAGCTCGCGGCCACGTCGCCGACCGGCGATGTGACCCAGCTCATCGCCTTCCGACTGCGGTCATGACGTCGCCGACGGCCACGGGTCAGGCCGGCAAGCAGCTCTATACGGCGGCGGACGCCCCCGGCGCGACGCCGGAGACGCTGGGCGCCCCCGGCGAGTTTCCCTACGCGCGCGGCATCCACGCGTCGGGCTACGGCGGCAAGCTCTGGACGATGCGCCAGTTCTCGGGGTTCGGCACCCCGGCGGAGACGAACCGGCGCTACCGCGAGCTGCTGGGCGCGGGCGGGACCGGCCTGAGCGTGGCGTTCGACCTGCCCACGCTCATGGGGCGCGACCCGGATCACCCGCTGTCGCTCGGCGAGGTGGGCAAGTGCGGCGTCAGCGTCGCGTCGCTCGCCGACATGGAGACGCTGTTCGCTGGCATCCGCCTCGACGGCATCACCACGTCGATGACGATCAACTCGCCGGCGGCCATGATCTTCGCCATGTATCTCGTCGTGGCGGAGCGGCAGGGCGCCGCGTGGGACGCGCTCTCCGGCACGATTCAGAACGACATCCTGAAGGAGTACATCGCGCAGAAGGAGTACATCTATCCGCCGCGCCCGTCGATGCGGCTGGTGACCGACGTGTTCGCCTTCTGCGCCGGCGAGGTGCCGCGCTGGAACACCATCTCGGTGAGCGGCTACCACATTCGGGAGGCGGGCGCGACGGCGCTGCAGGAGCTGGCGTTCACGCTGCGCGATGGCATCGAGTACGTGCAGCACGGCGTCGACGCCGGCCTGCCCGTCGATCGGTTCGTGCCGCGGATATCCTTCTTCTTCAACGCGCACAGCGACTTCTTCGAGGAGATCGCCAAGTACCGCGCCGCGCGCGCGCTGTGGGCGAACGCCATGCGCGAGCGCTTCGGGGCCCGCGACGAGCGCTCGTGGAAGCTGCGCTTCCACGCCCAGACCGCCGGCGTGAGCCTGACGGCGCAGCAGCCCTACAACAACGTCGTGCGCACGGCGCTGCAGGCGCTGGCCGCGGTGCTCGGCGGCGCCAACTCCCTGCACACGAACTCGCTGGACGAGGCGCTCGCGCTGCCGACCTCCGAGGCGGCGCTGCTGGCGCTGCGGACCCAGCAGGTCATCGCGCACGAGAGCGGGGTGGTCGACATCGTCGACCCGCTCGGCGGATCGTACTATCTGGAGCGGCTGACGGAGGACCTCCAGGCCGGCGCGCGCGACTACTTCGCGGCCATCGATCGCTACGGCGGCATGGTCGAGGCCATCGAGGACGGCTATCCGCAGCGCGAGGTGGCCGAGAGCGCGTACCGCCTCCAGCAGCGCGTCGAATCGGGCGCGCAGACGATCGTCGGCGTGAACCGGCACGTCGAGCCGGGCGGCGCGGAGCCGCCGATCCTGCAGATCGAGGAGCGCGTCGAGCGCAAGCAGATCGCCGCGCTGGCCCAGCTTCGCGCCCGGCGCGACGCCGCCGCGGTCGAGCGCGCGCTCGACGAGGTGCGCTACGCGGCCGCCGGAACCGCGAACCTGATGCCGCCGCTGCTGGCCGCCGTCCGCGCCTACGCGACGGTCGGCGAGATGTGCGACGCACTGCGCGACGTGTGGGGCGAGTACGAAGAGACCCCCGCGATATAGCCAGCAGAGGCGAGCCTCTGCAAGGCGCGCCCCGGCGGCAGCGCCACGCGACGGTCGGCGAGATGTGCGACGCGCCGCGCGACGTGTGAGGGAGGTACGAAGAGACCCCCGCCGCCCAGCCAGCAGAGGCGCTGCCTCTGCAAGGCGCGCACAGCGCGCCTCGGCGGGAGTGGCGCGGGGCTATGGGGTCCCCGCAAACGGGTTCTCATCCCCCTCTCCGCGTTTATCGTATTGCGCAAAGAGAGCCTTAGCCGCGG
>CAYGCV010000224.1:0-7626 GCA_964348425.1 uncultured Vicinamibacteraceae bacterium | reverse complement strand
GCGTCCGGATGGCGTACAGGTGCGACGCCGTCCGCAGCAGCAGCGTGCGGCCCGCGATGGCCGGCGTGGCGAGCGCCATCTCGCCGATCTCGTTCTTTCCGAGCAGCTCGTACTCCGGCCCCGCCGCGATGACGTAGGTGTCCCCGTCCTCGCTCAGCGCGAAGATCCTGCCGTTGTAGGCCCACGGCGACGAGGTGAACGTCGCGCCCGTCTCGATCCGCACCCGGTCGTAGACCGTGCGCCCCGTGGTGGCTTCGTGGGCGGTGAAGAAGCCCCGGTCGTGCAGCGTGTAGTAGATGCCGCGGTAGAGCAGCGGCGACGGGTTGTAGGAGGCGATGGTCGGCTCGTACCAGCGGATGTACTCGTTGGCGCGCTGCCTGGCGCCCAGCGCGATGTCCCCCTCGGCCCCGGCGAGCACGGCGTACACGGGGCGGTGATCGTTGCCCACGTAGCCCGAGCTGACGTAGATGATGCCGTCGCCCGGCAGCGGCGTCGGTATGTTCACGTCCGTCATCCGTCCGGCGAAGTGCCAGAGCAGGTTGCCGGCCGGGTCGTACGAGCGGACCTCGTTCTTCGCCGCGGTGACGATCTCCGTGCGCAGGTCGTTCTTCCAGACGAACGGCGTCGACCACGAGCTCGGCTCGTCCCGCTCCACGCGCCAGTTCTCCGCGCCGGTCGCGGCATCGAACGCCGCAAGGTACGACGTCCGCTCGTTGTCGTGCATCACGAGCACCTGGTCGTCGAGCAGCGCCGGCGACGCCCCCGGACCCCAGCCCCAGAAGTCGGGCAGGGCCTCGATGTCCCGCGACCAGACCAGGTTGCCGTCGAGGTCGTAGGCAAAGAGGCCGATGTCGCCGAACAGCGCATACACCCGCTCGCCGTCGGTCACCGGCGTGGCCGAGGCGAACGAGTTCTTCGGGTGCAGGCTCGACGCCACCGGTCCCGAGTGTGCGGTCCGCTGCCAGAGCAGCTCGCCGCTGCCCAGGTCGAGACACAGGACGATCCAGCGGTGGTTGCCCGGCGGAGCGCCGACGCCGCTCGCCGGTACGTACAGGCCCGGCTGCGGACCCTCGTACTCCTCCTCGGCGACAACCGACGTGAGGAACACCCGGTCGCCCCAGACGATCGGGCTCGACCACCCCAGCCCCGGAATCGGCGCCTGCCACGCCACGTTCTCGGTGGCGCTCCACGTCTCGGGCAGCCGCGGGTCGTCGGCCACCACCGCCGTGCCGCCGGGGCCGCGGAACTGCGGCCAGTTGTCCGACTCGGCGGCGGCCACTACGCCGGGCCAGGCCAGCAGCGCCAGGAACGGCGCCGCGCAGATCAACGATCCAATCCGTCTCCTCACTGATTCCTCCTCAATCCCGATCTCGCGCTGGCGTCGCACGTTCCGCGACGCTCGCGATCGCATCGAGCTTGTCCCGGATTTCCAGGTCGATCTCGCCTTCCGGCACGTACTCGGCCAGCTCGTAGAAGTTCTTCTTGGCCATCAGGTTCGGCAGACCGAGCTTGCCGAAGTAGGTCTCGAAGAGCGGGCTCAGGAAGTCGTCGCTGGCCTTGATGTCGCCGCTCCAGGGCGAGCCCTTGCCCAGCGTTTTCAACGCCGACTCGATCTCGTCGATGGCGTCCCGCATCGCGTCCAGGCGCCGGTCAGCCTCCGCGGCGGTGAAGAGCGGCCCCGATGCGTCGTCACGGGCCGACGCCGAGGCGTAAGCCTCCAGGGTGGCCCGTGAACAGAAGTAGTTCTCGATCTCCCGGCGGCCCCACATCAGGCACTCGACGGGCGCGATGTCCCGCGGCTCCGCTTCGAGGCGATGGAAGAGAGCGACGCCGAGCAGTCCCGGAAGAGCCTCGCGCAGACCGTGGTAGTGACTCTGGACGACCCTCGGCTGGTTCCCGACGTACTTGACGAATGGCCTCTCGAGCACCTGAACCGCCCGCTCCCTTGCCAATCGCCTGGCGAACGCCATCAGGATCGACAGGTCCGTCGCTCCCTCCAGGTACAGCACCCAACCGGCCTGCTCGGCCTGGTAGTACTGGTCGAACCCGATCTCCCGCAGCGCCTTCAGAACCTGGCTGCCCCGGTCGTCGATGCGGTGCGGCGGGCCGACGAAGGCGACGACCACGTCCCGGCCGGCGGCTTCGTTGAGCAGCACCTCGGAGTGGCTCGCGGCGATCACCTGGCTGCCGCTCTCGGCCGCCACCTCGGTCAGCAGCCGGTAGATCTGCCGCTGGCGGAGAATCTCCAGGTGGGCGTCCGGCTCGTCGAGCAGCAGGACGGAGCCCGGATTCGCGTACATGTAAGCCAGCAGGAGCAGCGTCTGCTGCAAGCCTCGCCCGGACGACGACAGATCGAGCCTCGCGCCCCGCTCGAGGTAGGTCATCACGATCTCGCCGCGCTCGGCCACGTACCTGGGCGGCTCCCGAACAGGCTCCGAACCTGCTCCACCAACGCCTGCCAGCGTCCCGGTGCCTGCTCGTGGATGCGGAAGCAGAGATTGCGCAGCACTTCGGCCGTGCGTCCCTCGCCGATGCGCACGTTCACGGCGCCCTGATCGAGCCGCGTCTCCGTGGCGGCCAGCCCAGACATCGGCGGCAGGAAGGCGAGCCGCGTGTCTGCCGCTTCTGCGGGCACGGGCATGCGGTCAGGGGCCTTGCCCTCGGCGAGACGCAGCGGCCGGCAGTAGAAGGACTCTTCGTTCGCATAGTCGAACTCGAGCCCGCACGTCCAGCGCCTGTCTCTCGTCACCCCCTCGACGATGAGATCGACGCGAACGTTGCTGGTGGTCTGGCGGCCGTCGACCCTCCGCACGTCCCGCACGTGCATTCGCCGCCAGAGCAGGTTCGCGTCCGGTATGGGGATTGCGACGAGGTCCCGGCGGTTGACCGTCACCCCTGGCCGTTTCTCCGGCGCGCTCTTCCCCGAGCGCTTCTCGTTCCAGCGCTTGAGACCGATGTCCCACAGAGCCAGCGCCTGCATCGCCGAAGTCTTGCCGGAGTTGTTCGGCCCGATGAAGACCACCGGATTGCCGAGCTCGATCTCGACCTCGCCGAAGCGCTTGAAG
This sequence comes from uncultured Vicinamibacteraceae bacterium, assembly GCA_964348425.1. Classification (GTDB taxonomy): domain Bacteria; phylum Acidobacteriota; class Vicinamibacteria; order Vicinamibacterales; family UBA8438; genus JAAXGX01. Next base: position 4,561 of record CAYGCV010000224.1, on the reverse strand, counting down.
TTGCGGGCGATCAGCCTGGTCAGCATGCGCTCACGCGCTCCCCGGCGATGCTCATCGCGCCGACCGACGCAGTCGTGTCAGTCGACATCCGGCCACATCCGAAACTCCAGCCTTTTCCCAAGACCGGGTGCGTCTTCCTTGAGAAGTCGCCGGAGCTTTCGCATGCCGGGAGCCGTAAGCGACACTTCCTGCAGGTACCCGAGGACGAGCAGGTCGAACGCGGCCGACAGCAGCCAGTCGACATCGGTCCGGAATCCGAACACCGCGCACGCGCCTGTGCGGCGCAGGAAGCGGTTCAACTCGTTGCCGTGGATGTCCAGGGTGCTGCAGGACCCGAAGTGAATGACACGTCCCTTGCAGGAGCCCTCGAGCCGGTCGGCGAGTTCGTCCAGTGCAATGGTGCTGGTCCGCCCCTCGCCGACCGCGATGCCGCCGGGCTCGCCGTGGAACGCCAGGTACAGAATCGGATAGCGGTCGAAGGTGCGCCCGCACCACTTCTGCAGATAGAAGTCGAACTCCTCGTGCGTTGCGACGTCATGGTGGACATAGGGCACCTTGTAGCCGCCCATTGTCTCCAGCAGGCGCAACATCGGCTCGATGGAGGTCTTGTCCCTGGCGCCCCACCAGTCCCCTTCCAGGCAGAACACGCCCTTCTTCTTCGTCGCCATTCGCGTCTCCTCCCGGCATGCGATGTCGAGGTGGCGGTCCTCCTCGCCGCGGGTCTGCGCCGCGCCGGCCGCCATGCCGCCCTCAATCGTTCATGACGACAAACCTTCGAGCACATCTTCCGGCGTCCGGTCCTGCAGCGCGAACGGATCCACCACCCGCGTCGCGCCGAACTCCTGGCCGTGCTGCAGGTCCTCGGTCAGCAGAACCCTGCATTCGCAGGTCTGTGCGGCGGCGACGATGAGAGCATCCCACCAGGATATGGAAAAGGCATCCTGTACGAGCCAGGCCCGTTCCAGCATTGGAAGGTCAACCGCGACCGGCCGCCACACCGCGAGTGCCGCGACGATGTCTCTGGCCTCCGACCGGTCGAAGTGCGGCCCGTTCGTCCGGGTGAGGGTCGCGTAGAGCTCCTGAAGAACCTGAAAGCTCAAGCGACCCAATCGGCTGCCGGCGAGGAGCCTGATCCACTGCTCGGCGCACGCCTGCTTCGATGGGTCCGAGCGATCGTGGCGGTAGACGAATACGTTCGTATCAACGAAGACCGGGCCGGTCATGCAGGTCTGCGCGGGTCGGCCGGCGACCGTCCGGCCATTCGAGCTTCCGCGGCTTCATCGCCAGATAACGCTTCATCGCAACTTCGTACTCGTCCTCCTGGCGCTGCACGGACCGGGCCGGTGCAGCCGCCTCTTCAGGCGGCACGGGGCTTGACCTCCCGGTCGATCGTCGAGCGCAGCGTGCGCTCCGCGACTTCGAGATCGTAGCGGGTCTGGAGGTTCACCCAAAATCGGGGCGAGGTTCCGAAGTAGCGCGCGAGGCGCAGCGCCGTGTCAGTGCTGACGGCGCGCCGGCCGCGCACGATGTCGTTCAGCCGCGGCCGCGGCACGTTGAGCGCCCTGGCAAGCGCGTACACGCTCAGGTCCAGCGGCGTCAGGAACTCGTCGCGCAGGAACCGGCCCGGATGAACGGCCGGCAGCCGGCGACCCGAGGCGATGCCGGAGAAGTCAACGGCCCCACGGTCGACTTCTTCACGCCTGATCGTCATGGTTCGCACCTCTAGTGATAGTCGGCGATCTCGACATTCCAAGCATCGCCGCGGCGCCACGTGAAGCAGATGCGCCACTGGTCGTTGACGCGAACCGCGTGCTGACCGCGCCGGTCACCGCCCAGAATCTCCAGACGATTGCCGGGCGGCACGCGAAGATCATCAAGCCGGACCGCCGCGTCAATCGCCAGGAGCTTCGACCGCGCGCGCGACTGAATCTGCATTGGCAGGCGGCGAACGACATGACCAGCGAAAACGGCAGCAGTCCGTTTGTCGGCAAAGCTCCTGATCACGAGCAAGCGTAACGTTACTCGTTACGTTCGTCAATGCCGGCCGGGGTCGCCTACGCTCGCTGAACCTGTCGTGCGGCACCCACCGACGCCAACGGCGCACAATACGTTCGGACACAACCGATGGACAATCCGCAGATCGCCAAGTGGAACGCGCGCTACCGGCGGCGCGACCGCGCGGCCGGAGCGCAGCCGTTGCCGCTGCTTACTGCCGCCGTCAACGGCGTCCGTCCGGGCCGCGTCCTGGACCTGGCCTGCGGCACGGGGCGGCACGCGGTCTGGCTCGCGGAGCGCGGCTGGCGAGTCGATGCGGTGGACGGTGCGGCGGCCGGCATCGAGCTGCTGCTCGCGCGTGCCGAGCGAGCGGGCTGCCGCGAGCGGATCCTGCCGCACGTCGCGGATCTCGAGGCGGACCCGCCGGCATTCGCGATTGCGGAGGGGGCGTACGACCTGATCGTCGACTGCTTCTTCCTCCACCGGCCGCTGTTCGCGGCGATACGCGGGGGGGTGCGGCCGGGCGGGCTGTTCGTCGCGGCGCTGCACCTGCCGGCGCCCGGCGGCGAGCGGGCGCATGGCTACCTGCTGGAGCCGGGTGAGCTGGAGAGTCTGGTGACCGGCTGGGACTGGAACCTGCTCCACAGCAAGGAGCGGGTGCCGAGCGGGGGCGGCGCGTCGGACCACGGCCTCGGGGTGGCCGAGATCGTGGCCCGACGGCCGGACAGCGGAACGGCGCGACGCGAGGTCGCGCGCCGTCAGTCGCGATAGGTCTTGACCGGCGGCAGCTCGGCGCCGGTCAGCCCCTTCGGCTCCTCGCCGGCCACCACCGGCATGCGCAGCGTGCCGATGCCGTCGATGCTGGCCTCGACCACCTCGCCCGGCTTGAGGTAGCGGTCCTCCTCGCCGCGGGTCTGCGCCGCGCCGGCGGCGGTGCCGCCCGAGGTGCCGTTGTTGATCACGTCGCCCGGGTAGAGCGTGATGATCGACGAGGCGTACTCGATGATCTCCCAGAGCGAGTGGATCATGTCGCCGGCGCGGGCCTCCTGCAGCGTCTGGCCCCCGACGCTGAGCGTCTGCCGCAGGTTCTGCATGGGATCGCCGTAGAACTCCTTGGGGGCGATCCACGGCCCCTGCGGCGCGAACGTGTCGTGGCCCTTGCCCACGCACCAGTCGGAGGTGAAGGGCGCGCCCCCCGGCGGCCGGCCGCCGCGGTCGGAGACGTCGATCGACACCAGGTAGCCGAAGACGTAGTCCTGCGCGTCGTTCGCGGACACGTACTTCGCCGGGCGACCGATCACCGCCCCGAGCTCGACTTCCCAGTCCGTCCGGTCGCGGCCGTAGGGGATGACGATCGGGTCGCCGTTGCCGACGACGGCCCCGCGGCTCGGCTTCTGGAACAGGTACGGCACGCCGCGCTCCTCGCGGCGCCGGCGCATCTCCGCGGCCCGCTCCTCGGGCGTGGCGCCCTCGAACACGTGGCTGTAGAAGTTGACCGCCGCGTTGAGGATCTTGCCCGGGTACATGATCGGCGGGCGCGTCCGCAGCTCGCCCACGTCGTAGACGTAGTCGGCCCGGCCGTCGCCTGTGAGCTGGTCGTTGCCGACCACGTAGTTGACGATCTCGTACAGGCGGTACTTCAGGCCGTAGTCCCAGCGCCCGATCAGCTCCAGCACGTCCTCGGGCATCGGCACGTGCGAGTACTCCGGGTGCGTCTCGAGCACGAGGGCCGCCACCTCGATGTCGATGACCAGGCTGTCGCGCAGCACGAGGCCGACGTGCGGCACGCCGTGGATGTCGAACGTGCCGACCTTGAACGGCTCGACCGACTCGACGGCCGGTCCCTGCGCCACGGGCGCAGGCGCGGTGAACAGGGCGATGACTGCCGCCAGGATCAGGATTCGTCGCATGGTTCTCCCTTGTGGGGGCCGGTGCCCTCCGGATCGTTCGATTGCTAGCCGGTTGTACTCCCGGCCCGCCGGCCTGTCAAGACGGGGCGCCCGGTCGGCGCCCGTCAGGAACCGGCCGCCTCCGTGACGTCGACGTCGAACGCGGCGGTCTCGACCGCGCCGCCGATCTTCACCTGGACCACGATGCGCCAGGCGCCCGGCCGCGGAAAGACGAACGGGAACGCAACCGTGTTCGTGCGCTCGGACGTCGCGTGCATCCGCATGGCGTGCGCCGGCATCGCGGCGGCCCCGGCTTCCGCCGCTTCCGCGGCCGCGAAGCGCGCCTGGGCCGTCAGGTTGATGCTCCCGGCCGGATGCAAGTGGACGAACACCGAGCCGTCATGGCGGAGCACGGCCGCGTGGCCCAACATGCCCATGTACGGCTCGAGCGCCGACGGCGCGCCGTCGGCTTCGGTCACCGCGAAACGCAGCGTTGTCTCCCGGTCGTGCATCGGCTCACCCTCCCGTTCCCAGCGGATCGTCCGGCCGCTCGGCAGCGCGTACACCGCCGACGTCGACGCGCTGCGCGGCTGCAGCCGCGCCCAGGAGTCGTCGGGGTCGCGCTCGGGAGACGCGGTTGCCGGAGCGGCGCCGGGCGACGGACCGACCGCCGACGC
>CAYGCV010000223.1:0-7647 GCA_964348425.1 uncultured Vicinamibacteraceae bacterium | reverse complement strand
CCGCTAGGGCGACAGATTTACAGTCTGTTGCGTTTGACCGCTCCGCAACCTCGCCCACGTTCGCGCTCTCTCCGCCTCCGGCGCGGCGCCCCCCCACGCCAGCCCGGCGCGGGCGCCGACGTGTCCTCGACCGACCGGTGACAGCTCGTGCTGTTGTTTCGGATAATGCCTGGCCAGACGGCCGCGCTTCGCCGTTCATGGAGCTGGCGAAGGGATTCGAACCCCCGACCCGCTGATTACAAATCAGCTGCTCTACCGGACTGAGCTACGCCAGCCGGACAAATCAGACATTGTAGCACAGACCGGCGGCGGGCGGCGCTTCCGATCGGCCCCGCGCCCTCAGCCTGCCCGCGGCGCCCCCGCCCGCTGGCGCACCGCCTCGAACAGGGCGATGCCGGCCGCGACCGACACGTTGAGGCTGGACACTCGCCCGCGCATGGGGATCGACGCCAGCCAGTCGCAGCGCTGGCGTACGAGCCGGCGCAGGCCGCTGCCCTCGGCGCCGATCACGAGGGCGGTCGGCGCCGTCAGGTCGAGGCTGTGGTACGGGCGCTCGGCGTCCTCCGCCAGCCCGACCGTCCAGACGCCGGCCCGGCGCAGCTCCTCGAGCGCACGGCTGATGTTGACGACCGCCGCGACGCGCAGGTGCGCCAGCGCGCCGGCCGAGGCCCGGGCGGCCGTCGCGCCCAGCGGCGCCGAGCGCCGGGTCTGATGGATCAGGCCGTCGACGCCGGCCGCCTCCGCCGTCCGCGCCACGGCGCCGACGTTGCGGGGATCCTCGATGCCGTCGAGCACGACGAGCAGCGGCGCCGCCCCCGCGCCGCGCAGCAGGTCCTCCAGCGTGGGCCGCGGGGGCCTGTCCACCTCGGCGGCCACGCCCTGATGCGGCCCGCCCGCGGCCAGCCGGTCGAGCTCGGCCGCGTCCGCGCGCCGCACCGCGACCCCGGCGCGGGCCGCGCGGGCAACGAGGCGCGCCACGCGGGCGCCGGCCTCGGCCCGCACCCAGAGCCGCGACACGGTGCCGGCCCGCAGCGCCTCGCGCGCCGGGTTGATGCCGTAGATGATCATCAATCAGATGGGGCTGCGCCCCAAGCCCCCGGCGTCCGCTTGCGGGGGCCGGGGCACGAGCGTCGCGACGGCGTGGACGACCAGCGCCTCGCCGCGGCCGACCTCGCCCACGCCCTCGCTCGTCTTGCCTTTCACGGCGATCCGGCCCGGATCGACGGCCAGCGCCACGGCCAGCCGCTGCCGCATCGCGCCGGCGAGCGGGCGAATGCGCGGCCACTCGGTCACGACGACGACGTCCACGTTGCCGGCGCTGAACCCCAGGTCGCGAACGACCCCGGCCACCTCCCGCAGCAGATCGATGCTCGCCGCGTCCTTCCAGCGGGCGTCGTCATCGGGATAGCGCTGGCCGATGTCGCCGGCGCCCGCGGCGCCGAGGAGGGCGTCGGCCACCGCGTGACAGACCGCGTCCGCGTCGGAGTGGCCGAGCAGACCGCGCGGACCCGGGACATGCACGCCGCCCAGCACCAGCCGGCGTCCGGCGGCGAACCGGTGCAGGTCGTACCCCAACCCCACCCGCGGCGCGACCGCGGCGGCGGCGGACGCCAGCCGGTCGGCGGCCGCGAGATCGGCGGCGCGCGTGATCTTGACGTTAGCCGGATCGCCCTCGACCAGGCGTACCGGATGGCCGGCCCGCTCGGCGAGCGCGGCCTCGTCCGTCGCTTCCGCGCCGCCGCCGCGGGCAATCGCGTCGCGGAGGACGCCGGTGCGGAACGCCTGGGGCGTCTGCGCCAGGAAGATCCGATCGCGCGCGAGCGTGGCCCCGACGAAGGCCATGCCGTTCTCGAGCCGGCCCTCCTTGACGGTATCGAACGCCGGCAGCGCCGCGATGGCGGCGCCGGACTCGGCGGCCGCGTCGATGGTCCGCTCGATCAGCTCGGGCCCGCAGAACGGCCGCGCGGCGTCGTGCACGACCACGACCTCGCTCGCGGGGTCGACCGCATCGAGTCCGGCCGCCACCGAGTCCTGCCGGCGGGCGCCGCCCGCCACCCACCGCACCGGCGTCCGCACCTCCCGCACCGCCGCGGGCGGCGCGGCCGCCAGCTCGGCCGGGAGCACGACCACGATCTCGTCGATGCGCCCGCTGGCGTCGAAGGGCGCGATGCTGCGTGCGAGCAGCGTCCGCCCCCCGACCGTCCTGAGCTGCTTCGGAACCCGGCCGCCGAGGCGGGCGCCCCGGCCGCCGGCGGCGATGATGGCGGACACGAACATCTGCAGACGACTATAGCGCGCGCACCGGCCGCCGGGCGGGCGCCGTCACGGGCCCGTCACGCTCGCGCGCACGATCCGCCGGGCCCGCTCGGCCAGACGACCGGCGTCGGCGCGGCCGAGGCCGGCCGTGGGCAGCGGCTCGTGGACGACCAGCTCGACATCGCCGGGGCAGGTCATCAACCGGCCCTTGGGCATGACGTGGCGGCTGCCCGAGACGGCGACCGGCACGACGGGCAGCCCGGCCTCGATGGCCAGCAGGAACAGGCCGCGCTTGAAGTGCAGCACCTCGCCGTCGGCGCTCCGCGTACCTTCCGGGAAGACGATCAGCGAATGGCCGCGCCGCATGAGGCCGGCCACCTCGCGCAGCGTCGCCCGCCCGGCGCGCTCGCGATCGATGAGCAGGTGGCCGGTGTAGCGCAGGTGCCACCCGAGCACGGGAAACGCGCCCAGCGAGGCCTTGGCCAGGATGCGCAGCTCGAACGGAATCGAGGTGATCAGGATGGGGAAGTCGTAGATGCTCTGGTGGTTCGACACGAAGACGTACGACCGGCCCGGCTCGATGAGCTCTCGCCCGCGCGCGCGCACGCGGACGCCGGTCGTCGCCAGGATCAGCCGCGACCACGCTCGCGCGCAGCGGTGCGCCACGTGGCCGCGGCGATCCACCAGCATCGACGTCAGGGACACGAATCCGAGCACGGCGGTGTAGACGCTGATGGCCGGGATCAGCCAGAACACCGTGCGCCACCAGTGGAAGGGCGGCAGCTTCACTCGATGAGCGCCTCCAGCGCCTCCTCGACGGTGCCGACGCCGACGTGCCGGCAGCTCTCGCCGGCCGCGGCCGACGTCGAGTTGCCGGCCGGCATCACGCAGCGGGTGAAGCCCAGTTGCGAGGCCTCCCTGACGCGCAGCGCGGCCTGCGGCGTCGCGCGCACCTCGCCGGCCAGGCCGACCTCGCCGAACACGGCCGTCCCCGGCCGCACCGCGCGGTTGCGCAGGCTCGACGCCACGGCGGCCACCACCCCCAGATCGGCCGCCGGCTCGTTGACGATCAGGCCGCCCGCGATGTTCAGGAACACGTCCTCGCCCGCCAGGTCGAGCCCCGCGCGCTTCTCCAGGACCGCGAGCAGCAACGCCAGACGGTTGTGGTCCAGACCGCTCGCCGTGCGCCGGGAGGTGCCGTAGGCGCCGCTGCTCACCAGCGCCTGCACCTCGACGAGGATCGGCCGCGAGCCCTCGATCGAGCAGAGCACCACGGACCCGGGCACGCTCGCGGCCCGCTCGGACAGGAACAACTGCGACGGGCTCGGCACGGCGCGCAGCCCCGTGCCGGTCATCTCGAAGACGCCCAGCTCGCTGACCGGACCGAAGCGGTTCTTCACCGCGCGGACGATGCGGTGGGCGTGATGCCGCTCGCCTTCGAAGTACAGCACCGTGTCGACGACGTGCTCGAGAACCTTCGGCCCCGCCAGGCTGCCGTCCTTCGTCACGTGTCCCACCAGGAACGTCGGCAGCGCGCGTCCCTTGGCGGTGAACAGGAGCTGCGCCGCGGCCTCGCGCACCTGTCCGATGCTGCCCGGGGCGGACTGCAGCTTGCCGGAGAAGACGGTCTGGATCGAATCGACGATCAGCACGGCCGGCTGCACCCGGTCGGCCGCCTCGAGGATGCGCTCGAGGCAGGTCTCCGCCAGCAGATACAGCGGCGCCGCGCGCACGCCCAGCCGCTCGCCCCGCATCTTGACCTGGTGCGCCGACTCCTCGCCGGAGGCGTACAGCACGGGACCGAGCGTGCGGGCGGCCGACGCGGCCGCCTGGAGCAGCAGCGTCGACTTGCCGATGCCCGGCTCGCCGCCCAGCAGCACCACGGACCCCGGCACGATGCCGCCGCCCAGGACGCGGTCGAACTCGTCGATGCCGCTGGCCAGGCGCGCGACGTCCGGCATCTCGATTTCGTCGTACAGGCGGGCGGCGGCAGCCTCCCCCGCCGGTCCGACGCGCCCGGCGCCGCCGTCGCCGGCCGCGGGGCGCACCGGCTCCTCCACCAGCGAGTGCCAGGCGCCGCACTCGGGACAGCGTCCGAGCCACTTGCTCGCCTGCGCCCCGCAGGCCTGGCAGGCAAAGACGGTCCGCCCCGGCTTCACGGGCCCTCCGAGCCGGTATCCGCTCCCGAGTAGACGCGCGCGATGCGGCTGCCCACGCGGCACATGATCTCGTGCGGCACCGTGCCGATCCAGCGCGCGACCTCACCGGCGTCGATGCAGTCGTCGCCCTGCGCGCCGATCAGCACGACATCGTCGCCGGGATCGACATCCAGCTCCGTGACGTCGATCGTGATCGAGTCCATGCAGACCGAGCCGACGATGCGGACGCGCCGCCCGCCCACCAGCACCTCGCCGACCCCGGCCAGCCGCACGTCCAGCCCGTCCGCGTAGCCGGCCGGAACGACCGCGACGCGGGTCGGCCGCGTGGCGGTGAACCGCGCGCCGTAGCCGGCCGATTCGCCCGGCCGCATGCCCTTCACCGCCACGACCCGGCTGCGCAGCGACATCACGGGCCGCAGCCGAAGACCGGCCGGCGCCGCCTGCGAGGCCGGCGTCAGGCCGTAGAGCAGCAGCCCCGGCCTGACGGCGTCGAGCCACGTGCGCCGATCGCGCAGCAGCGCGGCGCTGTTCGCCGCGTGGCGCGGCCGGGGCCCGAGCCCGAGCTGCGACAGCGCGGTCAGCGCCGCGTCGAACCGCTGCCGCTGCAGCTCGAACAGCCCGTGGCCGGGCTGGTCGGCGGTCGCGAAGTGGGTGTACACGGCGTCGAAGACGAGGTTCGGGCTCGCCAGCACCTCGGCCAGCGTCGTGCCGAGATTGTCGTGGCGGAAGCCGAACCGGTTCATGCCGGTGTCGATCTTGAGATGGCAGCGGAGCCGCACGCCGCGCCGCGCGGCCGCCGCCTGCAACGCCCGCGCGGCCGACGGCGACGAGACCGTGGGGGTCAGGCCGTGCTCGAACACGCCCCCGAGGTCGCTGACGCCGAGCGCGCCGAAAACCAGAATGGGAATCCGCACGCCCCCCCGGCGCAGGCGGACGCCTTCCTCGATGTCCGCGCAGGCCAGCATGGTCGCCCCGGCCGCCTCGAGCGCGCGGGCGACGGCCACCGCGCCGTGCCCGTAGGCGTTGGCCTTGACCACGGCGATGAGACCCGGACGGGGTCCGGCGGCGGGGCCGGCCTGCGGCGCGACGAACGCCCGCACCGCCCGGTAGTTGGCCTTGAGGACCGCGAGGTCGATGCGGGCGAAGGTCGGGTGGACCACGGCTGCCGCCCCGCCTCACGGACGGTCGGGCGCCAGCAGCTCGAAGCGGGTCTGCTGCTTCAGGAACGCCAGCCGGACCGTGCCGGTCGGCCCGTTCCGCTGCTTGCCGATGATGACCTCCGCCACGCCGGCGTTCTCGGGCGTCTCCTCGTACATCTCCTCGCGGAAGATGAACATGACGACGTCCGCGTCCTGCTCCAGCGCGCCGGATTCCCGCAGGTCCGAGAGCTGCGGGCGCCGGTCGGCGCGCGACTCGGGGGCGCGGCTGAGCTGCGAGAGCGCCACCACCGGCACGTTCAGCTCCTTGGCGAGCCCCTTCAGGCCCCGGGAGATCGAGGCGATCTCCTGCGTCCGGTTCTCGAACCGCCCCCGCCCCTGCATCAACTGGATGTAGTCGACGATGATCAGATCGAGGTTGTGCTCCGCCTGCAGGCGGCGCGACTTCGCGCGCATCTCGAGCAGGCCGACGCCCGGCGTGTCGTCGATGAAGACGCGCGCCTGCGCCAGCCGCCCCATCGCTTCCGACAGGCTCGCGTAGTCGGACTCGGTCAGCAGGCCGGTGCGGAACCGGTGGGAATCGACGCGCGCCTCGGAGGTCAGCATCCGCATGAAGAGCTGCTCCTTCGCCATCTCGAGGCTGAACACGCCGGCCGTCCGGCCGCCGGCGGTCCCCACGTGCTGGGCGATGTTCAGGGCGAACGCCGTCTTGCCCATCGACGGCCGCGCGGCCACGATGACGAGATCGGCCGGCTGGAGCCCCGCGGTCATCTCGTCGATGTCGACGAAACCGGTCGGGACCCCCGTCACCACGTTCTTGAGGTCGTGGAGCTTCTCGATGGTGGCGAAGCTGGCCTCGACCAGGTCGCTCAGGGGCACGAATCCGGAATGAACGCGGTCCTCGGCGATCGAGAAGATCTCCTGCTCCGCCCGATCGAGCACGACGTCGGCGTCCTCCTCGGCGGCGTAGGCGCTGGCGACGATCCGGTTGGCCGAGTCGATCAGGTTGCGCAGCGTCGCCCGCTCCTTGACGATGCGCGCGTAGTGCTCCACGTTGGTGGACCGCGGCACGCCGTCGACCAGCGAGGCCACGTAGGCGGGGCCGCCGACCGCGTCGAGAACGCCGGAGCGGTCGAGCTCGTCGCGCAGCGTGACCAGATCGATGGCCTGCCCGCGCTCGCTGAGATCCACCATCCGGTCGAAGACCTGCCGGTGGGCCAGCCGAAAGAAGTCGCGCGCGTCGAGGAGCTCGGCGGCGACGTTGAAGGCGTCGTTGTGGATGAGGATGGCGCCCAGGACGCAGCGCTCGGCCTCGAGGTTGTGCGGCAGGGGGCGCCCGGCGGGCGCGCTCGGCGCGGCGTCAGGCATCGCGCGGACTCCAGACAGGAGCCGGGACGGGCGTCCCGGGGCGCGTTGCCGGCCGGACGCGGCGGGGCGCCCGCCGCGGACTCCTACTCCGCGACAGGCTCCTGGCCATCCGCGTCCGCGGCCGGCTCGCCGTCCTGCTGGTCCTGCTCCTTGACGACGACGACGCGCAGGTCGACCGTCACGTCGCGGTGGATCCTGACCTGCACGGTGACCTCGCCCAGGTGCTTGATCGGCTCGTCGAGATGAATCGCCCGCTTGTCGACCGGCAACTGCCGCTCGGCCAGGTACTCGGCGATGTCGGCGGCGCTCACCGACCCGTAGAGCGTCTCGGTCTCGCCGACGCGCCGGGCGAACACGCACTCCACGGCGGCCACGCGATCCGCAACGCCCCGCGCGGCTTGGCGCTCCTCGGCCTCCCGCTGGTCCGCCACCTTGCGCTCCGCCTCGACCTGCCGGCGGTTCGACTCCGTGACCGGCAGCGCCAGCCGGCGCGGCAGCAGGTAGTTGCGCGCGTAGCCGTTGGCCACGCTGACGATGTCGCCGCGGCGGCCCAGATGGTCGATGTGTTCCCGCAGGATGAGCTCTACCACGTGAGGTCTCCGCTAGCTTCCATCAGACGGGGCTGCGCCCCGAACCCCCGGCGTCCGCTTGCGGGGCCCCTTCGCCCCGCGCCGCTCCCGCCGAGGCGCGCTGTGCGCGCCTTGCGG
>CAYGCV010000222.1:0-7650 GCA_964348425.1 uncultured Vicinamibacteraceae bacterium | reverse complement strand
GGCAGGGGTCCCCGCAAGCGGACGCCGGGGGTGCGGGGCGCAGCCCCGTCTGACGGAAGCCGGGCCAGGCGGTATGCTGGTCTCGAGAGGGCGCGCATGTGCGGCATCATCGGCTACATCGGCGACCGTGAGGTGGTCCCCGTCCTGCTCGAGGGCCTCCGCCAGCTCGAGTACCGGGGTTACGACTCGGCGGGCATCGCGCTGGTGCGTGACGGGCAGATCGCGGTCCGCCGCAGCGCCGGCAAGGTGGCGCGGCTCGCGGAGGCCCTGCGGGCGCAGCCCGTCAGCGGCGACTACGGCGTCGGGCACACGCGCTGGGCAACCCACGGCCGCCCGACGGAAGAGAACGCGCACCCGCACCGCGACTGCACGGGCCGCATCGTCGTCGTGCACAACGGCATCATCGAGAACCACCTCGAGCTGAAGCGCCGGCTGCTGGCGGCAGGCCATCGCTTCCAGACGGAGACCGACACCGAGGTCGTCGCGCATCTCGTCGAGCAGGAGCAGCGGGACGACGGCCTCGAGAACGCCGTCCGCCGTGCGCTGCGGCAGCTCCGCGGCCTGTTCGTGCTGGTCCTGGCGGCGGCCGGCGACCCGGACAAGATCGTCGCGGTGCGCAACGGCCCGCCGATCGTCATCGGCATGGGCCGCGGCGAGTTCTTCCTGGCCTCGGACATCCCGGCCGTGGGCGGCCACACGCCGGACGTCGTCTTCCTCGGCGACGGCGAGATGGCGGTCATCACCCGGGCGCGGGTCGAGTTCACCGACTTCTCGGGGCAGGCGGTCTCGAAGGCCACGGAACGGATCCAGTGGGATCCGGTCACGGCGCAGAAGGCGGGCTACAAGCACTTCATGCTCAAGGAGATCTTCGAGCAGCCGTGGGCCATCCGCGAGACGGTGGCCGGGCGCCTCTCGGAAGACCGCGGAACCGTGCTGCTCGGCGAGCTCGACATGCCCGCCGAGCGGCTGCGGGCCCTCGAGCAGGTTGCGCTCCTGGCCTGCGGGACGTCGTGGCACGCCGCGCTGGTCGGGAAGTTCCTCGTCGAGCAGCTCGCGCGGGTGCGCGTCGACGTCGACTACGGGTCCGAGTATCGCTATCGCGATCCGCTGGCCGGCGACCGCACGCTGGCCGTGGTGATTACCCAGTCGGGCGAGACCGCGGACACGTTGGCGGCGCTGCGGGAAGCGCAGGCGCGGGGCGCCGCCAGCCTCGCGATCTGCAACGTCGTGGGGAGCATGGCGGCGCGGCTGGCCGATGCCGCCGTCTACGCTCACGCGGGCCCGGAGGTCGGCGTCGCCTCGACGAAGGCCTTCACGTCGCAGCTCGTGACCCTGGTCCTGCTCGCGCTGCACCTGGCGCGGGTCCGCGGCACGATCGGCGCCGGCGACGCGCAGCGGCTCGTCGCGGCCCTGACGCAGTTGCCGGGGTTGATCCAGCGCGCGCTCGGGTGCGACGACGCCGTCGCCGCCATCGCGAAACGGTTCTACCGGCGGACCGATTTCCTGTACCTGGGACGGGGCATCAACTACCCGATCGCGCTGGAAGGCGCTCTCAAGCTCAAGGAGATCTCCTACATCCACGCCGAGGGCTACCCGGCCGGCGAGATGAAGCACGGCCCCATCGCGCTCATCGACGAGAAGATGCCGATCGTGGCGCTCGCCCCCCGCGGGCCCGTCTTCGGGAAGATGATGGGCAACCTGCAGGAAGCCAAGGCGCGCGGCGCCGTCCTGATCGTGGTCACCGACGCGGACCCGGGGACCTTCGGCGACGTGCTCGACCCGGCGCACGACTGCATCGTGCCGATTCCACCCGCCGAGCCGCTCCTGGTTCCGGTTCTGGCCATCGTCCCCCTGCAGTTGCTCGCATACCACATCGCGGTCCTGCGCGGCTGCGATGTCGATCAGCCGCGCAACCTCGCCAAGAGCGTCACGGTCGAGTAGGCGGTGCCGTTCCTCCAGGACCTCAACCCGGAACAGCGGCAGGCGGTGCTGCACCGCGAGGGTCCGCTCCTGATTCTGGCCGGCGCCGGGTCCGGCAAGACCCGCGTCATCGCGCATCGCGCCGCCTGCCTGATCGGCGACGGACACGCGGCGCCGCACCAGTTGCTGGCCGTCACGTTCACGAACAAGGCCGCCGAGGAGATGCGCGAGCGAATCGAGCGGCTCCTCGGCACCGCGCAGCCGCGGCTGTGGCTGTCGACGTTCCACGCGTTCTGCGCCCGCCTGCTCCGCCGCGAAGCCCCGCTCGCCGGCCTCTCGCGCGACTTCGTCATCTACGACACCGCCGATCAACTGGCCGTGGTGCGGCGCGCGCTGCAGGAGCTGCGGATCGACGACCGCACGACCCCGCCCCGGGCGGTGCGGGCGCAGATCAGCCACGCGAAGAATCGGATGCTCGACGCCGGCCAGCTCCGCGAGGCCGGGTCGGGCTTCCGCGACGAGCAGCTCGCCCGGGCGTTCGAGCGCTACGACCGGCTGCTGGCGGCAGCAAACGCGCTCGACTTCGACGACCTGCTGCTCAAGGCGGTCGCCCTGTTCGATGCGTCGGACGCGGCCCGCGAGCGCTACGTCGAGCAGTTCCGCTACATCATGGTGGACGAGTACCAGGACACGAACCGGCCCCAGTATCGGCTGCTGCAACAGTTGGCGTCCCACCGCAACCTGTGCGTCGTCGGCGACCCCGATCAGTCGATCTACAAGTGGCGCGGCGCCGACGTCCGCAACATCCTCGACTTCGAGCGGGACTTCCCCGAAGCCACCGTGGTGCGCCTCGAGCGCAACTACCGCTCCACGCAGGTGATCCTCGACGCCGCCTCCGAGCTGATCAGCCGCAACAGCGAGCGCCTGGACAAGCGCCTGTGGACCGACGGCGCGGCCGGCGACCCGATTGTCTGCCACCGCGCCCGGGACGAGCTGGAGGAGGCCGACTTCGTGATCGCCCGGCTGCGGCGGGCGCTGGCCGGCGGCGCCGGGTCGGCGGCGGTCCTGTACCGCACGAACGCCCAGTCGCGCGCCATCGAGGACGCCCTCAACCGCGCGGGGCTCGCCTATCGGGTCGTCGGCGGCGTGCGCTTCTACGAGCGCAAGGAAGTCAAGGACGCGCTGGCATATCTCAAGGTGCTGCTCGATCCGGCCGACGACGTGAGCCTGCGACGCATCATCAACGTGCCGCCGCGCGGCATCGGCAAGAAGGTGATGGAGGCGCTGGAGGGCTCCGCCGCGACCGGACCCCGCTTGTCGCTGTGGGAGCGGCTCGTGCGGGCCGTCGACGAGCAGACCGTTGCCCCCCGGGCGGTGGCCGCGCTCGAGGGATTCCGCGCGTTGCGCACGTCGCTGGCGGAGACCGCCAGGACGGAGCCGGCCTCGGTCACGCTGGAACGGACGCTGGACCGGACCGGCTACGTGCGCGCGCTGCGCGAGGCGGCCACGGAGGAGTCCGAAGGCCGCCTGGCGAACCTCATGGAGCTGGTCGCGGCGGCCCGCGACTACGAGCTGCGCGCGCCCGAGGTCAGCCTGGCCGGCTTCGTGGATCAGGTGTCGCTGCGCTCCGAGGCCGACGAGGAGGAAGGGGCGGCCGACGCCGCCGTCTGGCTGATGACGCTGCACGCGGCGAAGGGTCTCGAGTTCCCCCTGGTGGTCATGACGGGCATGGAGGAGGGACTGTTTCCGCACGCGCGATCGGCGGACGATGCCGCCGAGCTCGAAGAGGAGCGGCGCCTGTGCTACGTGGGGATCACCCGCGCGCAGTTGCAACTCGTCCTGACCAGCGCCGCCCGGCGCCGCACGTTCGGCGAGTACCGGGACACGGACCCGTCCCGCTTCCTGCGCGAGGTTCCCGACGAGCTGATCGAGACGGTCGCCTCGCCCCAGGCGCGCGGCCGCCGGGTCCCCGAGCACGGGCGCCGCCGGGCGGCGCACGGGCGCGCGCCCCGCAGCGGCGTCGAGGCGCCGGCAACGACGTTCTTCGACTATGCCGACGAGGACCAGTCGGCCGCGTACGTGCGCCCCGGGATGCGCGTGCGCCACCCGAAGTTCGGCATCGGCACGGTTGCCAGCGTCGAGCCCCTCGCGGGCGACGTCAAGCTCACGGTCCGGTTCGAGGCCGCGGGGAGCAAGAAGCTGCTGGGGCGCTACGCGAAGCTGGAGCCGGCCTGACGGCAGCCGTCGGGATCTCCGGCAGGTGAAGCGGCTTGCAGCCGGGCGCCGCGGGCGAGGCGCCCGGCTGGGTGGGTTACTGGATGTCGGTGATGATCCAGCGGCCCTCGATCATCCCGTCGGGCCCGTTGAGCTCGACCATCTGGAGCGTTATCACCATCGTTCGGTCTTCCGAGCTCCCGTCCCGCTCGACCTCCCCGCTGATGGTGACCTCCTTGGTCACGAGCTCCCCTTCCAGCCCGCGGACGGCAATCGGGTTGTTCGGATCGTACGCGCTGACCTCGGCAACCAGGCTCTCCGCGCCGAGCGCGTTCTCGGCCTCCGACACGGCGCGCGAGTGCCGCTGGGACTCGTCGCGATACCGCGTCCACTCTTCCTGGACGTCCGTGTCGCGACGGCCCACGTCCTCGCCGGCGCGCTCGGCCTCGATGACGCGTGCGATCGCATCGAAGTTCTCGTCCTGGTACATCTTCATCTCGTCGGCGAACTCCTGCTGGGCGCGCCTGACTTCCTGGACGGCCTCGGACTGCTCGCGCATCCGCAACGGGCGCCGCTGCTCCTCGGTAACGTTCTCGACATCGAAGCTCCCCACGGTGCCGTCCTCTTCGGGACTGAAAGCCACCATGGAGATGCCACCGGCCGTCGCCCGGTCGTTGAAGCGCGACGCCCTGAAGAAGCTGCTGATCAGCGCCTGCTCCTCGCCGCCGCCGCCGCAGCCGGCCAACACGCCGCCAAGTGCCAGTACCAGGGTCACGAGCAAGCTGGTCATCTTTCTCGACATCCTCAAGCCTGACATCGCTCTGCCTCCCATGAACTGTCGCGCTTGGCCGGACGGCCGGCCCCAGCGCTCAAGCGCCGGTGTCCGGGTCGCCGCCATCGTCCGCGTTCTTCTCTACAAGTCTGGCGATCGACACCACCCGGTCGTCGTCATCGATCCCGATGAGTCGGACTCCCTGGGTCGCCCGGCCGATGGACCGGATGTCCCGGGTCGACATCCGCAGGATCTTGCCCTGCTGGGTGACCAGCATGAGCTCGTCGTCCTGCTCCACCCAGGCCACGCCGACGACCCGACCGTTTCTGGGGCTGGCGTGGATGTTTATGATACCGACTCCCCCGCGCGATTGCACGCGGTATTCGGCCAGCTCCGTGCGCTTGCCGTAGCCGTGCTCGGTCACGGTCAGGAGGGTGCCGCTGGGCCGCAGGGCGGTCATCGCCACGACCTCGTCCCCGCCGCGCAGCGCCACGCCCCGCACGCCGCGCGCCGTGCGCCCCATCGAGCGTACGTCGGTCTCCCTGAAACGGATCGCCTTGCCGGCGCTGGTGCCGAGGAAGATCTCGCCGCCGCCGTCCGTGAGCTCGGCGCCGACCACGGCATCGTCCTCGGCGACGCCCATCGCGATGATGCCCCCGACCCGGGGGCGGCGAAACGCCCGCAGGTCCATCCGCTTGACGATGCCGCGGCGGGTGCCCATCACGACGAACCGCTCGCCGTCCGCCTCCGGCCAGGTCTTGACGGTCTCGAGTGCGGCAATGCGCTCGCCGGGCTCCATCTGCACGAGGTTGGCGATGGCCTTGCCGCGTCCCGCGGGTCCCACGTCGGGGATCGCGTGGACCTTGAGCCAGTACATCCGGCCTCGATCGGAGAAGATGAGCACGTACGCGTGGGTCGACGCGATGAAGACGTGGGTCAGGAAGTCCTCTTCCCGCGTTCGCATCCCGAGGCGACCCTTCCCGCCGCGCCGCTGGTTCCGGTACTGCGTGACGGCCGTCCGCTTCACGTAGCCGGTGTTGCTGACCGTGATGGTCACGTCCTCGTCGGCAATGAGGTCCTCGATGCTGAACTCGCCCTCGGCGTCGATGATCTCGGTTCGCCGCTCGTCGCCGTACCGCTCCTGGACGGCCCGCAGCTCGGAGACCACGATCTCCATGAGCCGCGTCTCGCTCTCGAGGATCGCCTTCAGCTCGGCAATCTTCTTCACCAGCTCGGCGAGCTCGTCGATGATCTTCTGCCGCTCGAGTCCCGTCAGCCGCTGGAGCTGCATGTCGAGGATGGCCTGGGCCTGGACCTGCGTGAGCGAGAAGCGCGCCATCAGCTCGACGCGCGCCTCGGCCGGCGCCCGGGCCGCCCGGATCAACCGGATGATGGCGTCGAGGTTGTCGAGGGCAATCCGGAGTCCCTCGAGGATGTGGGCCCGCGCCTCGGCCTTGCGCAGCTCGAATTCCGTCCGCCGCCTCACCACGCCGCGGCGGAACTCGACGAACTCGTCGACCATCGCCAGGAGCGGCAGGATGCGCGGCCGGCCGCCGACGATCGCGAGCATGATGATGCCGAACGACGTCTGCAGCGGGGTGTGCTTGTACAGGTTGTTCAGCACGACCTCCGGCACCTCGCCGCGCCGCAGGTCGATCACGATGCGCATGCCGTCGCGGTCCGACTCGTCGCGCAGGTCGGTGATGCCCTCGACGACCTTGCCGCGCGCCAGGTCGGCGATCTTCTCGAGCAGCCTCGTCTTGTTGAGCTGGTAGGGAATCTCCGTCACGACGATGGCGGTCTTCTCGCCCTTGCCGGTCGTCTCGATCGACGTGCGGGCGCGCAGCGTGATCGATCCGCGTCCCTCGCGGTACGCCTGCGCGATGCCCGCGCGCCCGACGATGAAGCCGCCGGTCGGGAAGTCCGGGCCAGGGACGAAGCTCGCCAGCATGCGCCGCTTGACGTCCGCCGGCTCGTCGGGATGCTCCGCCACCCACACGATGCCGTCGATGACCTCGCGCAGGTTGTGGGGCGGCACGTTCGTGGCCATCCCCACGGCGATTCCGGCCGACCCGTTCACCAGCAGGTTGGGATAGGGCGCCGGCAGCACGGAGGGCTCCTCGGTCGTCTCGTCGTAGTTCGGGACGAAGTCGACCGTCTCCTTGTCGAGGTCGGCCATCAGGTCGTCGGCCAGCGCTTCCAGCCGCGCCTCGGTGTACCGCATCGCCGCCGGCGGATCGCCGTCGACCGACCCGAAGTTCCCCTGGCCGTCGACCAGCAGGTAGCGCATGTTGAAGCCCTGCGCCAAGCGCACGAGCGTGTCGTAGATCGACGCGTCGCCGTGCGGATGGAAGTTCCCCATCACCTCGCCGACGATCTTGGCGCACTTGCGGTACGGCCGGTTCGCGGCCAGCCCCATGGCGCGCATCCCGAAGATGACGCGGCGGTGGGCCGGCTTGAGGCCGTCGCGCACGTCGGGCAGCGCACGCCCGATGATCACGCTCATGGCGTAATCCATGTACGAGCGCCGCATCTCGTCTTCGATGCTTACGGGCACACTGGAACGGGTCGGCTCAGGCATGGATCGATGATCGGCGCGGGGGCCCCGGCGGGCCCCCTACACGTCGAGGTTCTCGACGTCGAGGGCGTTCTCTTCGATGAACCGGCGGCGAGGCTCGACCTGGTCGCCCATCAACGTCGAGACCCCGAGATCGGCCTCGGCGTGGTCTTCGGCGCGCACCTGC
>CAYGCV010000221.1:0-7675 GCA_964348425.1 uncultured Vicinamibacteraceae bacterium | reverse complement strand
CACGCGCTGGTAGGTCATGCAGCGTTCCTGCAGCGGCCGGTCTTCCCAGGAGTCGTACGGATGGTCGCGGCGGTACTCGCGCAGCGCGGCCTGCTCCCGCGCGGCCGCGGGGGTCAGCCGCGGCAGCCTGCCGTCGGGCGGGTCCACGATGAGCGACGTGCGCCCGGTGGAGGTGCCCCGATCCCACCAGATCTGATCGTACGCCAGTGCCAGGTCGCGGTCGCTCGTCAGCTCGCCGCGCCGCTCCGACGACGCGCGGGTCGCGTCGGCCAGGTTCTGCGCGGCCACCTCCTCCGGCGTCAGGAACTCGCGCCCGGCCAGGGCCGCCGGCCGCTGCAGCGGCGTGAACGTGGCGTAGGACCAGATGCCCTGCAGGTCCGGATCGCCCCACGGGGTCCGGAACGCCGCCGGATCCGGCGCCGGCGCGGTCTCCTGGCCGGCCGCAAGCGCCGGCACGAGCCACGCCGCCGCGACCATCGCCGCCGCCGCCCGCAGCATCCATCCACGAGTCATGTCGACCTCCCCTGTCCGCGCGGCGGGTATCCCGCGGAGCCCGCCCGCCGACACCGCTCCGACGGCGCCGAGCCGCAATTGCGGATGATACTCTACGAACGCGGGCGCACCACGGTGGAGCTGACTGGAGGCTTGACGATGAGAAACGGAATGCCGGCGCTGCTCGTTGCGGTCCTCGCGTTCGGGTCGGTCGGCGCCCTCGGCGCGGCCACGGCCGCCGCCGAGGACATCGAGATCACCGAATGGGCCGTGCCCTGGGAGAACACCCGGCCGCGCGACCCCTACGTCGACGGCGAAGGACGCGTCTGGTTCGTCGGGCAGCGGGGCGACTACCTGGCCTACCTCGACCCGGCGACGGGCGACTTCCGGCGCTACGAGCTCGACCCGGGCACCGGACCGCACAACCTGATCGTCGACGACGACGGGTTCGTGTGGTACGCAGGCAACCGCGCGAGGCACATCGGCCGGCTCGATCCCGAGACCGGGGCCATCGAGAAGTTCATGATGCCGACCCCCGACGCGCGGGATCCGCATACGCTCACCTTCGACCGCAACGGCGACATCTGGTTCTCCGTGCAGATGGGCAGCTTCGTCGGCAAGCTGGGCACGCAGACCGGCACCGTGGATCTCATCCCGGTCGAGGGCGGCGGCCGGCGTCCCTACGGCATCGTGGTCGATGCCGACAACCGCGCCTGGTTCTGCCAGTTCGGCACGAACAGGCTCGCCACGGTCGATCCGGAGACGCTGGAGCTCGAGGAGTTCGAGCTGCCGCGGGCCGAGGCCCGGCCGCGCCGGATCGCCCTGACGTCGGACGGGAGCCTCTGGTACGTCGACTACGCGGGCGGGCGCCTCGGCCGGCGCGATCCGGCCACCGGCGAGGTCCGGGAGTGGGCGGTCCCCGGCGGGGCCGAGGCCCGGCCGTACGGGATGGCCGTCGACGCCGAGGACCGGCTGTACTTCGTCGAGTCGGGCATCCGGCCGAACCGCTTCGTCGGCTTCGACCCGGCCACCGAGGAGTTCTTCGCGGCAACCGAGATCGCCAGCGGCGGCGGCACCGTGCGTCACATGTACTACCACCCGCCGACGCGCGAGATCTGGTTCGGCACCGACACGAACTACGTCGACCGCGCGCGCGTCGTGCCGTAGCCGGCGCTCGCTGTCACGCTCGACCTGCTCGACGACGGCATGGTGCCGGGGGCGGGGGTCCTCATCCTGCTGCGCTGCCGGCGGGACACCCCGCCCGTGGCAACCATTCGCACGCCGTGTCGGGACGGTGTGCTACGATTGACACATGGGCGATCTGGTGAGGCTGATGACGCTGGAGGGCGCCGGCGTACTGCTGGTGCTCGTGTGGCTGGTCGTCAGGCTGGAGTGGATCCGGTCCGAGAACACGAACGCGCACAGGGCCATCGCCAGGAACATCGACGACGTCAAGAAGAACATCGACGACGTCAGGCAGGACATTCGGATGCTCATCAAGCACCTGCTGGAGCGCAAGCCGGCGGGACCGGACGCCTGAGCAACGCCGGCCGCGACTGCCGCTCGAGCAGGGCGTTTCGTCGACGGCGTAGCGGAGGCGGGAATTCGCCGTCGATCCGCCGGGCCCGGTCATCGCGCCGCCCGCCTCAGCTCCCGCGGGAGCGGCGCCCCCGCTGCAGGGCGGCGGCCACGCCGGCCCCGGCCACGACGCCGCCGGACAACGCGCTGACCCAGCCCGGAAACTGCAACCAGATCGTCAACCCGGCCACGGCGGCGGCGGTGGCCAGCGCCAGCAGCACGCTGGCGAGGTACTTGGGAACCCGGAGGGTCGCCCGCACCTCCCAGGCGCCCCCGGCATCGTCCGCCGCCCGCGGCCGGTCGCCGCGCGACCGGCCCATCAGCATCAGCAGCAGCACGATCACCCCGATGACCGCGATTTCGGACAGCCCCACCATGACGACAGTCTAATCCGCCGGCCCCACGTGGACGATGCGCTCGCCGCGGTAGAGGCCGCGCCGCCGGCCGCCCTCGGGCATGCCGCGCTCGACGAGCCGGCCGGCGTGCCGGTAGCCGTGGAAGAAGAACGGGATGCCCTCCCCGAAGTAGGGATCCGTCGAATCCTGCAGGTGCAGGTGCACGTGGGGCTCGCTGCTGTTGCCCGAGTTGCCCACGCGCCCGAGCGGCTGGCCGGCGGCCACGCGGTCGCCGACGGCGACGGCGACCGAGCCGGGCTGCAGGTGCCCGATGAACAGGTACTCGGCGGGGCCCACCTCGATGCCGACGTGGTTGCCGAGCCCCGCCAGGCCCCAGCGCCGCGCCCCGATGGCGACGTCCGGCTCGCCGTCGCGCGCGGCGAACACGACGCCCGCCGCCGGCGCGTACACCCGCAGGCCGTAGGCGTAGTAGTCCTCGACCGCGGCGCCGTCCGTGCGGAACGTGCGCCCGTCGCGGGTCACCAGCAGGTCGTACGCCCAGCGCTGGTCGGGCAGGAACACGTGGTAGTTGACCGGCGCGGTCGACCCGCCCCAGGCCACCGTCACCGGGCCGTCGATCGGCACGCGAAAGGCGACGGCGCTGGGCCGCGCATCGTGGGACGACGGATACGGGTCGTAGATCGGCAGCGTGGCGACGACGGCAATCAGGCCCGCGTACGCCAGGAGCTGCCAGTGGTTCACGCCGTGCTTCCAGCGGTGGGCCGAGCGCAGCGAGGCGACCAGCAGGCCCGCGGTCAGGATGGCGAGCACGATGGGGCCCGCGTACCAGATCCACAGGGCGAGGTGGCCCGGGCGGGCGCGGAGCGTCAGGAGCAGCGCCAGGTGCAGCGCGACCAGCCCCGGCACGAGGCGCACCCAGCCGTCGACGGCCCGCCGCTGGGCAGGGTCCGGCCGCGGCAGCGGGCGGAGCTTGTGGCGCCGCTGGCGAATCCACTCCTCGAGCTGGCGTTCGTAGTCGTCGTCGGCCATGTCACGGCGACGCGCCGCCCGTCCAGCGGGCGCTCAGGGCGGCGCGGTCGACCGGCGCGCCGCGCAGGTAGACCGCGTCGATGCGGCGCGTGTTGGTGATGTCGTCGAGGGGGTTGGCCTCGAGCACCACGAAGTCGGCGCTCTTGCCGGCCTCGACCGTGCCCGCGTCGTCCAGCTCCAGCAACTCGGCCGAGTTCCGCGTGGCGGCGACGAGCGCCTCGTGCGGCGTCATGCCGGACGCCACCATGTCGGCCAGCTCGACGTGCGGGGTCCAGCCCGCGTTGCCGTCCGTGCCGAACGCGATCCGCACGCCCTCCGCGTTGAGCCGCGCGAGGTTGCGGGCCTGGATGCCGAAGCTCTCCCGGGCGTCAGGCCGATCGGTGTACTGGGCCTGCAGCGCCTCCAGCTCGCCGGGGGAAATCGTCTCGCGCAGCCAGCCGAGGTCCTCCGCCACGCCGCGGTTCGGCAGGTTCGGGACCAGCACGACGTGCGGCCGCTGCCGCCACAGCTCGACGAGCTCGTCGTCGACGTCCCGGTCCCGCACGCCGTGCGCGAAGGCGTCGACCCCGGCGCGCAGGAGCCCCTTGGCATCCTCGAGCGTGAACACGTGCGCGGTGACGCGCAGCCCCTGCCGATGGGCCTCGTCGATGATTGCCGCGTACATCTCGGGCGTCATCTTCTCGTAGCGGCCGCCGCGATCGTCGACCCAGATCTTGACCAGGTCGACCTCCAGGGCCGCCAGCTCCCGCACGGCGGCGCGCCCCTCGTCCGCGCTCGCGATCCAGTACGGCAGCGGCGGGCGGCCCGGCTCCGGCCGGGTGATGCCCCGCCCGGCCGTGCGGAAGCGCGCCGCGCCGGGGATGGTCTCCGCACGCACCTCGAAGGGTGCGCCCGGGGCGTCCCAGCCGAGGCTCATGGCCACGCTCACGCCGTAGTACGCCTTGCGCCGCAGGTCCTCGACGAGCGCCTCGCGCTCGCGGCTCAGGTGCACGTGCGTGTCGACGAGCGCCGGGATGACCGTGCGGCCGCTCAGGTCGACGCGCGCCGCGCCCGCCGGGACCTCCACGTCGCCCCGGCGGCCCACCGCCTCGAAGCGCGCGCCGCGGACGACGAAGGCGCCGTCCTCGATCGGCTCGCTGCCGTCGCCGACGATCAGCCGCGCCCCTTCGTACACCGTCACGTCGTCCTGGGCGGCCGCCGGCGGCGTCGCGTGCAGCGCCGCGAGCACGACGAACGCCACGGCCAGTGTGCCGGTTCGAATCTTAAGCATCAGCCACCTCCCTCGCACGGCCCGGGTGCTGTACTGTGGTATGAACACGCCGGAAATTCAACCGTTTCCCGAATGAGCTTTCCCGACCTGCGCGCGTTCCTCGACCGGCTGCGGCGCGACGGCGACCTCGTGGAGGTCGCGGCCCCGGTCGACCCGCACCTCGAGGCGGCCGAGATCCACCGCCGCGTCATCGCCGCGGGCGGCCCGGCGCTGCTGTTCACGAACGTGCAGGGCGCGGCCTTCCCGCTGGCCACCAACCTGTTCGGCACCGCCCGCCGCGCGGAGCTGGCGTTCGGCGAACGGCCGCTCCGTCTGATCCGCCGGCTCGTCGAGCTGGTCGAGACCGTGCTGCCGCCCACGCCGGCCAGGCTCTGGGGAGCGCGGGATGTGGGTCTGGAGCTGCTCCGCATCGGGTCGAAGCGGGGGGCGCGCGGACCGGTCACCGACGTCGTCACGGACGACGTGCGCCTGGACGCCCTGCCGGCGCTGACGACCTGGCCCGCCGACGGCGGCCCGTTCATCACCCTGCCGCTGGTGTTCACGGAGCATCCCGACGGGCGCGGCCACAACCTGGGCATGTACCGGCTGCAGATCCACGACCGCCGCACCACGGGCATGCACTGGCAGATCGGCAAGGGCGGCGGCTTCCACTACGCCGTGGCCGAGGGCCGCGGGCGGGCGCTGCCGGTCACGGCGTTCCTGGGCGGACCGCCGGCGCTGATGCTGGCGGCGGTCGCGCCGCTGCCGGAGAACGTCCCCGAGCTGGTGCTGGCCTCGCTGATTGCCGGCGGGCGGCTGCGGCTGGTCGAGGGCCCCTGGCCGCATCCCCTGCCGGCGGCGGCCGAGTTCGCGCTCATCGGCGAGGTGCGCCCGCGCGAGCGCCGGCCGGAGGGGCCCTTCGGCGACCACTACGGCTACTACTCGCTGCGGCACGACTATCCCGTGCTGCGGGTCGGCCGGGTCGCCCGGCGGCGCGACGCCATCTTCCCGGCCACGGTGGTGGGCAAGCCGCGGCAGGAGGACTTCTTCATCGGCGACCTGCTCCAGGAGCTGCTCTCGCCGCTCTTTCCGCTGGTGATGCCCGCCGTCGAGCAGCTCTGGTCCTACGGCGAGACGGGCTACCACTCGCTCTCCGCGGCCGTCGTCAAGCAGCGCTATGCCCGCGAGGCGATGGCGAGCGCGTTCCGGATACTCGGCGAGGGCCAGCTCTCGCTGACGAAGTTCCTGCTCGTCACCGATCAGCCGGTCGACCTCAAGGACTTTCCGGCCACGCTCGAGCATCTGCTGGCGCGCACGCGTCCGGAGACCGACCTGTACGTCTTCTCCAACCTGTCGATGGACACGCTCGACTACACGGGGCCGGCCGTCAACCTGGGCTCGAAGGGCGTGTGGCTCGGCCTCGGCGATCCGCTGCGGGAGCTGCCGCGCGAGTTCTCGGCCGCCGAGCTGCCGGCCGGCGTCTCGGAGGTCCGCGTGTTCTGCGGCGGCTGCCTGGTCGTCGGCGCGTCTGCCGTCGGCCTGGATCCCGAGGCGCCGGCGCGCGTCGCGTCGCACCCGGCGTTCGCCCGCTGGCCCCTGATCGTGCTGACGGACGAGCCGGGACGCGCCGTCCGCAGCCCGATCAACTTCCTGTGGACGACGTTCACCCGCTTCGAGCCGGCGGCCGACGTTCACGCGGCCGCGACCCGCGTGGTCCGCAACCACCTGGCCTACACCCCGCCGGTCGTGATCGACGCCCGGCTCAAGCCCGGGTTCCCGCGGGAGGTTGCGTGCCGCGACGATACCGCCGCGCGGGTCACCCGGCGCTGGCGCGAGTACTTCCCGGCGGGCGGGGTCGAGATGGGAGACAGCGAGGCGGCCCATCTCGACTGAATCTCTCTTCCCAACGTGGCGGTGGTGGTGGTAGCCTCACGGGTACGAAGGAGATCTCTCATGCGCAGTTGGACCAGAAACGTATCGATCGTCAGCGTGGCCATCGCCGCGGCCGTGGCGAGCGCCGTCATCACGGCGTCGGTGATGCGCCCGGCGGCCCAGGGCGGCGACATCGCCCGCACCGCGGACGGCCGGCCCGACTTCAACGGGATCTGGCAGGCCCTCAACGAGGCCCACTGGGATCTGGAGGCCCACGCAGCCCGGGCCGGGATGGTGACCCAGCCGGGGGTGTACCCGTTCGAGTACGCCGAGGTGCCGGCCGCGCCGGTCGTGGCGCTCGGGGCCGCCGGCGGCGTCCCCGCGTCGGTGGGCGTCGTGCAGGGCGACGGCAGGATTCCGTACACGGAGGAAGCCGCGCAGATCAAGGCGGAGAACCAGGCCAACTGGATCGACCGCGACCCGGAGCTGAAGTGCTATCTGCCGGGCATTCCGCGCGCCATGTACATGCCCTACCCGTTCCAGATCATCCAGAGCACCAACAAGATCCAGATGGCCTACGCGTTCACCAGCACGGCGCGGACCATCCACCTCGACGAGGTCGAGCGTCCGCCCGACGACACCTACATGGGGCATTCGGTCGGGCGCTGGGAGGGCGACACGCTGGTGGTCGACGTCAACCGGTTCAACGGGAAGAACTGGTTCGACCGGGCGGGCAACTTCCACAGCATCGATCTGGTGCTGGAGGAGCGGTTCACGCCGATCTCGTCCGACGCCATCCAGTACGACGTGACGATCACGGATCCGAACACCTTCACGGAGCCCTGGCAGATCTCGATGCCGCTCTACAAGCGCCTGGAGCCGAACGCGCAGTTGCTCGAGTACCGCTGCATCGAGTTCGTCGAGGAGTTCCTCTACGGTCACGTGCGCAGGGAGCCGCTGGTCACGCGCTGGGAGGGCGAGACCATGATCGTGGACATCACGCGCAAGGTGCCCGAGGGCAACGCGTTCTACGACTGGTACCGGAAGTAGCGGGAGGAGAAACCATGCGAAGCAAGCTCATCGTCGGTGTGCTCGGAGT
>CAYGCV010000220.1:0-7723 GCA_964348425.1 uncultured Vicinamibacteraceae bacterium | reverse complement strand
TCCGGGTCGCGGAAGCGGACCGTCGCCGTGACCTGCGTCCCGCGCGCGACCCGCAGCGCGCCCCCGAGCTCCGCCTCGTGTCCGCCAGCGCTCTCGAGGCGGAAGTCGAGCTCGGTGACGAGGTCGCCGGCGACCGCGAAGATACGGCCCTGGCGCAGGCCGTCGAGGACGCCGGCGTAGGTCGGCTCCGCGTGGACCCAGGTCTTGTGGAACTCGCCGGGCCAGAAGTCGCTGCCGGCTCGCACCGGCTCGGCGTAGTGGAAGTGCGAGTCGGACGAGGCCACGATCCAGAACCGGCGCCCTTCGCCGAGCAGGGCGTCCCACAGGCCGCCGACGATGGCGGTCATCTGGTCGAAGCCGCCCAGGGTCTGCGCCCCGGGGTTCCAGTAGGCGCCGCGGTAGCGGAGGCCGTCATCCTTGTTGAGGGTGGCGGCCTGGTGGCCGGGCGCGCCCTCCATGCCGCGGTAGACGTCCGGCGCGAGGTCGTTGTTCTCGCGCAGCTCCCACGGCTCGTCGAGACCGTACTGCCCGATGGCCCGCGCCGAGCGGGAGGGATGGTTCGCGAAAAGGATCGGCAACCGGTCGAGCCCCTGCATGTGGGCCAGCGCCTGCCGCCGGAGCTCGGCGGACTGCCGGCGCGGGTCGGGGGGGCGGGCCCAGTCCTCGTTGGCGTCGAAACGGCTCTCGATTCCGTGCAGCACCTGCGCCTCGTCCTCGGCGCGGGGAATGATCAGGGTGTGGTGGTCCATGCCCGGCATGTTGAGCTCCATGCCGTAGAACTGCAGCACCTCCGGGACGAGCTCGCGCGAGAGGGTCAGCTCGCGGTACGCCTGCTCCAGGTTGACCTTGGAGTGGTGGGGGCCGCCGTGGTCGGTGGTCACCATCCAGCGCAGCCCGAAGCGCCGCGCCATGGCGGCGTTGCGCGGCGTCGAGTAGAGCGCGTCCCGTCCCTTGATGGGGATGGGCGGGCTGGCGCGGTGGTCGTAGCCGGTGCTCCAGTGGCTGTGGATGTGCGAGTCGCCGGCCAGCCACTCGCGCTCGGCGGCGGGGGCGGCCAGCGCGAGGGCGGCGCCCGCGCACAGCAGGCAGAGCCAGACGAGGCGCGGGGCGGCAGCTCCCAGCGAAGGCATCGCCGGCGATTCTACCACCGGCTTCCGGATCTGCATGGCGGGCGGACGCCGCCGCGTCGAGGCGGTGCGCGGGCCGCGACAGTGCGGTTCTTCAACGGCCGGCCGGACCTGCCGTTGACCCGCCGTGTTGTTCGTTGTCATGATGAATCACGGTATTGTCGCTGGTTGTCATCACATGCGGCCTCCGATCATCCCCCGGCGCCTGGACCTGCGAGCCATCGTGGAGCGGAAGTCCTGCTTCCTGTTCGGCCCGCGTCAGACCGGCAAGTCGACGCTCATCCGCCAGCAGTTCGGGGACTGCCCGGTCTGGAACCTGCTGGACCAGAAGCAGTTCCTGCGCCTCTCCCGGAATCCGGCCCTCATCCGGGAAGCGCTGGCCGCGCGGGGCGGGGCGGCCATCGTCGTCATCGACGAGATACAGCGGCTGCCGGCCTTGCTCAACGAGGTGCATCTGCTGATCGAGGAGCACGGCATCCGGTTCCTGCTGACCGGGTCGAGCGCGCGCCGGCTGCGGCGCCGGGGGGTCAACCTGCTGGGCGGCCGGGCGCGGTCGCGCGTGCTGCACCCGTTCGTCCGCGTCGAGCTGGGCGGCCGCTTCGACCTGGTCAGGGCGCTCGAGCACGGCCTGCTGCCGCCGATCTTCTTCTCCGAATCGCCGGCCGAGGACCTCGCCGCCTACGCCGGCGACTATCTCCGGGAAGAGGTGGCGGCGGAGGCGATCGTCAGGAACATCGGCGCCTTCAGTCGGTTCCTCCAGGTGGCGGCGCTGGCCCACGGCGAGATGATCAACTTTGCCAACCTGGCCAGCGACGCGCAGGTGCCGGCGTCGACGGTTCGGGAGTACTACGAGATCCTGAAGGACACCCTCATCGCCCACGAGGTGCCGGCGTTCACCGACACCCGCAAGCGGAAGGCGATCTCCACGTCGAAGTACTACCTGTTCGACGTCGGCGTCGCCCGCCATCTGCAGGGACGGCGGGGACTGGCGTCGGGCACGGCCGAGTACGGCATGGCGTTCGAGAGCTTCGTCTTCCAGGAGATCAAGGCCTGGTGCGACCATCACCGGCTCGACACGCCGCGCTACTGGCGGTCGAAGTCGCAGTTCGAGGTGGACTTCCTGTTCGGGGACGTGGCCGTGGAGGTCAAGGCGAAGACCCACGTGGGCGCGCGGGACATGCGGGGCATCAAGGCCCTGCGGGAGGAGGGCGCGTGCGCCCACTACGTCATCGTGTCCCTGGAGCCGGCGCCGCGCCGGGTGGACGGCGTCAGCATCCTGCCGTGGACGGACTTTCTGGACCGGCTGTGGGCCGGGGCGTGGTCGGAGCGAGTCGCGTGACGGCGGGCGCGCGGCCATGACCGAGCCGGCGGCGCCCGGCGGCGAGCGAGGGCAGGGTGGTCCG
The DNA here is from genome assembly GCA_964348425.1 of uncultured Vicinamibacteraceae bacterium. Lineage (GTDB taxonomy): Bacteria > Acidobacteriota > Vicinamibacteria > Vicinamibacterales > UBA8438 > JAAXGX01. The sequence continues at coordinate 5,193 of CAYGCV010000220.1, read as the reverse complement.
GTCGTCGGGAACGGCCGGAGCCACCCTGGTGCGGCCTGCGCTACTTGAGGGCCGAGTAGTCGCTGGCGCTCATCCAGAACACCTCGATCCCCTCGAGCGGGGCGGGATACTTGGCCAGCAGCTCATCCCAGTCCGGGTCATCGCGGAACCCTGCCCAGACCTCGTCCCGATGCGCGCGGTCGCGGTAGGCGAGCATCCAGACGAGCGTGTTCGGGTTGTCGAGACGCTGCCAGACCGCCACGATCTCGGCGCCGTGCTTCTCGAAGATCGCGACCTCGCCCTCGCGGAACCGCTGGTGCAGCTCGTTGATGCCGCCGTCGCCGTCGACGGCCGGCTGGGCGGTGTACATGCGCACCTCGAAGCAGCGCGAGTCGACCGCCGCGTTGTGCGACAGGTCGGCCGGCAGGTCGCCCTTCGGACCGCACCCATCGGGCGGATCCTGGGCCGCGGCCATCCCGCTGACACCGAAAACGATGATGACGGCGAGCAAGACTGTTCGAATCACTGTTCTCCTCCTGGACCTGTTGGTTCCACCAAAGGCTCTCGTGTCGCGCGAGCGCAACCGGCTCACGGTACACCGTCCGTTCCCGCTTAGTCCACCGTCAGGATCGACGTTCTACCTCCGGCGCTGCCTGCGGGGGTAACATGGGCTCCTGTCCTCGTCACGCGCGAGGACGCGGACGGAGGAGGACGCCATGGAGCTGCGACGCGCTTTCGTCCTTGTCGTCATGGCCGCGCTCTGGGGCGGTCTCCCGTCGGCTCAACAGGCGCCGGAGCCGGTGTCGACCGGGGTCTGGTTCGAGGGCGCCCGGCTCATCGACGGCAGCGGGGACGCGCCCGTCGAGCGCTCCGCGTTCCTCGTCGAGGACGGCGTCTTCGCCTGGGTGGGGAGCGAGGGCGAGCGCGAGCCCCCGGCGGGCGCGGCACGTGTCGACCTGACGGGGAAGACGGTGATCCCCGCGTTGATCGACGCGCACCAGCACATCGGGCTGACCAACGTCAGGGACGGCACGCACAGCAGGGACAACTACACGCGGGCCAACCTGGTCGAGCACCTCGAGCGGGCGGCCTATCACGGCGTGGCGGCCACGATGAGCCTGGGGCTCGAGGCCGACGAGGCGCTCGCGTTCGAGCTGCGCGATGCGGTCGTCCCGAACGGCGCGCGCTTCCTCACGTCGGGGCGGGGGATCGCCGCCACGCCGGCGGCGGGGCCCCAGCAGGAGTACCGTCTGGGGATTCCGCGCGGAGCGCAGACCGAGGCCGAGGGCCGCGCCGCCGTCGCGGAGCTCCACGGGCACGGCGTGGAGCTCGTCAAGATCTGGGTCGACGACCGCGGCGGCACGGTTCCCAAGCTGCAGCCGGAGGTCTATCGGGCGATCATCGACGAGGCCCACGCCCGCGGCATGCGGGTGACGTCGCACCTGGGCTCGACGAGCGGGCTGGCCGACGCCAAGGACCTGCTGCGCGCGGGCGTCGACGGCTTCGCGCACACGGTGCGCGACCGGGACATCGACGCGGAGTACATGGAACTGCTCCGGGAGCATCCCGACGTGTGGACCGTTCCCAACCTGCCCGGCTCGCCGGTGACGGCTGACGACCTGCCGTGGCTCGCCGAGACGCTGCCGCCGTTCGAGATCGGGAACCTGCGCGCCGAGGCCGAGCGGCTGGCGGCGGAGGGGCCGGGCGCGTCGTTCGAGCTGCAGTGCCGGAACCTCGCGCGCAACCGCGAGGCGGAGATGATCATCGGCATGGGGACCGATTCGGGCGTCAGCCTCGGGTGGACGACGCACACCGAGCTGCGGGACATGGCGGGCTGCGGTCTCAGCCCCATGGAGGTCATCGTCGCCGCCACGCGCGTCAACGCCGACATCCTCGGGCTCGACGACCTCGGGACGGTGGCGCCGGGCAGGAGCGCCTCGTTCGTGGTGCTCGACGCGAACCCGCTGGAGGACATCGAGTCCACGCGCCGCATCGCGGACGTCTATCTGGCGGGCGAGCAGGTGGACCGCGACGCGCTCAGAGCCCGCTTCATGGACGGCGCGCGCTGAGGCACGCCCGCGACCGCCGGCGCGCCCTGGCCCTACCGGCCCCAGGCGTAGCGGATGCGGGCGTAGTAGTACGCGCCGTTGAAGCCCCAGGGCGTGTACTCGCTGTACCTCTCGCCGACGGACATCGCGCGCGCACTCTCGTCGGGATAGGTGTCGAACAGGTTCTGCACGCCGATGGCCAGCGTCGTCCCGTCGTACAGGTCGATGCTGCCCTCCACGTCGACAATCGGCCGGCCGTCGAAGAAGCCCTGGCCGATACCGGCGGACGGAATGAAGACCTGGCCGAACCCGCTGTCCCAGTCGTACCAGCCGCCGTAGTAGTTCACGCGCCCGAGCAGTTGCACGCGCCCCAGGCGCTGGTTGACGCCGACGTTCCAGCGCACGCGCGGCAGCGCGTAGGCGTACTCGGCCAGGCGCCGGTCGCTCAGCAGCCCCTTCCCGTTCTCGGTCACCTCGGTGTCGGTGAAGCTGAAGACGGCGCTGAAGACGGTGTTGCCGCGCAGCGCAATCGGCGTGTAGGTCGACACCACGTCGATGCCCTGCGACGCCGTGTCGAAGGCGTTGGTGAAGAACCGGAAGTTCTTCAGGTCGCGCGCGCTGTCCACCCCCTGCGCGAGCAGGCCGGCGATCTCCTCGTCCCGCAGGCTGAAGTTGCTCGTGATGCCGATGCGGTCGGAGACCTCGATGCGGAAGTAGTCGGCCGAGAAGTTGAACGGTCCGGTGTCGAAGACGACGCCGGCGGTGTAGTTGAGCGAGCGCTCCGGCTCGAGCGGCACCCCGCCGCGCAGCGCCGCCACGGGCGAGATCGACGGGATGACGCCGTTGTTGACCAGGTCGCCGAGCGCCGGGTCGAAGATGGTCGAGATGTTGAAGCCGTTCTGCTGGCCCGGCGTCGGCGCGCGGAACCCGCTGCTCACGCTGGCGCGCACGAAGGCGAAGCGCGCGGAGACCTTGCCGTTCGTCGTCGCGCCGAAATCCTCGAAATGCTCGAAGCGCAGCGCACCGCCTATCGTCCACAGGTCGTCCGGGTCGCTGATCTCGACATCGCCGTAGACCGCGACGTTGCTCCGGCTCCACGTGCCCGCGGCGAGCGGACCGTAGCCGAAGAAGCCGTTCGAGCCGGCCGAGAAGCCCTGCCCGCGGCCGTAGGGGCCGACCGTCCACGAGTCGGGCTCGCCCTCGGTCGTCTGGTACCGCTCGTCGCGCCACTCCGCGCCGGCCGCGATGTTGACCATGTCGGTGGCCGCGTAGGAGACGTCGAAGTTGACCCCGAGCTCCCGCTGGCGGTTGCTGCCCAGGTCGAACGCGGTCGGCGTGTCGTAGCCCAGCGAGGCGTTGACCGTGTCGCGGATGAAGAGGTCGGTCTCGTGGGCGCCCACGGTGAAGCTCGCGTCCCAGTTGAAGCCGGCGTCGGTCAGGCCGCGGATGCCGCCCACCAGCGACGTGTCCTGCGCCTCGCCGCCGAAGCTGGGCGTGAAGCCGCCGGGGAAGCGTTCGTAGAGCGTGAAGCAGTTGGGGTCGGCCGCCACGGCGGCCAGGCCGGCCGCGTCGGGGACGTCGTCGACGATCGGCACCGGGCCGCAGTTGCCCGCGCCCGGCATCCCGGTCGCGGCCCACAGCCGGTCGCCCACGAGCAGGCTCTGCCCGCCGTCCGCGCTGAAGACGCCGCCGCGCGTGTTCGGGTTGCGGAAGAAGAAGCCGCCGGTCACCTGCTTGCGCGCGTAGTTCGTGTGGGCGTAGAGCTGCACCCCGGTGGCGAACGCGAAGCCGAAGTTGCCGAACAGCTTGAGGTCGTCGTCGACCTCGGGCGATCCCCAGATCTGCGGCGTGTCGGAGGCGACGTGCATGTTCCCGGCGGCGAGGAGCGCGATGGCGTCGCTGCGGGCGGCGCTCCGGTTGGTCGGGTTCGAGCTGCCGTACTCCAGGCTGAGGTTGGCGAAGCCGGTGGCGCCGAGCGGCAGGCCGACGTTGCCGGCCACGTTGAACGCCTCGCCGTCGCCCTCCCGGAAGGTGCCGGTGTCGAACTCGAGGGTGCCGCCGGAGTTGGCGTCCTTGAGCTGGAAGTTCATCACGCCGGCGATGGCGTCCGAGCCGTACTGGGCCGCCGCGCCGTCGCGCAGCACCTCGACCTGCCGCAGGGCGATGGCGGGAATGGCCGAGATGTCGGGACCCTGCGAGCCGTACGCCACGCCGTTGCCGCCGTGCCAGTCGATGATCGACGAGCGGTGACGGCGCTTGCCGTTCACCAGCACCAGCGTGTGGTCGGGCGCCAGGTTGCGCAGCATCGCGGGCCGCACCACCGTCGACGCGTCGCTGATCGGCTGCGTGTTGACGGCGAACGAGGGGACCACGGTCCGGAGCTGCTCCGGCAGGCTGACGACGCCCTGGTTGGTGATGTCGGCTGCCGACAGGACGTCCACGGGCACGGGCGAGGCGGCGACCGTCCGCGGACGGGCCCGCGTACCGACGACGACGGTCTCCTCCGTGAACCCGTCGAGCAGCACCTGCAACTCCTCCGGCGACAGCCCGAGCTCCCGGATCTCCTCGACCGACATGCCGAGGGCGCGGCCGAGCGCTTCGTATTGCTCCGCCGTCAGGTCTTCCTGGGCCAATGCCGTGGCCGGCAGACCGGCGAGAAGGGCAATGAGCACGGTGGCAGCGAGCTTCACGATCAACGATGCAGGTGACATCGGTCGACTCCGTTCCTCTCCGTGCAGGCAATGCCGCTGGTCGACCGCAAGTGCAGCCGGACCGAAATCTCTGGATTCTCGTTGAACCCGGCCGCAAAGTGCAGCGGGTGTCCGATCGTGCTCCCCCCGCGCCTGGACATCCGCCCCGGCAGCGAGGCAGGCAGCCACGGGCTCGACGGAGCGGTTTAGCGTAGCGCCTCCGCCTGGGCTGCGTCGAGGTATTCCGGTCTCGGCCGCGCCGCGAGCGGCCTGCCAACCCCGTCGCCGCCTTGGCGGTCAGACGACGCCCGGTCGACTCTCTACAAGATATAGACGTCAATTGAAGCCGAACCGAACGGTCCCAGCATCGAAAGTCGGCTGCGCTCCTTTGTTCGTGAGCGTCAAGCGGGAACCCGTCGGAATGGGCGGAGGACTGCTGGGACGGCGACTGCGGCCGCCGCGTGCTGCGCGGTGGC
>CAYGCV010000219.1:0-7735 GCA_964348425.1 uncultured Vicinamibacteraceae bacterium | reverse complement strand
GAGACGGCGTATCCGGTCAGCGACCTGGAGCTGGCCTCGCGCCTGTCGTTCTTCCTGTGGAGCAGCCTCCCGGACGACGAGCTGCTCGACCTCGCGGCCGCCGGCCGGCTGCGGGAGCCGGGCGTGCTGCCGGCGCAGGTCGCCCGCCTGCTCGACGACCCGCGCTCGGATGCCTTCATCGACAACTTCTTCGGCCAGTGGCTGCTGCTGCGCAACATGCGGACGGTGGCCCCCGACCCCGACGCGTTTCCCGACTTCGACGAGAACCTGCGCGAGGCGATGCGGCAGGAGACGGCGCTCTTCGTCGCGAGCCAGGTGCGCGACGACCGCAGCGTCCTCGACCTGCTGCGGGCGGACTACACCTTCCTGAACGAGCGCCTCGCACGCCACTACGGCGTGGCGAACGTCTACGGCAATCACTTCCGGCGGGTGAACGTCGCCGGCCGGCGGCGGGGCGGGCTGCTGGGCCAGGGCAGCGTCCTGACCGCCACCTCGTATCCGAACCGGACCTCGCCGACCAAGCGCGGGCTGTGGGTGCTGGAGAGCCTCCTCGGCTCGCCGCCCCCGCCGGCGCCGCCGGAGGTGCCGGGACTGCCCGACGCGGACCATCCCCGGCAGGACCGCCGCCTCTCGATGCGCGAGCGGATGGAGATCCACCGCATCAGCCCCGTGTGCGCGAGCTGCCACGTGCTGATGGACCCGCTGGGCTTCTCGCTGGAGAACTACGACGGCATCGGGGCCTGGCGGACGACCGAGGACGGGGCGCCGATCGACGTGGCGAGCAGGCTGCCGGACGGCTCCCGGTTCGCCGGCCCGCACGGGCTGCGCGACATCCTGCTCGGTGCGGAAGAGCGCTTCGTCGAGACCCTGGCCGAGAAGCTCCTGACCTACGCGCTGGGTCGCGGGATCGAGTACCACGACGCGCCGGCCGTCCGCGGCGTCGCCCGCGGCGCGGCCGCGAACGACTACCGCTGGTCGTCGCTGGTCCTCGGCGTCGTCGAGAGCACGCCGTTTCAGATGAGGAGATCGCGAGAGCCATGATGGTCACCAGGAAGCACCTCCCGCGTCGCACGTTCCTCCGCGGTCTCGGCGTGACCCTGGCGCTGCCCATGCTCGACAGCATGGTGCCCGCGTTCGGCCTGCGGGCCGGCGCCGCCCAGCCCGTCCGCCGTCTCGGCGTCGTGTACGTGCCCAACGGCATGTTCATGCCGAACTGGACGCCGTCCGCCGGCGGCCGGGCCCTCGAGATCACCGCGACCCTGCGGCCGCTGGCGCCGCACCGCGAGCGGATGCTCATGATCAGCGGGCTGTGCGCCGAGGAGGGCATCGCCCGTCCCGGCGAGGGCGCCGGCGACCATGCGCGCGCGGCCGGCGCCTTCCTGACCGGCGTGCATCCGAAGAAGACCGAGGGACACGACATCCGCGCCGGCATCTCCATGGATCAGATCGCGGCCCGCGTGCTGGGACAGGAGACGCAACTCGCCTCGCTCGAGCTCTCGCTCGAGTCGGCGGATCGCGCGGGGTCGTGCGACCCGGGCTACAGTTGCGTCTACGCCAACACGCTGTGCTGGAGCAGCGCCACCACCCCGTTGCCCATGGCGAGCGATCCCCGGGCCGTCTTCGAGCGGCTGTTCGGCAGCGGGGGGACCACCGACCCCGCGGCGTGGCTGGCCGCGCGCCGGCACGACCGCTCCCTGCTCGACATGGTGACCGCCAAGGTGGCGCGCCTGAAGGACGAGCTCGGGCCCCGCGACCAGGTGAAGCTGGACGAGTACCTGGACGCGGTGCGCGACGTGGAGCGGCGCATCCAGATGGCCGAGCGGCAGACCGCGCGCGAGCTGCCGGCGATGGACCAGCCGGCCGGCGTGCCCGACAGCTTCGAGGCGCACGCGAAGCTGATGTTCGATCTGCAGGTGCTCGCCTGGCAGGCCGACCTGACGCGGGTCCTCACGTTCATGCTGGGGCACGAGACGAGCAATCGCGCCTATCCGGAGATCGGGGTGCCGGACGCCCACCACGCGCTGTCGCACCACGGCGGCGACGAGGTGCTCATCGAGAAGCTGAAGAAGGTCGACCGCCATCTCACCGAGATGTTCGCCTACTACGTCGACCGGCTGGCGTCGACGCCGGACGGCGAGGGCACCCTGCTCGATTCGGCGCTGGTGCTCTACGGCAGCGGCCTCAGCGACGGCAACCGGCACAACCACCACGACCTGCCCACGCTGCTGGTGGGGGGCGCCGGCGGGCGGCTCACGGGCGGACGCCACGTGCGGGTCGCCGAGGACACGCCGAACACCAATCTGTTCCTGGCCATGCTGGACAAGCTGGGTGTGCCGATCGAGACGCTGGGCGACAGCACCGGTCGGGTGAACGCGCTCTCGGTGTGACGGTCGGCGGAGGGTGACGCGCATGCGCGGACGGACGGCAGCCGGCGCCTCTCGCGGCCGGCGCGGCGCGCCCCGGCGGCGGCGCTCGTGGGCGCCGGCCATCGGGCTGGCGGCGGCGTTGGCGGTCCTGCCCGGCGCCACGGGAGCAGCCGCCGAGGATGCGATGCTCGCCGACGCGGCCGAGCGGCGCGATCAGCGGGCCGTGCGGGCGCTCCTGGCCGAATCGGCGGCCGTCGATGCCCGGCAACCCGACGGAGCGACCGCCCTGCACTGGGCCGCGCACTGGAACGACGTCGCCACCGCCCGCCTGCTGATCGCGGCCGGGGCCGACGTGAACGCGGCGAACGATCTCGGCGTGACGCCGCTGGCGCTGGCCGCCCTCAACGCCGGCGCCGAGATGGCGGACGCCCTGCTGCGCGCGGGCGCCGATCCCGACGCGGCCCGCGCCGGCGGCGAGACCATCCTGATGACCGCCGCCCGCACCGGGAATCCGGAGCTGGTGCGCTCACTGCTGGCGGCCGGCGCCGACGTACGCGGGACGCCCCACTTCAAGGCCCAGACTCCCTTGATGTGGGCGGCGTCGGAAGGGCACGCGGAGGTCGCGCGGGTGCTGCTCGAGGCCGGCGCGGACGTGCACGCGCGGTCCGTGTACGGCACCACCGCCCTGCTGCTCGCGGCCCGCAGCGGCGACGTCGAGACGGCGCGCGTGCTGCTGGACGGCGGCGCCGACGTGAACGCGGCCGAGCCGTACCTGCCCATCGACGCGCGCGTCGACGTCGAGGAGTCGCAGACCTCGGGCCGCACGCCGCTGCTGGTGGCGAGCGCCAGCCTCGTGGCCACCAGCGGCTGGGAGTATCGCCTCGACGTCGAGCCGAGCACCCACGAGGCGCTGGCCCTGTTTCTCCTCGAGCGGGGCGCGGACCCCGACGTGCCGGACAGCGTCGGGCGGACGGCCCTGCACGCCGCCGTCGAGACCGGCAGGGCCGACCTGGTGCGCGCGTTGCTGGCGCGCGGCGCCGACCCCAACGCCCGGCTCACCCGGGCCCCGCTCGTCTACAAGGGAGACTTCCTGTCGTACGACGCCTACGTCGGCGCGACCCCGCTCTGGCTGGCGGCCGCGGCGCGGGTACCCGACCCCGACGTCCTGCGGGCGCTCGCGGCGGCCGGCGGCGACCCAGGCCTGGCTGCCGACGGCGGCACCACCCCGCTCATGGCGGCGGTCGGCATGGTGCAGAACGAGGCGCGGCAGGCCACCGCGAGCCAGTCGCTCGAGCTCGTGACCCTGCTGCTCGGGATGAACGTCGACGTCAACGCCGTCGACCGGCGCGGGCGCACCGCCGTGCACGGCGCGGCCCGCCTCGCCAAGAACGCGATCATCGAGCTGCTCGCCGCGAACGGCGCCCGCGTGGACATCGCGGATGCCCGCGGCCAGGCGCCGCTGGACGTCGGCACCCTGTCCCGGCCGCTGCATCCGGACACCGCCCGCCTGCTGCGCAGCCTCGGCGCCACCAGCGCTGCCGGCGAACCCAGGTAGCGGAAGTCTGGCGCCGTTCGACAGCGCCGGACCTCCGCTGTTCAAAGCTACTCGAAGATGTCGTCGACCGGCATCTCGAACCCCGGCAGCACGTCCTCGCCGGTGACCACCGCACCGACCTCCAGCGATACCGGCTCGCCGCCGTCGTGATGGATCTGCACCGTGCGTGTGGCAGGGTCGATCACCCACACCACACGGACGCCGGCGGCGAGGTACTCGCCGAGCTTGCGCCGCAACGGGTCGGGTCGATCCGTCGGGGACAGGATCTCGACTACCAACTCGGGCGCGACGTCGAGGAAGCCGTGCGGCCGGCGCCGGCGCGCATCCCGTTCGCGGGACAGGTACAGCACGTCCGGCGCCCGCACGGTATCCGGATTCCGGCGGGTGAATACGCCAACCTCGCCGGCCATGACGACGCCCAGATTCCGCGTACGCACGAACTGCTTGAGCGCGGCCGCCACGTTCACCTCGATCCGTCCGCGGGCGGGGCTGGTGGGCGTCATGCGCACGACGCGGCCGGCAACGAGCTCGCACGCATCGAGCCCCGGCATCCGTAGCAACTCGTCGCCCGTCACCGGCGGGGTCGACTCACGCGAGGAGGCAGCACGTTCCATACCGGGATCTCCGGCCTGCATGGTAACAGGATACCGTCGGTCCAACTCAGGCATGCCTTGCAGGGATCGAGCCGTCCCGCAGGCCGGTCCCGGCGTGGACCAGACGCGCCTGGTCGCCGAGAATCAGCCGCGCCTGCCGGCCGGGGCCCATGGCCGCGGCCCGGCGGCGGACCCCGACCGCCAGCCCCGCGCCGAGCCCCGTCCAGAGCAGCACGATCAGCCACTCCTCCGGCCACGCCAGCGCCGACGGGCTGCCCGGCAGGTACAGCAGGAGGAAGAACACCGTGGCCGCCACCGCGAGCCAACCGACGACCGCCGGGGCCGCGACCCGGTACGGGCGCGGCAGGTCGGGATGCCGGCGCCGGATGACGAGGAACGAGACCGCCACGAGGAGATAGGCCACGACCGTGGCCAGCGACCCGGCGTCGACCAGCCAGACCAGTGCCGGCCGCCCGAAGAACGGCGCGACGGCGGTGATCGCGGTCAGCACCACCACGACCGCGGCCGGGGAGCCGTAGCGGGGGTGGAGGCGCGCGAACGCCGCCGGCAGCATCCCGCCCCGGGCCATCGCGAACAGCAGGCGCGACGCGCCGAGAAAGAACGCGTTCCAGCTCGTCAGGATGCCCACGGCACCGCCGACGACGAGCACGCGCCCGCCCCACGGGCTGCCGTAGATCGCGCTCATGGCGTCGGCGGTGGGCAGATCCCGCCCGGCCAGGGTGTCCGGCGGGAGCGACACGCCCACCGTCCACTGCACCAGACCGTACCAGCCGAGGGCCATCACGATCGACAGCACGATGATGCGGCCGATGGTCCGTAGCGGCAGGGCGATCTCTTCCGCGAGCTGCGGGATCACGTCGAAGCCGACGTACAGGAACGGGGTCATGATGAGGACCCGCAGCACGCCCTCCCAACCCGTGATGGCCGGAGCCAGATTCGCCAGATCGCCGCGCGCGGTGCCGGGCACGAACAGCGCCAGGCCCACCAGCAGCAGGCCGCCGACGGCGAGCCGCTGGGCGAAGGCCGCGAACCGAATGTCGCGGTAGTTGACGGCGCCGATGACGAGCGCGCCGGCCACCCCGGCGGCCACCCAGCCCGGCCGCACCTCCCAGCCCGCCACGGTGTAGAGCGGCTCCCCGGTTCCGAGCCCGGGCACGAGGTAGCCGACGACGGTCGGCAGGGCAACCGCCTCGAAGGCGCAGACCGCCGCGTAGGCGAGCACCAGCGTCCAGCCGCAGGCGAAGGCGCCGATGGGTCCCAGCGCGAGGAAGGTGAAGCTCAGCTCGCCCCCGGCGCGGGACAGCGCGGCCGCCAGCTCGGCGTAGGTGAGCCCCACCAGCCAGACCATCACGGCGCCGGCGCCGAGCGCCAGGATCGACCCCACGGCGCCGGCCCGCACGATCATCTCCCCGGCCAGCACCACCCAGCTCCAGCCGATCATCGCGCCGAACGCGACGGCCAGCACGTCGCCGCGGCCGAGGAACCTGCGGAGGTGAACCGGCGCGTCAGACATGATCGGGAACGGGAACGCGGCCGAACGGAGCCCGTCAGTGCTAGCGGACGACGCGACGCAACAAGGACATGATCCTTGCTATGGTAAGGACATGGCCAAGGTCACCAGCAAGCTCCAGGTCACCTTGCCGACGGCGCTCGCCATCCAGCTCGGCATTCGGCCCAACCGCGAAACACGACTCGGCCTCTTCCACCAGGCGACAGAACGCCAGCGCCGCCGCCAGCGGGAAGGCCGGTCGACGCGGGCGGACGTGGACCGCGGATGGTCGCGCGAGGATCTGTATGACCGGAGCCGCGCTCGTTGACACCAACTTCAATCCGCTGCTCGACCCCGGCAGCACGTGACGGCGGCACGCGGTCCGGTAGAATCCGGACGAGGAGAACGACCATGCCCTGCAGCCAGCGTTGCCTCGTGAACGGTGCCGTCGCCGCCGGCCTGGCCGTCGCGGCCGCGTGCGCGACCCCTGCGGCGGAGCCCCCGCACCCTTGCGCCGATCTGACCGGGCTCGCACTCGTCGACCTGCGGATCGGCTCGGCCGAGCACCTGCCGGAAGCGCAGGGCGTTCCGGCCCACTGCCGCGTGACGGGGGTCATCGAGACCGAGATCAACTTCGAGCTGCTGCTGCCCGACGACTGGAACGGCCGCTTCCTGATGGGGGGCGGCGGCGGGTTCGTCGGCAGCGTCCAGAACCAGGCCCGCTCGCTCTACGCCCACGGCGGGGGGCCGCTCGAGCGCGGCTACGCGACGGCGGGTACCGACACCGGTCACACCGGCAACGGCATCGAGGCCGGCTGGGCGCTCGACCATCCCGAGCGGCAGGAGAACTTCGGTCATCGTGCCGTCCACCTGACGGCCGAGACCTCGAAGTCGATCATCGCGCACTACTACGCGCGGCCCGCGGACTACGCCTACTTCGTGGGCTGCTCGCGGGGCGGCGGTCAGGCCATGATGGAGTCGCAGCGCTATCCGGACGACTTCGACGGCATCGTGGCGGCCGCGCCGGCCTACCACTGGACCGGGATCACGGCCGGGTTCGTGCAGAACCAGCAGGCGATCTACCCGGACGGCGACCTCGACGCCCCGGTGCTGACGGCGGCGACGCTCGAGTTGCTCGGATCGAGCATCCTCGCCGCGTGCGACGCGGACGACGGGGTCGACGACGGCATGCTGGCCGATCCACGGCAGTGCGGCTTCGACCCGGCCGACCTCCCGCGCTGCGCCGGCGACGAGGCGGCCGACGACTGCGTCACCGCGGCGCAACTTGCGGCGATCGAAACCGTCTACGGCGGCCCGTTGTCCAACGGCGAGCCGATCTACCACGGGTTCAACTTCGGCGGCGAGGACGAGGCGGGCGGCTGGGACGCGTGGGTGGTCGGCTCGGAACAGCGCCGGGCCCCGGGGATTCCCAACGCGCAGTACGGCTTCGGCACCGAGCTCTTCAAGTATTTCGTTTTCGCCGACCCCGACTGGGACTACACGCGGTACGACTTCGCGACCTGGCAGGACGACGTCGCGGAGACGGCCGCGATCCTCAACGCGACGGACGCCGACCTGAGTCGGTTCCGGGACGCCGGCGGGAAGATCATCTACTGGACCGGCTGGTCCGACCTCGCCCTCGCGCCGCTCGGCACCATCGACTACTACGAGCGGCTCGAGGCGGGCGACCCGGCGGCCCGCGACTACGCGC
>CAYGCV010000218.1:0-7760 GCA_964348425.1 uncultured Vicinamibacteraceae bacterium | reverse complement strand
GCGATCTTCGAGTTCCTGCAGGCCGGCTCGCTCGACGGCATCTGGTACTGGGACGTCACGCGCCAGGACCAGGAATGGATGAGCCCCCGCTTCAAGGAGCTGTTCGGCTACCGCGACGACGAGATTCCCAACACCTCGGCGTGGTGGATGGCGAACATATTCGCCGAGGACCGCACCCTGGCCCTCGACAACTTCGCCAAGCACCTCGCCGATCCCAGCCATCCGTACGATCAGATCGTGCGCTATCGGCACCGCGACGGCAGCACGGTGTGGGTGCGCTGCCGCGGCCTCGCGGTCAGGAACGAGGCCGGCGAGCCGCTCCGCCTGCTGGGTTGCCACACCGACGTGACGGCCCTCAAGCGCGCGGAAGAGGACCTGCGCAGCCAGGCCGCCGAGCTGCGCGCCGCGCGGGACGCGGCCGAACGCGCCAACCTCGCCAAGAGCACGTTTCTCGCGAACGTGAGCCACGAGATCCGCACCCCGCTCAACGCGGTGGTCGGCACGGCCGAGCTGCTCGGCGACACGGCGCTGACGCCGACGCAGCACGAGTACCTCGACGCCATCCGCGAATCGGCCGACGCGCTGCTCGACGTCATCAACGACCTGCTCGACTTCTCGAAGATGGAGGCGGGCAAGCTGGCGATCGAGCGCCGCGACTTCCACCTGCGCGGTTTTCTCGACACGCTGCTCAAGTCGCTCGCGCCCCGGCTGCGCAGGAAGGACGTCACCCTGCGGAGCGCCGTCGCCGACGACACGCCGGACGCGCTGGTGGGCGACGCCCGCCTGCTGCGGCAGATCCTGTCGAATCTCGTCTCGAACGCCATCAAGTTCACCGAGCGGGGCGAGATCGTCCTCCATGCGCGCCCGCTGGAGCAGGCCGATGGCGAGGTCTCGCTCGGGTTCGAGGTCGCCGATACCGGCATCGGGATCTCGCCGGACAAGCAGCAGGTGATCTTCGAGGAGTTCGTGCAGGCCGACGCCTCGACGACGCGGCGTTACGGCGGCACGGGGCTGGGCCTGGCGATAGCCTCGCGTCTCGTGGACGCGCTGGGCGGCCGGATCGGCCTCCGCAGCGCGCCTGGCAGGGGCAGCACGTTCCACTTCACGGCCCGCTTCGGCCTCGGCGAGGCGGGAGCGGCCGAGAAGCCTCCCGCTCGCCCCCCGGTCGTCGCGCTGCGGCCGCTGCGCGTCCTGCTCGTCGAGGACAGCGTCCCCAACCAGCGCGTGGGCGTCGGCATGCTCGAGCGGGCGAACCACGCGGTGCGCGTGGCCGGCACCGGCGCCGAGGCCCTCGAGGCGTGCGCCGCCGAGCGGTTCGACGTCGTGCTGATGGACCTGCAGATGCCGGAGATGGACGGCTTCGAAGCCACCCGCGCCATCCGCCAGCGCGAGAGCGAGCAGGGCGCGAGCCGCACGCCGATCGTCGCCCTGACGGCGCGCTCGTCCCGCGGCGCGGACGCCCCCTGGCGGACTGTCGGCTTCGACGGCTACCTGGCCAAGCCGTATCGTGCCCGCGAGCTCCTCGAAGCGATCGCCGCGGTCGTCGGGGCGGCCCCGGCGGCCGGCGCGCCGGTCCCGCGGGCCGCTGCCGAGGCACGCGTGGACTGGGACGCCGCGCTCGAGAGCGTGGAGGGCGACCGCGATCTGTTGCGGCGCGTGGTCGACGGGTTCCTCGGCCAGCAACCGTCCCTGTGCGCCGAGCTCCGCGAGGCGCTGCAGGCCGGCGATCTCCCGGTGGTGCAGCGGGTGGCGCATACGGTGGGGGGATCGCTGCGCCTGTTCCACGGCGCGCGCGTCGTCAGCCTGGCCAACGATCTCGAGGACTGCTGCCGGGACGGCGAGTCCGGCCGCGTGGCGACCTGCTGGCAGGCGCTCGATCGGGAGCTCGCCACGGTCGTCGCGGAGCTCCGCGACTGGATCCGCAGCCGACCGTAGCAGGTAACGGAATCATGGCGTGCATCCTGGTAGTGGACGACTCGACGGCCGACCGCGAGATGGCGGCGCACCTCCTCGCCCAGGAGTCCTGGCGCGTGCTCCATGCCGCGGACGGGCGGGAGGCGCTCGCGCAGATGCGGGACCACGACGTGGACCTGGTGCTGACGGACCTCGTCATGCCCAATCTCGACGGCCTCGCGTTCGTGAAGCAGTCGAAGATCGATCACCCCCTCGTCCCCGTGGTCCTGATGACCGCCCGCGGCAGCGAGGAGATTGCGGTGCAGGCACTCGAGGCCGGCGCCGCCAGCTACGTCCCGAAGAAGACGCTCGTGCGCGACCTCGTCGAGGTCGTCGAGCGCATCCTGGAAGCCTCCCGGGAGCGCAAGACCTACACCCGCCTGCTGGGCAGGCTGCAGGCGGCGTCGTTCGTGCTGGAGAACGATCTGGAGCTGATTTCGTCGCTCGTCAGCTACCTGACGCAGATACTGCGGGACTCGGGCATGTTCGACGAATCGAACTGCCAGCGCATCTCCACCGCGCTCGACGAGGCCCTGACCAACGCCTACTACCACGGCAACCTCGAGGTGCGGTCCGAAATTCGCCAGCACGACGCGCGCGCCTATCGCCTGCTGGCCGAGCAGCGCCGGCAGGCGGCCCCGTACCGCGACCGGCGCATTCTCGTGCAGGCGAGCCTGACGTCCGACGCGGCGCGCTTCGTCGTCACGGACCAGGGGCGGGGATTCAACGTCGGCGCCGTCCCCGACCCCACGCTGCCCGAGAACCTCGAGCAGCCCAGCGGCCGCGGCATCTTCCTGATGAAGACCTTCCTGGACGACGTGCGGTACAACGAGGCGGGCAATCAGGTGACGCTCCTGAAGCGCCGCCCGGACTGACGGCCGGCCTGCAGGTCACGATGACTCCCGAGTTCTGGGCCATCATCGCTGTCGGCATCGGGATGGCCGGGCTGTTCTTCCGAATGGACACCCGGATCGGTCGGTTGGACGATCACGTTCGCGACCAGGGTGAACGACTGGCACGGCTCGAAGGCAAGGTCGACACGCTGATCACCGCCTTCGGGTCGTCCCCGGTTCACACCACGCCATTCAGCCTGGCGCCACGAGTGGCTTGATGGCATTGACGTCTGCCGCCGCACGGGCGAGATCGAGATCGTACATCCGTTGGAGGTTCAGCCAATATTCCGGCGTCATACCGAGGGCTTGTCCTATGCGGAGGGCCGTGTCCGCGGTAACGGCTCTGCGGCCGCGGAGGATGTCGTTGATTCGGCGCCGCGGGACACCGATCGCTCGCGCCAAGCGAGATCCACTGATCTCGAGTTCGTCGAGGATCTCCGCAAGGTGTTCTCCGGGGTGGATCGGGTTGCTGTCCACGGCTTGTCCTCAGTGATAGTCCGTGACTTCAATCTCTCGGGCACCACGGTCCGTCCAGCGGAAGCAGATGCGCCACTGGTCGTTGATGCGGATGCAGTACTGCCCCTTCCGGTCACCGCGCAACGCCTTGAGGCGGTGGGATGGAGGCAGCCGCAAGTCCGACAGCGCAGCGGCCGCGACCACTCGCTGAAGACGCAGGCGCGCCCGACGCTGAATCTCAACCGGGAGTCGGGGAACCAGCCGCCCCTCGAAGATTCGCTCCGAGGCGGAGTCCCTGAACCGATTCACCGACTTGATGTTATCGCCCTCGACCCGACGCGTCGAGGGCGGCTTTCCTGTTCCCGACGTCGTTCATGTCAGCGGTCCTGGAGCGGCTCGCGCGGACCCCACTCACCGCCTCAGCGCGCGGACGACGACGACCGTCTTGTCGTCGCCGGGATCGGGGTTCCCGCGCTCGAAGCGGGCCGCGGCGGAGCAGATGCGGCGCGCCAGCTCGGCCGCCGGCGCGTCGTCATGCTCGGTCATCACCGCCCGGACACCGGCCAGATCGAAGAACCGATCGGCTTCGTCCTGCGCATCGATCACCCCGTCGGTGCAGATGACGAGCCGACCGCCGCCGAGCGTGGCTGTCTGCTCCTCCCAGGACGCGTCCGCAAAGAGCCCGAGCGGGGGTCCGCTCGACGCCAGCGTCGACTCCGCGCCGTCGCGCAGCAGCAGGGCGCGCGGATGCCCGGCGTTGACGAACGTGAGCTCGCCGCCGGGGCATGCCAGCACGCCGCAGAAGAGCGTGACGAAGCGGCCGTCGCCCCGGCCGTGCAGCAGCGCGCGGTTGAGCTTGCGCACGAGCTCGAGTGGCGTCACGCCGTGCGCGGCCTCCGCCCGCAGCACGCCCTGGGCCTCGGCCATGAGAATCGCCCCCGGGATGCCCTTGCCCGAGGCGTCGCCGATGGCGAACGCCACGCGATCCCCCGGCAGCTCGAGGAACCCGTAGAAGTCGCCGCCGACCTCCCCGCTCGCCCGCAGGTGCGCGCCGATGTCGTGGCCGGGGGGAGTTGGCACCGTCGCGGGCAGGAACGAGCGCTGGACTATCGCCGCGAGCTCCAGCTCGTGCTCGATACGGTGGGTCCGCTCGGCCAGCAGCCGATGGCGCTCGCTTGCGTAGCGGACGCTCCGCACGAGCAGATCGGCCGTCAGCCGATCCTTGACGAGGTAGTCCTGGGCGCCGCGATGGACGGCCTCCACCGCGACCTCCTCGTCGTCGACACTGCCGAGCACGACGACCGGCAGCGTCTCGCCCAGATCCCGGATGGCGTCGAACCCGCCGTCGTCCCGGCCGTCCGCCCTCGACAGCCCCAACAGGATCAGATCGTGCGGGCGGACGCGCAACTCGGCGACGGCGGCGCCGGGGTCCGGCACTGCCGTGACCTGGAACGACGCGACCCCGGACTGCCCGAGCGCCGACAGCACGCGCGCGACGTCGCCGGGGTCCTCCTCGACGAGCAGCACGCGCGCGGACTGCGGCGCTGTCCGGCCGGACCGGCTTTCCTCGACCAAGCTTTCCTCGACCAAGGTGCCCGCCGCTACGGGAAGCTCTGGACCGCCTCCGCCTCCGAAACGAACGTGTCGAACACCATCTCGAGCTTGGTCGTCACGATGAGGTCCTGCACCCGCTCGGTCAGGTTGAGAAGCTTGAGCTGGCCGCCGGCGTTCACGACCGCAGCGCGCTTGGACAGAAGCCCGCCGAGCGCCGCGCTGTCGATCACCGACACGCCGCCGAGATTCAGGATCAGCTTGCTGCGGCCGGCCCCGACGAGGTCGTCGATACGATCCGCTAGCGTCTCGCCCGCCTCCCCCGCCAGCTTCCCGCTGAGATCGAGGATAGTGACCGGCCCTTCATCCCGCTGGTTGATCCGAAGCGCCATGATTGCCCCCTCTTCGCAAATGCTGACCCAAATGGCGCCGGAACGCAATACGGGGTGGTGTCTCCGTTCCAAATGGAGACACTACCCAATACGGGGCAGCCGGCTGCCGGCCGCGCGCGGCGGCTGACCGCAGGTCGGGCCGGGTGAGCAGGCAGGCGGGTGCGAGCGCCGAGCACCTCGCCGGCGGCGCCGACGAGGCGCGGTACAGGCTACTACGCGCACCCGCTGGTCGCGCCGCAGTTGACGCACTTGTAGCAGGCGCCGTTGCGGATCATGATGGCGCCGCAGGTCGAGCAGGGCGGCGCGTCCTGGTCGTTCTGGATGGCGTACTGCGTCCCGCGGGCCGTGCGTCCCGCGGCCGGCTCGCGGCTGCCCGCGGCCACGGCGGCTTCGGCCAGCGTCAACTGCTCGACCTCGTCCGCTTCGTCCACGGCGTCCGGCCCGTCCTGGACATTGACGCCGGCGCGATACTGCGCGTCCGTCGAGAGGAACTTGGTGGCCATCCAGCGGAAGACGTAGTCGACGATCGACTTCGCCACGCGCACGTCGGGATTCTTCGTCAGGCCGGCCGGCTCGAACCGCTGGTGGCTGAACTTGTCGACCAGCACCTGCAGCGGCACGCCGTACTGCAGCGCGTACGACACCGCCTGCGCGAACGCGTCGGCAAACCCCGAGATGGTCGAGCCCTCCTTGGCCATGACCAGGAAGATCTCGCCCGGCGCGCGGTCATCGAACAGCCCGACGGTGATGTACCCCTCGTGGCCGGCTATGTCGAACTTGTGCGTGATGGCGTCGCGCTCGTCCGGCAGCTTGCGGCGCACGGGTCGCGGCTGCTCCTGCGCCGCGCGCCCCGTCCCGGCGGCGGTCTCGGCGCGCGACGTGTTGAGCGGCTGGGTCCGCTTGCTCCCGTCGCGGTAGATCGACACCGCCTTCGCGCCGAGCCGCCAGGCATCGACGTACGCCTGCTCGACCTGCTCGACGGTGGCGTCCTGCGGCACGTTGATCGTCTTCGAGATGGCCCCCGAGATGAACGGCTGCGTGGCGCCGATCATCCGGATGTGGCCGGTGTAGTGAATCGACCGCCGGCCCTGCGCCGGCTTGAAGGCGCAGTCGAACACCGCGAGGTCCCCGTCGTCGAGGTGCGGCGCGCCCTCGATGGTCTCGTGCTCGTCGATGTAGCCGACGATCTCGTGCACCTGCTCGTCGGGATAGCCCAGCCGCCCGAGCGCCATCGCCACCGTCTGGTTGACGATCTTCATCAGGCCGCCGCCGACGAGCTTCTTGTACTTGACCAGCGCGATGTCGGGCTCGACGCCGGTGGTGTCGCAGTCCATCATGAACCCGATGGTGCCGGTCGGCGCCAGCACCGTGGCCTGGGCGTTCCGGTAGCCGTGAGCCTCGCCCAGCTCCACGGCCGCGTCCCACGCCTCGGCCGCGGCCTGGTACAGCTCGCCGGGCACGTCGCCCGCGCTGACGTCCTTGAGCGCGGCCCGGTGCTTGCGCATGACCTGCAGGAACGGCTCCCGGTTCCGCGCGTAGCCCGCGAACGGCCCGCCCTGGTCGCGGGCGATGCGCGCCGATTGCGCGTACGCCTCACCGGTCATCAGCGCCGTCACCGCGGCCGCATAGCTCCGCCCGCTCTCGCTGTCGTACGGCACGCCGCGCGACATCAGCAGGGCGCCGAGGTTCGCGTAGCCCAGGCCCAGCGGGCGGTAGTCGCGGCTGTTGCGGCCGATGGCGTCGGTCGGATAGCTGGCGTTGTCGACGATGATCTCCTGCGCCGTGATCAGGGTGTCCACCGCGGCCCTGAACGCCGCCACGTCGAGCTCGCCGGTGCCCGCGTCGAGGAACCGCATCAGGTTGAGCGACGCCAGGTTGCAGGCCGAGTCATCGAGGAACATGTACTCGGAGCAGGGGTTCGAGGCGTTGATGCGCCCGGTTCTCGGGCACGTGTGCCAGTCGTTGATCGTCGTGTCGAACTGCATCCCCGGGTCGCCGCACACGTGGGTGCCCTCGGCAATCATGTGCAGCAGGTCGCCGGCGCGATAGGTGTCCATGACGCTGCCGCCCCGGACCGCGCGGGTCTGCCACTCGCGGCCGTCGAGCGCCGCCCGCATGAAGTCGTCCGGCACGCGCACGCTGTTGTTCGAGTTCTGGAAGAAGACCGAGTTGTACGCGGCGCCGGTGAACGATCCGTCGTAGCCGGCGTCGATCAGGGCCCACGCCTTGCGCTCCTCCTCGACCTTGCAGTTGATGAACTCGACGATGTCGGGATGGTCCGCGTTGAGGATGACCATCTTCGCGGCGCGGCGCGTCTTGCCGCCCGACTTGATCACGCCCGCGAACGCGTCGTAGCCCTTCATGAACGACACGGGACCCGAGGCCGTCCCGCCGCCGGCGAGCGGCTCGCGCGACGAGCGGATGGGCGACAGGTTCGTGCCGGTGCCGGACCCGAACTTGAACAGCATCCCCTCGGTCTTCGCCAGGGTGAGGATCGAGTCCATCCGGTCGTCCA
>CAYGCV010000217.1:0-7787 GCA_964348425.1 uncultured Vicinamibacteraceae bacterium | reverse complement strand
TGCGGGGACCCCACTGCCCCGCGCCGCTCCCGCCGAGGCGCGCTGTGCGCGCCTTTGCCGGGGGGTCAATCGGTGGTGGGCTTGCTGGGCCCGGGGATGCGCGGGTTCAGGATCTCGTCGATCAGGAAGACGTCGGTCAGCAGGGCCCGCAGGTGGATCAGCGCGTTGAGGTTGTCGATCATCTGCGAGCTGACGGCCGGCTGGGCCTGCACCATCCGCACCGCCGCCAGCGCGTCGGCGGCGTCGCGCCGGAGGACATCGATGAACGATTGGTACTGCGCCACGGCGTCATCGCCACGCTCGGCGACGACCGACGAGAACAGATCGGCCAGCACCCCGAGTGCGCTGTCCAGGCGCCCCAGGAACTCGCGAACCTGGGCCGACGACTTGGACGCCTGCTCGCCGGCCACGCCCTGGGCCGCGTAGGCGAGGCAGAACTCGTAGCTCTCCTCGATGGCGTCGATGCGAGCCTGCAGCTCGGCGGCGGTGGTCACCCCTTGTTGGATTCCCGCGAGACGACCCAGCGCTCGGGGTCGTGGTGCTCGAGATACCGGTCGCGGTCGACGTAGCCGAGGATCATCGACTTGGTGAGCCAGAACTTGTCGGGCCGCACGGCGAAGTAGACGTGCGTCAGCGTCAGGGTCACGAACAGGACCCCGCCCAGACCGTGGATGACGTACATGAGCCCCCAGGTCTCGTCGGCGAGGAAGTACGCGTTGCGCGGCCAGAACACCGAGTCGATGCGCAGCATCAGGACGATACCGGTGCCGATCACGGCGATTCCGGCCAAGGTCACGGCCAGGTGGTACAGCTTGTGGTCCAGCGGGTACTTGCCGTGCTTGCGAATCGGGGCCGTCTGCTGCCCGGCCTGCCGCCGGATGCGGTTCCACGCCTCGGCCAGGTCGCTGGGCAGGATCCAGATCGACCAGAAGTCGAGGAAGAACGTGGCGTGGACCATGTGATAGACGATCGACACGGTCAGCAGCACGCCCGCCACCCAGTGGATGGTCAGCCAGGGAAACTGGATGCCGACGATCGGGAAGAAGCCCGTGATGAGCAGCGCGATCATGGACGCCGCCATGACCCAGTGGAAGTACCTGGCCGCCGCCGTGTGCCGGGTGATGCGCGCCGGCACGTCGGCCGCGGCCTCCGACTCGCCGCCCGCGCCGTTGGCGGGGGCCAGCCGCGGCAGCCAGACGACCGCGTAGATGATATGGAACGCGATGAACGCAACCCCGGCCCAGAACGCCAGGTAGAGGAGGTCCCAGGAGATGCGCACGAGCATCTCCTGCCCCCAGGGATCGGCGCCCCACTGGAAGAATTCCATCCTACGCCTCGCCGCCCCGGACCGACCGGGTAACAAGATTCCGCAGCAACGCCACCTTGTAGCCGTTGTGCGCCAGCGGCCGGACGCCGCCAATCGCGGCCTCGCCCGCCTGCGCCGCGACCTCGTCCGTGAGCTGCCGCCCGCGCACGGCGTCCTCGGCGGCCCGCAGCCGCAACGGCGTGGGCGCCACGCCGTTGACGGCGATCCGGATGTCCTCGATCACGCCGTTGGTGATCCGCGCCGCGGAGGCGACGGCCGCCAGCGCGAAGTCCCAGACCTGGCGGTCCCGGCTCTTCTCGAAGTAGAAGCGCGCGCCGGCCCACGTCCCCGGCACACGGACGGCCGCGAGCAGATCGTTCGGCTCGAGCACCGTCATGCGCATGATGTCCACGTCCGGGCCAACGAAGAACTGCTCGGCGGGCACCGACCGCGTGCCGGCGCTGCTGCGGATGTCCATCTCCGCGTCGAGCGCGACCAGCGCCGGGGCGGTGTCCGACGGGTTGACCGCCACGCAGCGGCTCGCCCCGAGGATGCAGTGCTCGCGATTCATCGCCGTGGGCGTGTCGGCGTAGCAGATGTTGCCGCCGGCGCGGTAGCAGTTCCAGCCGTCGCGGTAGTACCAGCACCGCGTGTCCTGCGCCAGGTTCCCGCCCAGCGTCCCCTGGTTGCGGATCTGCGGCGACGCCACCAGCCCCGCCGCCTCGGCCAGCAGCCCGTACTGGCTTTGCACGTCCGGGTGCCGGACGACCTCGCGCAGCTTCGCCATCGCCCCGATCGTCAGGCCGCCGCCCGTCGCCGAGCGAATGGCGCTCAGCTCCTCGACGCCCCCGAGGTCGACCACCGCCGCCGGCCGCTTGACCCGATCCTTGAGCCAGTCGAACGAATCGAGCCCGCCCGCCAGCACCCAGGCCTGCTCCTGGTACTGATCGAGCAACCCCAGCGCCTCGTCGGTCGTCGTCGGCTGAAACAGTTGAAACGCCGGCATCATGTCTCGAATCACGGCCATCTTGTTTCTCCCTCAGCAGATTCGATCAGACGTGCGCCGCCAGATTCGAGAAGGCCGGAGGCAGGTTCTCGATCTTCGTCAGGATCATGTCGGTCATGACCGGGGTGCGGTTGAAGTACCCCTCGCCCAGCGCATCGGCAATCGCGCAGAGCACGGCGCCCGACCCGGCGCCTTCGGCGGTCTCCCCGATCCCCTTGGCGCCCATCGGGCTGAACGGATCCGGCTTGTCCTGGGCCACCCACTGCATCGGCTCCTCGTGCGGCACGTCGAGCATCGTCGGCGGGCGGTTCGAGTAGAAGCGCTTCGACACCTGCAGGCCCCAGCGGCGGTCGTAGGTCCATTTCTGGCCCAGCGCCGCGCTGAAACCCTGGATGGCTCCGCCGTGGAGCTGCGCCTCGAGGGTCCGCGGGTTGATCACGGTCCCGACGTCGGTGGCCACGCGGTAGTCCTTGAGCACCACGCCGCCGGTCTCGAGATCGACCTCCACCTCCGCGAACCCGATGGCGTGCGAGATGACGCGCCCCCCGAGGGGATAGTTGTCGCGGGCGACGCCCATCAGCCCCAGACCGGCCAGGGCCGTCGCGGCGGTCACCGTCACCGGGTTGAGGTCCCCGGGCAGCTCGTGGCCGTCGAACCGGCCGCCGAGCTCGATTGCCCGCCGCGCCGCCTGCGCGAAGCCGAGGCCCTGGCGCGGGTAGTCGCGCCGGAAGACGCGCCCGTCCGCGACGTCGTAGTCGTCCGGGGAGCCGCCCAGCGCACCCGCCGCAATCTCCAGCAGCTTGCGTTTGGCGTCCTCGCCGGCGGCCAGGTTCGCCCGCGTATGGGCGTGCGTCGTGGTGCTCCCGGCCTGCACCGTGCTCCAGGGCAGGTGCTTGCTGGTGTCGCCCCAGATGACCTCGGCCTGGTCCCAGTCCGTCTTGAGCGCCTCCATCGCGGCGCGGGCCGTGTCGAACACCGACCCGGTGCCGAGATTGCCCACGCCCTGCTGGATGTAGACCTTCCCGTCCGGCCGGATCGTCAGCAGGCCGTCCATGCCCCAGGCGCCGGCGTTGAACGAGCTCAGCGCGACGCCGATGCCGGTCACCTTCGAGCCGTTGCGCCGGCCGCTCCGCGCCCGCATCGCCTGCCAGTCGAACGTCGACTCGCCGATGTCGGCCGCTTCGCGCACGAAGGCGCTCGACACGTTGCCCTGCTCGCCGTTCGTCGGCCGGCCGAGCTTGGCCTGCCCCGCGGGCGCGTTGATGCGGATGAGCTCGAGCGGGTCGATGCCGAGCTGGTTCGCCGCCTTCTGCATGATCGGCGCGATCATCGACACCGCCTGCAGGCCGCCCGGCGCGCGCTGCGCGGAGCGCGGCGGCGTGTTGGTGTACACCGACAGCCCGCGCAGCCGATGGCTGAGCGGCTGGTACATCAGCGAGGCCTGGTCGGCGGCGTTCATGAAGTCGGTGGAGAAGCCGTACGGGCCGCCGTCCTGGACGAAGAACATGTCCATGGCCGTGATGCGCCCGTCGCTGCGGTAGCCGATCTTCACGCGGCCCTGCAGCCCCGGGCGGGCCCGGCCGAGGAAGTGCTCCTCCTGGCGGGTGATGCGCATCATCACCGGCTTGCCCGCCTTCTGCGAGAGCAGGGCCGGCAGGCGCATCTGGACGAAGCCGGCGATCTTGCTGCCGAAGCCGCCGCCGCAGTACTCGGAGACGAGCACCAGGTCCTCGGGCGCGATGCCGATGCCGCGCGCCGCCGGACCGTGCGTGCGGAGCGTGCTCTGCGTCGAGACGTACAGGTAGCACTTCCCGTTCTGCCAGTACGCCATCGCCGTGCGCGTCTCGAGCGGCTGGTGCCCCATCGACTGGTGGAACACCGACTCGTCGAGCACCAGGTCCGCCTCGGCCAGGCCGGCCTCCACGTCGCCGACCTCCCACTCGTCGGTGATCGCGCCGTCGGTCGGCATCTCGCCCCGATCGATGGCGGCCCAGTCGACGTTGTCCCACTTGATGGTGGTCAGCTCGCTGCTCGCCATGGTGTTGCCGTCGAGCCGGGCATCCGGCCCTCCGGGGCGCAGGCTCTCCAGCGGATCCACGGCGAACGGCAGCGGCTCCAGATCCACCCGGATCCGCTCGATCGCGTCGGCCGCCGTCGTCTCGTCGACGGCCGCGACGGCCAGAATCGGCTCGCCCTCGTACACCGGCTCGTTCGTGAGCCCGGCCTCGTTCGGCGCGTCGACGGGCGGCAGCTCGTCGGCGGTCAGGATGACCTCGACCCCGGGCATCGCCTCGGCCGCGCTGGTATCGATGCTGCGCACGCGCGCATGAGGCATCGGGCTCGGCAGCAGCTTCGCGAACAGCATGCCGTCGGCGCGGAAGTCCTCCGCGTACTTCGCGCGCCCGGTCACCTTGGCGACCAGATCCGCCGTCGAGTAGTTCTTGCCGATCAGCTTGTAGTCAGCCACGTCAGCCCCTCCGCGTATACTCCGCAGCCCGCAGCGCGACGTTCAGGATCTTGTTGTAGTCCGCGCACCGGCACAGGTTGCCCGAGAGGAAGTGCGCTGCCTCTTTCCGCGTCGGGTTCGGGTTCTCGTCGACCAGCGCCACCATGTTCATGACGAACCCGGGCATGCAGAAGGCGCACTGGAAGCCCTGCTCGTCCACGACGGCCTGCTGCACCGGGTGGAGCGTCCCGTCGGCCGCCTCGAGGCCCTCGATGGTCTGCACCGCCCGGCCCCGCACCTGATGCGTCAGCATCGAGCAGCCGTAGTGCGGCACGCCGTCGATCAGCACGGTGCACGCGCCGCACTCGGAGCGGTCGCACCCGATCTTCGTGCCGGTCAACCCCAACTTGTAGCGCAGCGTCGTGGCCAGCGTCTCCTGCGGCAGCACGTCGACGCGCCGCAGCAGCCCGTTGACCGACAGCGTCACCAGGCGCTCGACGGCGCCGGGGGCCTGCGCGCGCACCACCGTGCCGTTCTTGAGCACGTAGCTCGCCGCCGAAACGCTCGCGCCCGTAGCAATCACGCCCTTGATGAAGCTGCGGCGCGAATAGCCCTGCTCGTCCGTCTGCTGGTCCAACCGTTCCGCGTCGCTCATGAGACGCCCCTCCTGAAAAGCCGATTCAGCTTATCACGGAATGCCCCGTGGTTCGCACCGGCGGCGGGAACCCCCGGCGGCTGGATTGCGTATTGATTCATACGTATGATTAAAACGAGCGTTTGACTGCGGAATCGTGGAGGCTGTGCGAATGGCGGCAGAAACGAAGGAGCGGATTCTCGACGCCGCGGAGCGCCTGTTCGCCGATTCCGGATACGCGGCGACCTCGCTGCGGGACATCACCGGCGAGGCGGATGTCAACCTCGCCTCCGTCAACTACCACTTCGGCTCGAAGGAGGCGCTGCTCAGCGCCATCCTGGAGCGGCGCTTCCGGCCGATCAACGACCAGCGCATCGCGCTGCTCGACGGGCTGGAGTCGCGGGCGGGCGCGCGCGGGCCGGGGCTCGAGGACATCGTGGCGGCCTTCGTGGGCCCGCCCTTCCACTCGTGGGCCGAGGCAGGGAGCGACGGGCCGAAGTTCCTCAAGCTCATCGGCCAGATCCACTCGCAGGCGGACGAGGAGATCCGCGCCGCCTTCGTGCGCCAGTTCAATCGCGTGCTGACCCGCTTCACCGCCGCGTTCGAGCGCGCCCTGCCCGACCTCGATCCCGAAGAGGTCACGACCCGGGTGCTCTTCATCGTCGGCGCGATGGCGCACGCGCTGACCTGGGGCGAGCAGGTCGCCGCGCGCGCGCCGCGCACGGCCTGCTGTTCCGATCAGCTTCTCGATTCGCTGGTTTCGTTCGCCGCCGCCGGGATGGCGGCCCGCCAGCTCGCGGCGGTGCGCATGCCGGCGGCCGCCGAAGGAGGGCGCCCGTGACGCAGCGCCTGGCCGCGCTTGCCCTCTGCGCCGCCGCCGCGGGGTGCTCGGCGGCGCCGCCGGTTGCCGTGCCCGATATCGGCGTGCCGGTTCCGCCGGCCTGGACGGCCGCGGACACGTCCCCGGGCCGGCTCGCGATCGACTGGTGGACCGACTTCGAGGACGACGGCCTGGCCGCGGCCGTCGAGGCGGCCCTGACCGGCAACTTCGACCTGCAGGCCGCCGCCGCCCGGCTGCAGATAGCCGCGGCCGACGCCCGCCTGGCCGCCGCCGAGCTGTGGCCGTCCATCGACGCGAGGTACAACGGCGCGCGCCAGCAGCAGAACTTCGTGGGCCTCCCGATTCCCGGCGCCGAGGACGAGGTCCTGAGCACGATCTTCACCAATCACGGCGTGTCGCTCGACGTCTCCTGGGAAATCGACCTGTGGGGCCGGCTGCGCGCGGCGAGCCAGCTCGTGCTGGCCAACCTGCAGGCTTCGGCCGCGGATCTGCGCGGCGCGCAGCTCTCGATGGCCGGGCAGACCGCGAAGGCCTGGTTCGCGGTGGCCGAGGCGCAGCAGCAGATCGACCTCTCGAGCGAAACCGTGGAGAGCTACCGCGAGTCGGCGGATCAGGTCCGCGGGCGGTTCGAGGCCGGCATCCGGCCGCCGCTGGATCTGCGGCTCGCGCTGCTGAACCTGGCCAACGCCGAGGCGGCGCTCGATCAGCGGCTGCAGCAGTTCGACGCCGCGGCCCGCCAGCTCAAGGTGCTGCTGGGCGAGTACGCCGACGACGTCATCGACGCCCCCCTCGCGCTGCCGGAGCTGACGCCGAGCGTGCCGGGCGGGCTCCCGGCCGACCTCGTGGCGCGGCGGCCCGACCTGGTGGTCGCCGAGCGCCTGCTGGCCGCCGCCGAGGCGAACCTGGGAATCACGCGGCGGAACCGGTTTCCCGACATCACCCTCACGGGGGCCGCCGGCACCGCCACCAACGCGCTCCGCTCGCTCGTCGACGGCGACTTCAGCATCTGGAGCCTGCTGGCCAACGTGACCGCGCCGCTGTGGCAGGGCGGCCGGCTGCGCGAGGAGGTCAACCGCGCGGAGGCCGAGAGCGAGGAAGCGCTCGCGACGTTCGCGAACTCCGTCCTGACGGCGTACGCCGAAGTGGAGACCGCCCTGGCGGCCGACGAGTTCCTGCAGCGGCGGGAGCGGCACCTCGGCGCGGCGGTCGAGCAGGCGCAGGCCGCGGCTGTGCTGGCGAACGAACGTTACATCACGGGCCTGGACACGTACATCACCGTGCTCGACTCGCAGCGCTCGGCCTTTCAGGCGGAAGGCGAGCTGATCGCGGCGCGCCGCCAGCGCCTCGACAACCGGGTGGACCTCTACCTGGCGCTGGGCGGCGGCTTCGAGCAGCTCGACTCGCCGTTCAGCCTGGACGACCTCGAGGCGGGCGTCGACTAGGGAGCGGCGCGGGGCGAAGGGGTCCCCGCAAGCGGACGCCGGCGGTACGGGGCAAAGCCCCGTGGGATGCAAGCCAGGAGTCTGCATCGCAGAACCGTGCAGACTCCGCTAG
>CAYGCV010000216.1:0-7832 GCA_964348425.1 uncultured Vicinamibacteraceae bacterium | reverse complement strand
TGTCGCCGTAGAGGGTGGCGTAGCCGACGCTCATCTCGCTCTTGTTGCCGGTGGTGAGCACCAGCCAGCCGAACTTGTTGGAGAGCGCCATGACGATGTTGCCGCGGATGCGCGCCTGCAGGTTCTCCTCGGTGACGTCCGGGGCCGTGGCCGCGAACGGCGCCGCCAGCGCCGCGCCGTACGCGGCGGCCAGGTCCTCGATCGGCAGCTCGATCAGCCGCACGCCGAGACGGTCGGCCAGGATCGCCGCGTCCTCGCGGTTCATCGCCGCGGTGTAGCGCGAAGGCAGCGAGACGGCGGTCACGCCCTGCGGGCCGATCGCGTCGACCGCGACGGTGAGCGCCAGCGCCGAGTCGATGCCCCCCGACAGGCCGAGCACGGCGCCGGGAAATCCGTTCTTGCGGATGTAGTCGGCCGTCCCGAGGGTGAGCGCCCGGTACACCTCCGCCTCGGGACAGAGCAGGCGCGCGGTCGGTCGAGGTGCGAGTGGAGGTCGGTCGGGGAACGCCCCGCGGGACAGGGGCACGACGGCGACGCGCGCGGGTCGCGGCGCGGCCGCCGGCGCCGGCCTCCGGTCGTCCTCCGCGCGGGCCGGCTCGACGTCCACGATCAGCAGCTCCTCCTCGAACTGCTTCCCGCGGGCGAGCACCGTGCCGTCGGGGGCGATCACGAGACTGTGGCCGTCGAAGACCAGCTCGTCCTGGCCCCCGACCGCGTTGCAGAACGCCAGGAAGCAGCCGTGGTCGACGCAGCGCGACGCGAAGAGCTGCTCGCGCTCGCGGCCCTTCGCCCGGTGGTAGGGCGACGCGGAGAGGTTGACGACGATCTCGGCGCGCCCGTCGCGCACGGCCCAGTCGGCCGGCCCGCCCGCCACCCAGATGTCCTCGCAGACCGTCACCCCGAGGCGGCGGTCGCCGAGCTCGATGACGACGGCCTGCCGTCCGGGCGTGAAGTAGCGCCGCTCGTCGAAGACGGCGTAGTTCGGCAGGTGATGCTTGTGGTAGAAGGCCGCAATACCGCCGTCGGCCAGCACGGCCGCGCCGTTGCGGAGGCCCGGGTCGGCGCGCGGCGCGGTGCCCTCGTCCACCACGCCGTCGGGCGCGCCGACCAGCGCGACGATGCCGCTGACCCCGGCGGACAGGTCCTGCAGCGCGGCGGCGGCGTCGCGCACGAAGCCGGGCTTGAGCAGCAGGTCTTCCGGCGGATAGCCCGTCAGCGCGAGCTCGGGGAAGACGACGAGGTCGGCGCCGCGGCTGCGCGCCTCCCGGATCCGGGCGCGCAGCCGCTCGAGGTTGCCGTCGATGTCGCCGACCGGCAGGTTGGCCTGGCACAATGCGAGGCGGACCATACGCCCCACCATACCATTCGCCGGCACGGACGCTTGCGCGGCCCCGCGGGCCGCGCGGGAGCGGTCGGTCAGCGGCCCGCCGCGAGCCCGAGTGCCTGCGCGATCGCACGCAGCTTGGCCTGCACGACGCGCACGTTGTCGGGTCCCATGCCGATGAACTGCTTCTGGGCGGAGGTGAGCGCATCGAGGCGCTCGCTCGTGTGTTCGTAGAACACCATGCCGCGCGTCACGGCGGGCGGGCCGTCCAGCACGGGGACCGCGAGCAGGTGGTCGATGGCGCGCCGGAGCGCGCTGCTGAACGGCGTGTCCGGATAGCCTAGCTCGGAGTAGGCCGCATCGAGCAGGGGCTCGAGCACGCCGTACAGCGCACCGACGGCGTCCGCGTCCAGCGAATCGATGATTTCGGCGTGGACGTTGTAGCGCCGATAGCTGGCCGCGGCGATGCGGGTGTCGGGCGCCTCGCCGGTCGTGCTGAAACGCTGCCCGGGCCGCATGAACGGCACGTGCTGCGCCGGGTTGCGGCCGTTCGCGATGTTGTCCACGACGACGACGAAGCGGCGGATCATGCGCTCGCCGGTGAGCCACGCCGCCAGGCCGGGGTGGGACGACAGCCCGCCGATGACCGCGCCGACGAACGAGTCGCTGTCTTCCAGCTCCGGCACCTCCACCGGTTCCGGCTCGACCGGCGCCGGCTCCGGCTCGTCGAGCGGTTGCGGGGCAGGGGCTTCCGCGACCGGCGCCGGCGCCGCCGGCGCTTCCTCCGTGTCGTCGTCCGTGAGCAGCCAGTACGCCCCGATGCCGAGGGCGACGACGACGATGCTGGCGGCCAGCGCAACGAGCCGGATCAGGCGCTGGTTGTCCGGCGGCGGCGACTCGTCCGGCGGCAGCGTGGCATCCATGTCGTCGAGGTTCATCATCGCTTGCTTCCACCGGGTATCGACGGAAGGAGCCCGCGCGGGGCTACGGCGCGGGCTCCGGGCGCGGGAGCAGCCAGCCGCGCAACTCTCCGCCGGCGTTTCCTTCCGTGTGGATCTGCAGGTAGTAGTGCCCGCGCCGGAGCGTTGCGACCTGCTCGTCGGTGAGGGCGACCGTCGTCTCGATGCGGCCCGCGTCCGCCCGCGGCACGTCGACGCCGAAGGCCACCGGCCCCGGCCGCGCGCGGGGCGCCCGGTGCACGTGGGCCGCGGTCGCCGGCGAGCTCATGCCCGCGAACGTCGCGACGATCGTCAGCTCGCCGCCGTCCAGCGTGGCGCTGACCGCGCCGGATCCGCTCACCGTGTGCGTCGTCACCAGGTCGACCGGCATCCGCGACAGGCGGCCGCCGAAGCGCTCCTCCGCGGCGGGCTGGAGCCCCCCGGCGCGCAGCACGACCGCCGCGAGACAGGTGAGCACGGCGACGGTAGCGGTGAGGCGCATGCAGGTATCTCCGAGACTCGCTTCAAGCTTCAATCAGATGGGGCTGCGCCCCAAGCCCCCGGCGTCCACTTGCGGGGACCCCTGCGCCCCGCGCCGTTCCCGCCGAGGCGCGCTGTGCGCGCCTTGCGGCGTCCGCGCCGTTGTACGGCGCAGACGCCTGGCCAATTATAGCGGCATGCGGGGACCGCGGGGGCGCTCGCGCGCGGCGATCGGAGGCGCACCGGAGCGCGGCGCCGGGAATGCCATAGCGGGAATGCCGTAGAATGAGGGCCATGGTGCGCGTGATGACGGCGGTTGCGGTGGCGATCATGGCCACGGTGTGGGCGCCGGCGGCCGCGGCGCAGGAGGGCTGGCCGCGGTTCCGCGGCCCGGGCGCGCTCGGCGTGTCGCAGCAGTCCGGGCTGCCGGAGACGTGGAGCACCACGGAGAACGTCGCCTGGGTCAGGGACATCGAGGGCTTCGGGTGGAGCTCCCCGATCGTCTGGGGCGACACCGTGTTCCTGACGACCGTCGTCAGCACGGGCGACGTCGAGGCGCCGCTCGGCGGGCTGTACCTGGGCGGCGAGCGGGGCGTGCCGTCCGACGAGCATCGCTGGATCGTGTACGCGATCGACGTCGCGACCGGCGCCACCCGCTGGGAGCGGGAGGTGCACCGCGGGATTCCGCCGACCTCGCATCATCTGAAGAACACCTATGCGTCCGAGACGCCGGTGACCGACGGCGAGCACGTCTACGCGTACTTCGGCAACGTGGGGCTCTTCTGCCTGACCCTCGACGGCCGGCTGCTGTGGTCCCGGCAGTTCGACCCGGTCGCCACCCGGGCGGGCTGGGGCACCGCGGCGTCGCCCGTGCTCCACGGCGATCGCATCTACATCGTCAACGACAACGACGAGCAGTCCTATGTGGTTGCGCTGAGCAAGGAGACCGGCGCGGAGCTGTGGCGCGTGAATCGGGACGAGGGGACCAACTGGTCCACGCCCTACGTCTGGGAGCACGCCGAGGGCGCCGAGATCGTGACCACCGGCACGGACCGCGTGCGGTCGTACGACCTGGCCGGCAACCCCCTGTGGGAGCTGACCGGCATGTCGTCCATCGTCGCGCCGACGCCGTTCTCCCGCTTCGGCCTGCTGTACCTGAGCTCGGGCTACATCGGCGACCGGCAGCGCCCCGTCTACGCGATTCGGCCCGGCGCCCGGGGCGATCTGACCGCGTCCGCAGGCGGGCCGCTGCCCGCGGGAGTCGCCTGGTTCCAGCCCCGGTCGGGCTCGTACAACACGTCGCCGATCGTCTACGGCGACTACTACTACACGCTGCTGGACCGCGGCTACTTCACCTGCCACGACGCCCGCACCGGCGAGGAGGTCTACGGCCGCCGGCGGATCACGGTCGGCGCCGCGTTCACCGCGTCGCCGTGGGCGTACGCCGGCAAGATCTTCGCGCTGAGCGAGGACGGCGACACCTTCGTCATCAAGGCCGGCCCCGAGTTCGAGATCCTGGCCACCAACCCGCTCGGCGAGTTCACGATGGCCACGCCGGCCATCGCCCACCGCAGCCTGTTCATACGCACCGCGTCGCGCCTGTACCGGATCACGGACGAGACCGCGGCACAGTGAGGTCGCGCTGCCCCTCGGCCCCCCGCCGTCCCGCGCCGCGGGGCCGGGTCGCGGTTATAATCGCCGGCAGCGTCGCGGCAGCCTGCAGGCACACGAGGCACCGGCAGCACGGGGTACGATGCCAGTCATGCGACCGATTGCCGTCGCCGAGCATGTCACGCTCGCGCCGCTCCGGATCGAGGACGCGAGCGAGCTGTTCCGTCTGACGGACGCCAATCGCGACTATCTGCGCCGCTGGCTGCCGTGGCTCGACAGCATCAAGCGGGTCACCCACACGCGGGCCTTCATCCAGGCCGCGCGCAGCTACTCGGAGAGCCGCAAGGGGTTGCAGTTGGCCATCCGCCGGCACGACCGCATCGCCGGCATCGTGGGCTACCACCCGATCGACTGGCGGAATCGCCTGACGTCGCTGGGATACTGGGTGGGCGAGGACTACCAGGGGCTCGGGCTGGTCACCGCCTCCTGCCGTGCGCTGCTCACCCACGCCTTCAACGACGTCCGGTTGAACCGGGTGGAGATCCGCTGCGCGGTCGCCAACCACCGGAGTCGCGCGGTCCCCACGCGCCTGGGCTTCAGGCAGGAGGGTCTGCTGCGCGACGCCGAGTGGCTCTACGACCGCTTCGTCGACCACGTCGTCTACGCCATGCTGGCCCGGGAGTGGCCGCAGGCGGCGGTGCGGCCGCTGGCCGCGACCGCGGCCGCCGGCCCGAAAGGAGGCGGTCCGCGCCAATGAAGCCAATGAACAGGATGCAATCGCGGCTGGCGGCCTGCGTCGTCGTGCTCGCGGGCTGGTCGGTCATGGCGCAGGCCCAGGGCTGGCCGCAGTACCTGGGTCCCGAGCGCGACGGTCGCTACAGCGGCCCCCCGCTGAGCACGAGCTGGCCGGGGGATCGGCCGGCCGCGCTGTGGAGCCGCGCCGTCGGCGAGGGGTTCGCCGGGCCGGTCGTCGCGCAGGGGCGGGTGCTCCTGTTCCACCGGGTCGGCGACCGCGAGGTGCTCGAAGCGCTGGATGCATTGACGGGCAGTCCCCTGTGGCGGCACGACTACCCGACGAACTACCGCGACGATTTCGGCTTCGACGAGGGTCCGCGCGCCGTCCCGGTGGTATCGGGCGGCCGCGTCTTCACCTTCGGCGCGCAGGGCCAGTTGCATGCGGTGAGCCTGGAGACCGGCGCGCCCCTGTGGGATGTCGACACGCAGGCCCGGTTCGGCTTTCGCAAGGGGTTCTTCGGCGCGGCCGGCTCGCCGCTGGTCGACGGCGGTCGCGTCATGGCCAACATCGGCGGGGACGGTGCCGGCATCGTGGCGTTCGACGCCGCGTCCGGCGCCGTGCTGTGGACCGCCACCTCCGACGAGGCCAGCTACTCGTCGGCGGTGGCCGCCGATTTCGGCGGCGTGCGGCACGCCGTCTTCTTCACGCGCAACGGACTGGTCGGGCTGGATCCGGCCAGCGGCGAGGTGCGCTTCGAGCGGCGCTGGCGGTCCCGGCTGCGGGCCTCGGTCAACGCGGCGACCCCGCTCGTGGTCGGCGACCTGATCTTCGTGTCGGCGTCGTACGGCACGGGCGCCGCGGTGCTCCGGGTCGACGGATCGCGGCTGGCGCCGCTCTGGTCGTCCGACGACGCCCTGACCAACCACTACGCGACCAGCGTCCACCACGACGGCTACCTGTACGGGTACCATGGGCGGCAGGAGTACGGTCCGAGCTTCCGCGCCGTCGAGTTGCGGACGGGGACCGTGCAATGGTCCGTCGACGGATTCCGGGCCGGCAGCGTCACCCTGGCCGGCGACCGGCTCGTCATCGTCCGCGAGACCGGCGAGCTCGTGATCGCCGAGGCGTCGCCCGACGGGTTCACCCCGCTGGCTCGGGGCCCGATCCTGCCGCCGGTGATCCGCGCCTATCCGGCCATCGCCGGCGGGCTGCTCTACGTCCGGAACCGGGACACGCTCGTGTGCCTGGACCTGCGCGGTTAGGGAAAGACGCCCCGCTGCAGGTAGGCGTCGGCGACGCGCTCGATCGCGAGGTAGAAGGCGGCCGTGCGCAGGTCGTCGATCCCGTTCACGGTGCGCATCGTGTCGCGGATGTGGTGGTAGGCGTTGATCATGGTCTCCTCGAGGCCGGAGTTGACCACGGTCATCTCGTGCACCGGCCGCACGACCTGGGCGCGCTCGCCGGCGCTCAGCGTGGTGCCCGTCACCGACTCGATGACCCCCAGCAGCCGGTTGTCGGCGCGCTCCTGGTAGCGGCGCTCCAGACGGCCGAAGCGCACGTGGGAC
Organism: uncultured Vicinamibacteraceae bacterium; assembly: GCA_964348425.1. GTDB lineage: Bacteria > Acidobacteriota > Vicinamibacteria > Vicinamibacterales > UBA8438 > JAAXGX01. Next base: position 1,178 of record CAYGCV010000216.1, on the reverse strand, counting down.
AGGTTCTTGAGCCACTCGAAGTACGACACGATCACGCCGCCCGCGTTGGCGTAGACGTCCGGAATCACCAGCATGCCGCGTGAGCCGAAGATGGCGTCCGCCTCCGGCGTGGTCGGGCCGTTGGCGCCCTCCACGACGATGCGGGCCGCGACGCGGCCGGCGTTCTCCGCCGTGAGCTGATTCTCGACGGCCGCCGGGATGAGCACGTCGCAGTCCAGCTCCAGGGCGGCGCGCGGGTCGTCGCGCACGGTGGCGTCCGGGAACCCCGCCACGCTGCCGGTGGTGTCGATGTGCCGCCGCACGGTCTCCGGATCGAGCCCGCCGGGGCTCGCGATCGTGCCGGTCCGGTCCCCGACGCCGACGATCCGCGCCCCGTCGGCGTGGCAGAACTTCGCGGCCCAGAAGCCGACCTTGCCGAAGCCCTGCACGACGATGCGCTTGCCGTCGAGCCCCGGGCCGAGGCCGAGCCGCTGCATGTCGTGCTGCTGCGCGCAGGCTTCCCGGAGCACGTAGTGCAGTCCGCGGCCGGTCGCCTCGGTGCGCCCGGCGACGCCCCCCTGCGACACGGGCTTGCCCGTGACGCATCCCAGCGCGTCGATCTGATCGCCGCGGACGGCCTGGTACGTGTCCGCGATCCAGGCCATCTCGCGCGCGCTCGTGCCGAGGTCCGGCGCCGGCACGTCGACCGCGGGTCCGATGAAGTTCTTGCGGATCAGCTCGTGCGTGTAGCGCCGCGTGACGCGTTCGATCTGCTCGGCCGTGTAGCGCGTCGTGTCGATCTGGATGGCGCCCTTGGCGCCCCCGTACGGGACATCGACGATCGCGCACTTGTAGGTCATCAGCGCCGCCAGCGCCATGACCTCGTCCTCGTCCACCTCGGCGCTGTAGCGGATGCCGCCCTTGACCGGCAGCCGGTGGTGGCTGTGCTCGGCGCGCCAGGCACGGACCACCGCGAGCGCCCCGTCGCGTTGACGGACCGGGAAGTCGAAGCGGTAGACGCTGTTGCAGCGCTTGATCTGGTCCAGCAGGCCGGCCGGATGCGAGCCCAGGGCCGCCGCGCGATCGAAGTAGCGGGTGACGTCCGTGAAGAATCGTCGTGCAGGCATGGTCGGCGCATTGTCGCAAGTTCCCCGCCCGACCGCCAGCCACTCCCAAGGCGCGCACAGCGCGCCTCGGCG
>CAYGCV010000215.1:0-7833 GCA_964348425.1 uncultured Vicinamibacteraceae bacterium | reverse complement strand
GGAGGCGCCCTACCCAGCGGGGGCCCCCGGGGCCCGTTTGGCCGCAGTTGGCGGCGCGGCGGCGGCGGGCGCACCGGCCGCGGCCGCCCGCTCCGATCGTGCCCGACATCCTGGTCGGCGACCGGGACCATGCCTTCGAGCTCGGGGCTGTCCGGTTCGACGTGCTGAGCACGCCGGGCGCCGAAGGCGCCGACAACGTCTCGCTCTGGCTGCCGCAGCAGCGCATCCTGTTCACCGGCGATACCCTCGGCTTCATCGTGCCGGGGTTTCCCAACATCTTCACGATGCGCGGCGAGAAGATCCGCCGCCCGGTGGAGTACATCCGCACGCTGGAGCGCTTCATCGCGCTGGAGCCGGACATGCTGGTGCCCAGCCACCACGACCCGATCGTGGGCCGCGACAACGTGCTGGCCGGCCTGCGCAAGGTGCGCGACGCGGTGCGCTACGTCCACGACGCGGTGGTGGCCGGCATGAACGACGGCAGGACGGTCCACCAGGTGATGGCCGAGGTGAGGCTGCCGCCCGAGCTGGACCTGCCGCAGGGGCACGGCAAGGTGTCGTGGGCGGTGAAGAGCATCTGGGAGTACTACGCCACCTGGTTCCACTTCGACAGCACCACGGAGCTGTATCCGGTGCCGGCGCGCGACGTCTACGGCGAGCTGGCCGGGCTCGTCGGCACCGACGCGCTGCTGGCGCGGGCCCGGGAGCACCTCGCCGCCGGCCGGCCGCTGCACGCGCTCCACTTCATCGAGGTGGCCCTCGGCGGCGCACCGCAGCACGTCGGGGCGCTGCGGCTCTATCTCGAGGCGCACGAGCGGCTGCTGGCGGAGTCGCGGACCCTGAACAACGCCTACGAGCAGAACTACCTGCGCTCGGAGATCGGCAAGACCGAAGCGGCGCTGGGAAGGCTGCAGCCGCCACGCTGAGCAGCGGCAGCCCCGAGCGGCAGCCGCGAGACGGTTGCACGCCGTCCCGCGGCGGGGGGCGTCGCCGCCGCCCGCGAGCTCACTCCAACTGCTGCCGCGTGAGCGCAATCCGGTGGCTCAGCCACCGCACCTCGTAGAAGTTCACGCCGGCGGCAAGCTCGAGCAGCAGCTCCAGCGCGCCGAGCCGGGCCTCCAGCGCCGCGCGGTGATCGGCATCCGCGGCGAGGGCGACCTCCACGAGGTGTAGCGCCTGCACCGGCCGGTCCGCCTGCACGTGCTCGGCCGCGCGGCGCGCCAGCACATCCGGTCCGCCGGAGAGCTCGGCCAGCTCGGCGTACATGTCGCTGGCGGGAACGGGATACAGCTCCGTGGTCGAGGCGAGGTGGAACCAGCCGGCATAGCCTTCCCAGATCGAGCGCACGACCCAGGACACCTTGCCGTGCGCCTCGGTCAACTGCAGCTCCGCGGGCAGTTGGATCTCGCGCATCAGCTCGTGGACGCTGCGGCCCGCGTTCATGCCGTCGACGACCGCATCGTGCACGTAGGCGACCGCGTCGCGGATGCGCTGCAGTCCCGACCGGATCGCCGCGGCCCCTGCGATGGGCTCGAAGTGGCTCGGCACCAGCAGCTCCGGCTCGAGCGCGATGACGCGATCGAGCGACTCGATGTACTCGGCGGCGAAGCGCATCTTCTCGCCGCGCAGCGTGTACAGGTTGGGCCACATCGGAAAGATGGGCCCCAGGAAATCGCCCGCGAACAGGATCCGGCTCTCCGGCAGCCAGACCGAGACGGAGTCGTCGCCCTCGGCGCCCGGCGTCGCGATCACCTCGAAGCGCGTGCCGCCGAGCTCGAACTCGAAGAGGTCGTTCACGAGGATGGTGGGCTCGACGCGCGTCCGCGCCTGGGCGGCCCGCTCGGCAACGGCGCCCTGGGCCACCGGATTCCGGCCGAAGAAGAGGACCAGGTTGCGGTTCGTCTGATACGGCATCAGCGCGTTCAGGTAGCGCTGAGCTTCCGGAAACCGCGCGTGCGCCACGACCTCGGTGCCCGCGTCGGTCCACGTGGGGACGCCGCCCGCGTGGTCGTTGTGCGCGTGCGTGACGACCACGTACCGAATCGGACCGCTCGAGACGGCGCCGAGCAGCTCGCGATGCCGCTCGGCATGCCTGGACGTTCCCGTATCGATGATCACGTTCCCCTCCGGGGTCGTGACCATGTGGGTGTTGCCGGTGCCGCGCGCCTGGTACACGTTCGGGGCGATCTCGACCGCCGCGTCCAGGTCGGCGCCGTAGTCGATGAGATCGGCGGCCGTCCGTACGGAGAACGGCGACTCGGCGGCGGCAGGCTCCTGCGTCTCCCCGGCCTCCGCAGACAGGCTTGCGAACGGCAGGCCGGCCGCGAGCAGCAGGCACGACGTCAGCCATGGCGAGTGTCGACGCATGTGTCCTCTCAAAGTGTCCATTACGGGTATATCAGGCGGCCGCGGTTGCCGTAGGCGCTGTCCAGCCTGCGCTGCGGCTCGGTCACCTCACCCGGCCGCGGCCGCAGGCCGAAGCCGTAGATGTTGTCGCCCGGGTGCGGGTTGACGTTCAGGCCGTTGAGCTGCATGGCCCGCGCCCAGTCCAGCGGCGCGCGCCACCCGGGATGGGGCACGACGCGCGCATGGCTGCCGGCGTAGGGGTGCTGCCGCCGCCACGCGATCAGGGCCTCCACGAGCTCATCCACCAGGCCCGGATGGGCGCCGGCCAGGTCGGTGGTCTCGCCGGGATCGGCAAACACGTCGTACAGCTCGTTCACGACGGTGAGGCTCTCGAACGTCTGGTCCACCTTCTGCACCAGCTTCATGTTGCCGCGCAGCACGCTCCACGAGAACTGCCTGCCCAGCGCGGTCTCGGAGGCGTAGAAGATGTCGTCCGCGCGCGGCGCGGTCCGCCCGCCGCTGATCTCCGCCCACAGGTCCACGCCGTCGAGCTCGCGCTCGGCCTGCACCTCGACGCCGGCGGCCGCCGCGAGGGTCGGAAACACGTCCATGGACGTCATCACCTGCGTGCTGACGGTGCCGGGCGGCAGGACGCCGGGCCAGCGGATGACCGACACCACGCGGATGCCACCCTCGTAGGTCTCCAGCTTGTAGCCGCGCAGGGGCGCGTTGCTGCCGTTGCCGGCCGTGGCGCCGTTGTCGCTCAGGAACATGACGATCGTGTCGTCGGCGATGCCCTCGGCCTCGAGCGCGTCGAGAATCCTGCCGATGCCGGTGTCCATCGAGACCATCATCGCGGGATAGATGCCGCCGGCCTCGTCGATCAGCTCGGGCGGGGCCTGGAACGGCGAGTGCGGCGCCTTGTAGGCGACGTACAGGAAGAACGGCTTCTGCTTGTCGCGCACGTTCCGGATCCAGTGGATCGCTTCGTGGCTGTAGACGTCGGTGTTGTACTGCCCCTCCAGCTCCGGGATGCTCTCGCCGTTGCGCTGCAGGTCGTAGCCGCCCTGGTTCCGGTGCGTGAAGTAGTCCCCGCCGGTGTTGAGCGAGCCCATGAAGTAGTCGAAGCCGCGATTGTTGGGATGGTGCGCAGGCACCGTATGGCCGAGATGCCACTTGCCGATCGCCGCGGTGTCGTAGCCCTGGCTGCCGAACGACTCGCCCATGAAGTGCTCGCTGACGGCGACGCCGAACGGGCTCCACGGGTAGACGGTCGCGTAGGTCAGGCCGAGCTCGAGCGGGTCGCGCCCGGTCAGCAGCGCCGCGCGGGTGGGCGTGCACTTCGGGTTGGTGTAGAAACGGTCCAGCTCCACCCCCTCGGCGGCCAGCCGGTCGATGCTGGGCGTGGGTATGTCGCCCCCGTGGAACGACGCGTCGTTCCAGCCCATGTCGTCCGCGAGAATGACGAGTACGTTCGGGCGTCCGGGAGTCGGCCCGGACGGTTGCGCGGCGGCGTGCGGCAACTGGCCGAGCGCAAGAACGGCCAGCAGCAGAAGCCTCAACCCACGATCGGACACGATGGCACCCCCCAGGCAGTGCGCACATGGCGAACCCCGCCAGTCGCGCGCTGTGAATCCTACGGCCGGGGTGGCGGCGGATCAAGGCCGGCCCGCGCGGCGGCGGACTTCCTCGAGCAGTCTTCGCGGCCCGGCCGCGCCGGGATCGAGTTGCTGCAGGGCCTCCGCATGGGCCTGCGCGCGTGCGAGGTCGCCGCTGCCGAGCAGCAGTTGCACCAGCGCCGCCAGCACGTCGGGGTCGCGCGCGTCCACCGCGTTCGCCGCGACGAGCGCGGCCTCGGCTGCGGCCATCCGGCCCAGGCGCTGGAGGACCAGTCCCTGGTTGTAGCGGACCCGGGCGTGCGCCGGCAGCAACCGGGCCGCCCGCCCCAGGCTTGCGGCGGCAGGCTCGTAGCGTTCCGCCTCGGCCAGGAGCAGACCCAGCGAGTAGTGCAGCTCGCCTGCCTCGGGGGCCCGCTGGATGCTCTCGCGGAGCGCGGCCTCCGCCTCGTCGTTTCTCCCCTGCCGGTTGAGCAGGCTGGCCAGGTTGAGCGCCGCGGCGGCGAAGCCCGGATCGAGCCGCAGCGCCAGGCGGTAGGCGCGTTCCGCCTCCGCCGGGTCGCCCTGGCGCGCGTGCAGGACGCCGAGATTCAGATGCGCCCCGGGCAGGTCGGCGGACGCGGCCTGCGCGTCGACGAGCTCCGCCAGCGCCGCGTCGAAGCGTGCCGTATGACGCGGGTCGAGCGCGCTGCGCGGCACCGACGTCAACGCCCTGGCCGCCTCGATGCGGACCGCGCGGATCGGATCGTCGAGCAGGGGGACCAGGGCCGCGATCCGCCGGCGGGGATCGACACGCTCCAGGACGCCGGCCGCCGCGACCCGCACCAGCGGGTCCCGGTCGGCGGCAGCGGCGGCGGCGGCCGGCAGCGCGCGGGGACCGTACTGCCGGAGGTGCTCGAGCGCGGTGGCCCGCACAATCGGCGGCTGGCTCCGATCGCGCGCGAGGGCGCGGAGACCGGTCTCGGCGGCCGGGTCGCCGCGCCTGGCCGCGGCGAGCACGGCCGCGAAGTGCGGCGTTCGCGGCGCGCCCCACCACTCGGCGGCGCGGGCCGCCGCCCACGCGTCCGTCGCGTCCGTGTGGCACAGCGTGCAGGCGTTCGGCGTGCCCAGCGCGGCGGAGAGGTCGGGGCGGGGCACCCGCAAGCTGTGGTCGCGCCGCGCGTCGACGACCATGTACGTGCGCGCCGGCATGTGGCAGCTCACGCACTGCGCACCGGTCGACTCCGGCTCGTGGAAATGATGCGCCGGCGTGTCGTAGCGCCCGGGCCTCAGCGTCGGGAATCGTGCGTCCGGCGTCTCGCGGTGACACTGCAGGCAGAGGGCGTTGCCCTCGAAGCGCAGGTCGAGGCTGTGCGGATCGTGGCAGTTCGAGCAGCGCACGCCGGCGCGGTGCATGCTGCTCTGCGCGAACGACCCCCACACGTACACCTCGTCGCGGATCTGGCCGTCCGGGTAGTACAGCCCGTCGCGGAGCGTGCTCGGGAGGAAGTCGTCGAGAAAGGGCCGCGCGTGGCGGTCGCTCGGGCCGATCCGCTGCCGGTGCGAATGGCAGCCGGCGCACGCCTCGATCTCCGTCTCCGCAGCCGGCTGGCCAGGGTCCACGGCCAACCCGCTTGCCGCGCCGCCGGCGGCGGGGTCGAACCCCTCGCTGCGCGCCCGCTCGACATGGCGCGCGCCCGGCCCGTGGCAGGCCTGGCAACCGACATCGATGGCGTCCCACACCGTGCCGTACGTATCGCTGGCGACGTCGTAGTTCTTCCGCACGTTGGTCGAGTGGCACGCCGCGCACATCGCGTTCCAGGTCTGGTAGCGCCCGGTCCAGTGCAGCGGGTCGCCCGGCGCGATGCGCGCGTCCGGATAGAGATGGAACCACTCGCCCCGCCGGGTGTCCCAGGCAATCGGCAGACTCTGGAGCCGGCCGCCCGGAAACGGGGCGAGGTACTGCTGCAGCGGCTCGGCGCCGAAGGTGTGCGTCAGCTCGAAGTCGGCCAGCGCCCCGTCCGCGCCCTCCGTGTTGACGAAGAAGCGCCCCTCGCGCGTGAAGAACCGGGACGTGACGCCGAAGCGGCTGAACGTCGCGTCGCCGAAGTCGCCGAGCACGGTCTCCGGCGTGGCCGGCTGCATGGCGAGGTCGTGGTGGGACCCGGTCCACGCCCGGTGTTCGGCCTCGTGGCACGCCGCGCAGGCTGCCTCATCGACGTAGGCGATGCCGGTCGCGCCGACCCCGCGCGCCTGGCGGGGCGGGCTGCTGCCGCCGCCGCCGGGCAGGCAGGCGGCCGCGGAACACAGAACCGCGAAGAACAGAACGAAGATCGCCGGGATTCCGCGGGGGACAGCGGCCCGGCAAGCACGCAGGAAGCTCGAGTCCGGCATCACGGACGCAGTCCGTCACACGCGCCAGGAGCGAGACAAGCCCGGCGGGGCCGCGAACCCATGCCGGCCGCTCAGGCCAGCAGCTCGAGGAGCGCCGACGACACGGCGTCCGGCCGCTGCGGCGCCAGGTCGTGCCCGCCCCCCGCGACGATCCGCCGCGCCACCAGGTTGGTGAAGCGGGCCTGGTCGCCGGACGGGTCGGGCGACGGCGGGCCGAAGCCGCTGTCGGCCCCGCGCAGCACGATGGCGGGCACGCCGATCGGCGGCCGCTCGGCGAGCTGCCGCTCGACGGCCAGGAACCGTTCCTCCCCGGGAGCGTAGCCGTGCCGGTGCCGGTAGGAGTGGATCACGATGTCGACGAAGTCGGGGTTGTCGAACGCCGGCGCCGAGCGTTCGTACGCCTCGTCGGTGTACTCCCAGGTCGGCGACCACGTCTCCCACAGGTAGCGGATGATGGCGTGGCGGTGCGCCTCGAGGCCCGCGCGGCCGCGCTCCGTGTTGAAGTACCACTGGTACCAGAGGCGCGCCTCGGCGAGGGCCGAGGGAGACGGCAGCGACGGCGACACCGTGTCCTGCACCGAGTAGCCGCCCATGGCCACCTGGGCCCGCACGCGCTCCGGATGCAGGATGGACGTGATGCACGCCGCGCGGTTGCCCCAGTCGAACCCGGCCAGCGCGGCCTGCTCGATCCCCAGCGCGTCGGCGAAGTCGACGACGTCCTGGGCGATGGCCGCCTGCTCGGCCATGCGCGGCGCGTCGGGGTCGAGAAACCGCGTCGGGCCGTAGCCGCGCAGGTACGGCACGAGCACGCGATAGCCGGCTTCCGCGAGCGGGGGTACGACGCCGTCCCACGCGCGGATGTCGTACGGAAAGCCGTGCAGCAGAATGATGGGGAAGCCGGCGCTGTCGCCGCTCTCCTCGTAGCCGATCTCGAGCACGGCGGTGCGGACCGTCCGGACGCCCGCCTGCACCGCGGCCGCGTGCGCGCCGGCGTTGCCGCCGCGGGCGGCGTTGGCGGCCACCGCGGCCGCGCCCATGACGCCCGCGCTCTTCAAGAACTCTCGCCGGCTCTGATCCAGGCTCCGATCCATGGTGCCCTCACTTGTCAAGTGATTGAAAAACAGGATGTTGCTACTTGAGGTAAGAATTCCTACAATGCAGGTATGGTATCGAGGCTCACCGCGAAGGGTCAAGTGACAATCCCGAAACCGTTGCGCGAGAGCCTGGGGCTCGAGCCCGGCCACGAGCTCGAGTTCGAGGAACGGAACGGCGGATTGCTCGTCCGGCGACGCCCTGCCGCAGATCCGCTCCGACAGCTTGTCGGCCTCGTCGGCGAGCCGGCGGATGTCGACGCCTACCTCGATGCCGCGCGGGGAGCCGGCTGGGAAGCCTCTCGGGACGGCGAGACGGGGTAGCGTCCCGTGATATCGGCAATCGACAGCCCGGTACTGCTGGACGTTCTGACCGATGACTCTTCGCACGGGCCCGCGTCGTTACG
>CAYGCV010000214.1:0-7842 GCA_964348425.1 uncultured Vicinamibacteraceae bacterium | reverse complement strand
CGAAGGGGCCCCCGCAAGCGGACGCCGGGGGCTTGGGGCGCAGCCCCATCTAAAGAAAGATGGGACGCTTCGACGACAAGGCGGCGCTCGTCACGGGCGGCGGCACCGGCATCGGCCGGGCCGTGGCGGCGGGCATCGCCGACGAGGGCGGGTCGGTCGTGGTCGTGGGCCGGCGGCTCGAGCCGCTGCGGCAGCTCGCCGAGACGCGGCCGGACCGCATCCGCTTCACGCAGGTCGACGTCGCGCAGAGCGCCGACGTGCGGCGCGCGGTCGCGTTCACCGTCGAGCGGCTCGGCGGCCTGGACGTCCTCGTGAACAACGCCGGGCTGAGCCACATGGGACCGCTGTCGGATCTGTCCGACGGCGCCATGCGGGCCATGCTCGACATCAACGTCATGGGGCCGCTGGTGGCCATGCGGGAAGCCATCCCGCACCTCGTCGCACGGCGCGGGTGCATAGTCAACGTTACGTCGGTCACCGCCCGCGGGGCCGCGCCCGGCATGGCGGCCTACGGGGGCACGAAGGCGGCGCTGGAGCAGATCACCCGCGCGCTGGCGGTCGAGCTCGGGCCGGCCGGCGTGCGCGTCAACGTCGTGGCGCCCGGCCTGACCATCACGGACATGGCGCGCGAGTTCCTGGACGCAGCCGCGATCGAGCAGACGGCCCAGCGCACGCCCCTGCGTCGGGCGGGCACGCCGGAGGACGTGGCGGAGGCCGTGCTCTTTCTCGCCAGCGACAACGCGGCGTGGATTACCGGGCAGGTCGTGCAGAGCAGCGGCGGCCTGGCGTTGTGATAGATTGGCGGGCACTTTTTCAGCGTTTGGAGGACCGATGAGCAAGCTGTTCCCCCTTGTCCTGGCCGTCGGGGCCGTCGCGCTCCTGACCGTCGCGGTCGCGGCGCCGGCGTCCGCCCAGAACGCGCAGGGCGCCACGGCGCTGCGTGGCGTGCCCGGCCTGCCGCCGCCCGCCGGGCCGGTGGTGCTGCACACGGCCGAGCAGCCCCGCATTCGCGTCGTGCCGATCGCCTCGGGGTTCTCTCATCCGTGGGGCTTCGCGTTCCGGCGCAACGGGGACATCCTGGTGACCGAGCGCAACGAGGGACGGCTGCGCGTGGTCCGCGACGGCGAGCTGCTCGAGCGCCCCGTGCCGGGCGTGCCCGAGGTGTACAAGGGCGTGCGGCTATCGGGGTTGATGGACATCGCGCTGCACCCGGACGACGACAGCCTGGTCTATCTCACCTACTCGCAGCCGCGGGAGCGTGACGGCCGGGCGGGCGCGACCGTGGCGCTGGCCCGCGGGCGTCTGGACGCCGGCGCGCTCACCGAGGTCCGCGACATCTTCGTGGCCGACGGCTGGGGCGGCGGCATCGCCGCGTCGCGGCTCGTGTTCGGGCCGGACGGCAAGCTCTACATGACGGTCGGCGGGGCGTTCCAGTTCGCCCAGACCGGGCAGTACGCCCAGGACCCGGCCACGCACTTCGGCAAGGTGCTGCGGCTGAACGACGACGGCACGGCGCCCGACGACAACCCGTTCGTCGGCCGCGAAGGCTACCTGCCGGAGATCTACTCGCTGGGGCATCGGAACCAGATCGGCCTGGTCTTCAACCCCGCCAACGGCGAGCTGTGGGCGACCGAGAACGGCCCGCAGGGCGGCGACGAGGCCAACATCATCACGGCGGGCGCCAACTACGGGTGGCCGGTTGCGTCGTACAGCCGGCAGTATTCCGGGCTCCCGGTCACCGACACCCCCTGGCTGGAGGAGTTCGTCGGGCCGGAGATCATCTGGTGGCCGTCAGTCGCGCCGTCCGGGCTGACCTTCTACACGGGCGAGCACTTCCCGGCCTGGCAGGGCAACCTGTTCGTCGGCTCGATGACGGTCGGCCGCATGCAGCACACCGGCCACCTCGAGCGCATCGTCTTCAACCGGCAGGGGCAGGAGGTGCGGCGCGAGTGGCTGCTGGCCGAGCTCAGGCAGCGAGTCCGCGACGTGCGGCAGGGGCCGGACGGCTACCTGTACGTCCTGACCGAGGAGGAGGACGGCGTGCTGCTGCGGATCGAGCCGGCGCGGGCCATCACCGGGGCGCCGGGCAGCGTCATCCCGGCCCGCCGCCTGGCCGAGCCGCGCGTGCCGCCGCTGCCCGAGTCGGAGTGGACCGACGAGCACCGCGCGCTGGTCACACGCTACGCGCCGGACGGCAACCCCGGCAACGCGCTGCGCACGCTGCTGCGCGTGCCGGCCCTGGCCGACCGCGTGTTCCCGGTGCTGAACTACGTCTCGAACGACTCCACCCTGTCGCCGCGCCACCGGACGCTGCTGATCCTGCGCACCGCCTGGCTGACGCAGAACGGCAACCTGTGGGCCACGCACGCGACCCGCGCTGCCGAGGCCGGCCTGACGCCCGAGGAGGTGCTGCGCGTCGCGCAGGGGCCGATTTCGCCGAACGCGGTCGGGTGGAGCCCTTTCGAGGAGGCGCTCATCGGGCTGGCGGACCAGCTCTTCCGCAACTCGTCGGTGACCGACGCCACCTGGGAGCTGCTCGCGGCGGAGTACGACCAGCACAACCTGATGGACGCGGTCGTCACGGTCAACGAGATCACCGCGCAGTCCATCCTGTTCAACTCGCTCGGCATCCAGCCGGACGACGACGCCACGTCGCTGATCCCGACCAACGACGTCGGCTACACCGTGGTCGCGCCCGATCCCGACCCGCCGCTCGCCGCGCCCCGCGTCGACCCGGTGGCGGGCGACGGGCTGCGAGTGACCCGCACCCTGGCGCGCCACCCCGACATCGCGGCGCGCTGGAACGAGAACCCGCGCTACATCCTCGACCCCGAGAAGTCGCGGCTCACGCCGTACGACCGCGAGCTCCTCATCCTGCGGATGGGCTGGAACTGCCAGGCCGTCTACGAGTGGGCGAAGCACGTGGGCAGCGTCGGGCGCGCGCGCGACCACGGCCTCGAGCCGCTCTGGATCGCCCAAGGCGGGGACGCGTCGGGCTGGGGCGCGAACGAGCTCGCCCTCATCGACGCCGCGAACGAGATGTTCCGCGACTCGATCATCTCGAACGAGACCTGGGACGACCTGGCCACGCGCTACGACACGCACCAGATGATCAGCATTGCCGCGACGGCCTCGCGCTACCGCAAGGTGTCGATGACGCTGAACGCCCTCGGCGTGCAGCCGCTTCCGGACGACGAGCTGTTCCCGGTGCTGGAGGGGTACTGAGCCTCAACCGCGGGTATCGGTGGTCCTCGTCAGACCCGTTCCGTCCGGCCGACAATCGGTCGGCCTACGTCTGCGCTCGAAGCGACCCGAAGTTCGCGCTACGCGCGGGCAGTGGTGCCGTGGGTTCTCTTGCGCCCCGTCCTCGGTCGGTTTCGCGGCGCATGCCCCTTCGGCGAGCGGGCGTGGCAGGCCGTCGGGATCAGGATCTTCGGTTCCTACGCGGTCAGCAGCGTGGAGCGACGACCTGTGCTTGAACAATTGCATGTGCGTAATCTCCGCGGTCTCAGGGACCTGGAGATCCAGAGATTCGGCCGCGTCAACCTGTTGACCGGCAAGAACAACGTAGGCAAGACGACTCTCCTCGAAGCAGTTCTCTTGCTTGGCTCCGGGGGAGACTGTCGTCTCGCGCTCAATAGGCACATGGTCCGCCTGGAGCCCACTACCGAGGTGCCGACGTCCATCTCGGAGACCGTATGGACCTCCTTCTTCTTCGGGTTGGAGACGGATAGTCGGGTAACGATTTCCGGCTGCCACTCACTGGTCGGTGACATGGAGCTGGCAGTTGCTCTCGGGCGGTCGATCACGTCGGAGATTCCTCGCGACGGAGAAAAGGACGCGTTCATGCGGAATCGTTCCGGCGAACGTGTGCTCAAGTTCAGATACGTGGATCCCGTGGCGGGAACGCTCGAGAGCGAAGCCCGCGAGACGGCAACCGAGATCAAATTCGAGCAAAGCAATACTTACGTTCCGTTCAACGGGTCGATTCTGCAACCAGGAGGTGGTAATACCAAGAACGATGCCATTCTGCTGGGCCAGTTGCGAAGGCAGAAGCGCGGGGAGCTGCTTCTCGAAGCACTTCATACCGTTGAGCCCAGGTTGCAGGGCATAGAGGACAACTCGTCGAGCGGCGCGCCAATGATCTGGGTCGACATCGGGCTGCGCGAACTTGTGCCGTTGCCGGCCATGGGGGCGGGTATGACGCACGTCACACGCATCGTGCTGGCTGCAGGGGCGGTGCCGGGCGGCGTGCTACTGGTGGACGAGATCGAGAATGGGCTGCACCACTCGGTCCTGCCGGACGTCTGGCGGATTGTGGGGAAGGTGGCCGAGCAGTTCGATGTACAGGTGTTCGCCACGACGCACAGCTTCGAATGCGTAGAGGCGGCCTACGAGGCCCTGGGGGCAGACGGGTTCCGGTTGCATCGGCTCGAGGTGGACGATGGTGTGAACCGCTGCATGACCTACGAGCCGGAGGCGATCGAAGGTGCGATTCGCCACAACCTGGAGGTTCGGTGACCACGAAGCCCGAACGAGTCGAGCACGAAATTCTGCTGCTGGTCGAGGGCAAGGATGCGCGCAACTTCTTCGATACGCTCCGCGAGCATCTGGAGTTGGCGGATGTCAGGGTCAGGGACTTCGGGGGAGTGCGGCAACTGCGCCCGTATCTGGCAGGGCTCGTGTCGGCACCGGGATTTCGAAACGTCCGGCGGCTTGGCATCGTTCGTGATGCTGAGACATCCGACGATCCTGCCGGGACGGCCGAGAGGGCGTTTCAGAGTATGCGATCCGCTCTCGACAACGCCGGACTGCCGGTGCCCGCACGTCCTGCACAATTTACCGACCCGGATGCCGGCGGACCGGCTGTAGCTGTGCTCATATTGCCGGGTGGCGATCGAGAGGGGATGCTCGAAACCTTGCTGTGCGAGACGTTCGCCGGCACTGCCGTCGATCGCTGTATCGCCGATTTCTTTCGGTGTGTCAAGAATTCCGACGAGCCCATTCGTCGCCCGGACAAGGCGCGTGCGCATGCGTATCTGGCGACGAAGCCGGACCCGCACGTGAGCGTGGGCGTGGCGGCCAGGAAGGGGTATTGGGATCTCGATCACGCCGCCCTGGATGGCGTACGCGGATTCCTGACGTCACTGGAAGCCCGTACGGCGTGAGCGCGCGCTTGCAGCGGCCCTCCAACAGTAGAACTTGAGCGGTTGCCGCACGAGGAACTGCGGATCGCCAGGAGTCCGGCTGGCGGCGTGAGGGTCTCGGGATGGATGACGAGGGCCGAGAGTCGATGGACAAGAAGACGGTCTATATCGAGACGTCGGTCGTGTCCTACTTGACGGCGCGGCCCACGGGCGACTTGCTGGCGGCCGCGTGGCAGAAGGTCACTGTCGACTGGTGGGAGATGCAGAGGAGCCGCTTCGATCTCCGCGCGTCCAGCGTCACGATCGAGGAGGCAGGCAAGGGAGACCGGGAGGCGCGGGCGCGGCGGCTGGCGGCGTTGTCCGACATACCACTCCTGCCGATCACGGAGGCGGCGGTCGAGCTGTCCAGTGGATTGATTGGCGGACGTGCGCTGCCGGCCAGGGCCGAGAACGACGCGCTGCACGTTGCCGTGGCGGCCGTACACGGCGTTGACTATCTTCTGACGTGGAACTTTCGGCATCTGGACAACGCGGAAGCCAAGCCGGTCATGCGACGGGTTTGCGCCGAGTATGGACACGCCGTGCCGGAAATCTGCACGCCGCGCGAGCTCATGGGAGGATTCGAAGATGGCGGATGAGATCATCGAGGAGCTGTGGCGGATCAAGGATGACATGGCCCGGGAACATGGATACGACATCGAGCGATTGGCCGCCTATTTCCAGCGTCGGGAGCGGGAGGGCGGGCGGCGGGTGCTGGGTTTGCCCGCCAAGCGGGGTTCGCGGGAGGAGTCCGGTTCAGTTGGCGAGTAGGACGTCCTACCAGGGATCCAGCCCGAGCAGCCGTGCCGGGTTCTGCCGGGCCATGATGTCGATCTCCGCCTCGGTGATGCCGGCGTCGAGCATGGCGCGGATGTAGTCGCGCAGGCCGTCGGGATGCACCGGGTTGCCTTCCTGCCCGAGGTCCGACGACATGAAGAAGGCTTCCGCGCCGAGGTCGCGGATGGCCCCGACGTAGTCCTCGATGGTGAGGCTGCCGGAGTACACGGCCAGCCAGTCGATCTCCATGATGGCGCCTTCGTCGGCCATCTGCCGCATCTGCTCGCGGGTGGCGTCCTGACCGAAGACGTGCGTCACGAGAATCCGGGGCACGCCGAGGCGCTTGGCTTCCGGCAGCAGCCGCAGCACCTCCCCCGGCGACGAGTGGCCCATCGCGAGCGTCAGGTCGTGCTCGGCGAGGAGCTCGAAGACTTCCAGCACGGCCGGCAGCGGCTCGCCGTCTTCGAGGACCGAGACGAAGCCTGCGTCGCCGCCAGCCCGCGTGACGGCGTGCTCGGCGTCGAAGGTCGGCAGCCAGACGACCTTCCCGCGGCCGCCGGAGAACGTGGCCATCTGCCGGACCGCCTCCGGGTTGATGCCGCCGACTGCCCGGTTGAGGACGAGCCCGCCGAAGATCTCCAGGCCGTCGACCTGGCCCATCGCGAGCGCCGCCCGGTCGGCGGTCATCGTGAAGTGGTTCTTCAGCAGGACGGCGCGCAGGCCGGCCTCCGCGGCCAGGCGCGACGCCTCGATGTCGTCTACCGACCGCGGGCGCGAGTCGGGTCCGGTGGGGACGTGCAGGGCGCCGACGCCCTCGAGCGAGATCACCGCTTCCGGGGCCTGGGCCGGGACGGCCGGCCCGGCGCCCGACATCCCCGACGCGATCGTCAGCAGTACCGCCGCGCGAATCACTCGACCCATGGAAGACCTCCTGTCGTCGGACCGCCCGCGCCGCGGCGCGGGCGGCTCGGCGATCAGGTGCGGGACAGCCGGCGCGTGGCGACGCCTACTTCGCGGCCGCCGTCTCCTCGGCGCGTGCGTTGCGAAGCATGTTCGCCATGTAGTAGTTGCCCTCATGGCAGGCGTACTCGTACACCTCGCCCGCGTTCCGGACCATGGGCACCGCGAAGGTCCACGGCTGGGTCCACGTGGTCGGATCATCGAGGGTCACCTCGTAGACGAGCGTGTTCTCGTCCGCGCGGGTGAACCGCTCGGTCAGATGCAGGTACCGGGTGGAGTCCCGGAAGGACTCGTCGCGGCGGTTGATGGTTTCGACCACCAGCGTGTCGCCGTCCCAGTGGCCGCGCGCGCTGCCGATCCACTGCCGCAGGTCCGCGGGGAGGTGCGGCCGCCCGTCCAGCGGGACGACGCGCGCGTCGTGGACCATCTCGTTCAGGATCACGACATGGTCCTCGGTCTGGAAGAGCTGCATGTTGTTGTTGTAGGCGCTCGGCGTCATCGGCGGCCCCTGGTTGAACCCCGTGATGCAGCGCACCGACGGGCTGAGCTCGTCGATCCAGCCGCCCGGCGCCACCTCGTCGCGGCCGACGCCCGCGCGGGCCGCCTCGCGGGCCGCGACCCGCCGCTCGGCGGCCGCCGTCAGGGCCGGGATCCGCCCGTCACGCGGCTCCACGATCAGCGACGTGCGGTCGGTCGTGACCGACGAGCCCCAGTCGAACCAGAAGTCGTTGTACGGCACCACGCGGCCGGTCGCGGCCTGCGCCTCGACGTCCGCCTGGTCGCGGCTCTGCTCGCGGATGACCTCCTCGGAGAAGCTGGCCGCCTCCTCCGCGGTGAACACCTCCTGGTCCGCCAGCTCGGCGGGGCGCTCCATCGGCGTGAGGCTGCGGAAGTCCCACACGCCCTGCAGGTCGGGCGC
>CAYGCV010000213.1:0-7852 GCA_964348425.1 uncultured Vicinamibacteraceae bacterium | reverse complement strand
AGTAGAACATCAGCAGCAGCCCGGTGAACGTCAGCACCAGGAACAGGAAGAAGCTCAGTCCGCCCATGCACCAGGTGTAGCGCAGCCGGACGCCGTGCTTCTTGAGGCGCACCGGATGCAGGTGCAGGAAGACGTTCGACAGCATCACCAGCACGCGGTTGCGGTCGTTGATGGGGGCGTTGTGCCGGAAGATCGATGTCCAGATCTGCGTCGCGGTCAGCCAGTTCCAGGCGCGGACGAGCGCGCCCTCCTGCGGCTTGATCGTCTCGGTTCGGGCCATGGCGTCGTCTACACCTCGAGGAACGACTCGGGATCCGTCCACTGCCCGAGCTCACTCTGAAACTTCCGGCTCTTGTCGACCAGTATCTGACCGTCCTCCGCCAGGACGATGCGGGTGCGCTCGAGTGGCCGCGGGGCCGGCCCCTCGAAGTTGACGCCGGTCGGCCGGAACCCGCTGCCGTGGCAGGGGCACTTGAACTTGTTCTCCGCCGCCAGCCAGTTCGGCGTGCACCCGAGATGGGTGCAGATCGAGAAGAGCGCGTAGAAGCCCGAGGCTTCGTGCACGACGTCGAACGGCGTGCGGATGATCCAGACGCCGAAGCGGTCCTTCCAGCGCTCGTCGACGCCGTCGACATACTCGTCCGGGAAGCCGATGGTGAACTGCTGCGGCGGCTCGTTGAGCACGTTGGGAAACATGAAGCGGCCCGTCGCCGCCAGACACCCGGCGGTCGCCGCGGTGAACGCCCCCCACGACAGTCCGAGCCAGCCCCGGCGCGACATCAACGGCGAGGTATCGTCCGGGGCCCGCGACGGCTTCGCCGGCGCCTTGCCCGCCGCGGCGCTGGTCGTCCTGCGCGCCAGCGCGGGCTTCGGCGCCGCGGGCGCCGCCGCCCCGGACGCGGGTGCTACTTGAGGTTTCTGCTCGTCAGCCATTCAGTTGTCGTCCTCCAGCACACGGTGTCTCAACCGTGGTTCCCCACTGCGTTGCCGTCCGCCACCGCCGGCTCCAGCAGCTCGAGCGTGCGCAAGGCCACCTCCCGCACGCGCAGGCTGGCGTCGCTGCGGCTCAGCTCGGCCACCCGGTCGTGGAGCTGCGACGCCCCGAGCGCCCCGACGGCCTGCAGACCGCTGACCATCACCTCGGCGACCGGATCCACGCCGCTGTCCAGGCTGGACGTGCGGTCGACGTTGCGTTGCACGTACTCGCGGTCGAGCATCCGGCCAAGCACCCGCAGCCCGTCGCTCCGGCCGTGGCGTGCGAGCGCCACCGCGGCGTTCCACTGCACGTCGGGCGCGGCGTCGTCCAGCGCGTTGCGCAGCGTGGCGGCACGCTCGTCGGCCGGCAGCACGCCGAGCGCGTACACCGTCATCTTGCGCACGCCCGGGTCCTCGGACAGGTACATCGCCTCGATCTCGTCGACGACCGACGGATCGCCAATCGACGCCAGGGCCCAGATGACGCTGATGCGGGTTTCGGAATCGGGATCGTCCAGCGCCTCGACCAGCGTCTCGAGCGCGCCGGGCGGCTGCCTGCGAAGCCGCCCCACCGCCAGCGCCAGATAGCGGCGCACGCGGGGGTCGTCGCCGGCCGAGTCGGCGAAGGCCTGCACGAGGGCCGGCCCCAGATCCGGATGCCGGCTCTCGATGCCGGGCGTGTCCAGCAACCGCGACAGCTCGTACGCGGCCGGCCAGCGGCGGTCGCGCCCGCCGACCCGCACGTCGTTGAGAAACTCCTCGGGCGTCCGCTCGTCGATCACCAGCATGCGGAACCCGCCGTAGATGAGCACGACCGCGCCAACCACGGCCAGGGGGATCAGGAAGAACTGAACGGCGAGCGCAGGGGCGTTGGCAAGCGGACTGCGGGCGGGCGCAGCTTCGCGCTCGTCGAGCTTTTTCATCGGGTATCAGCTATCCGAGCGTCTGGGGATAAGGAGGCCGGGTACCTGCCCTCCAATTCCAAATCGTACTATGACGGCCGAACTCGGGTCAAGACAGCCGCTGCCCCCGGTGGTCATGCTCCTAGCGCCGCATCAGCAGCGTGACGAGCGAGAGGACGACGCTGACGAGGATGCACGTCGCGATCGGCACGTAGATCGTCGTCCCGGCTCTCCGGTACACGAAGTCGCCCGGCAGGCGGCCGAGCGGCACGCCGGCCATCACCAGCACGCCGGCGCCGGCCAGCAGCAGCCCGGCGACCAGCAGCATCCTTCCCATCCCCGTGAGCCGATTAGCGGCCGTCGGATGCCAGGGAAGGAAAGAAGTAGTCCAGCTCGAACGCCGCCGTCTCGGGCGCATCCGACCCGTGCGTCGCGTTCTGCTCGATCGTCCGTCCGAACTCCCGCCGCAGCGTTCCGCGCTCGGCCCGGGCCGGATCCGTGGCGCCCATGAGGCGCCGCCAGCGGGCGATGCAGTCGGGCGCCTCGAGCGCCAGCAGGACGAGCGGGCCGGACGACATGAAGCTGGTCAGGCTCTCGAAGAACGGCTTGCCCCGGTGCACGGCGTAGAACCCCTCGGCTTCCGACCTGGTCAGGTGCGCGAGCCGCATCGCCTTGATGCGCAACTCGGCGCCCTCAACCCGCTGGATGATCGCGCCGATGAGCTGCCGCTCGACCGCGTCGGGCTTGATGATCGCCAGCGTCCGTTGCATCGCGCTGAAGCTCCTACCGCAGCGACTCCATGATCTCGGCGAGCGCGGCCTTCGGCGGCCTGGTACGCGCCTGCGGAAGCTGCGCGAGCGGCTCGTCCACCAGATTGAGCATCGTCAGGAAATCGTCGCGGTCCGGCTCGACGTAGATGATCCCGGTGGCGAACTCGCCGCGCCGCCGCGTTTCGTTCAGCACGCGCAGGGCCTGCAGCCGGTCGAGCGGATCGTACGCCTCGTCGAGCTTCGTGAGATACAGCGTGGATCCGTCGTGCAGCGGCACGGCCTGCGTCGTGCCCGGCTCGTAGTCGACCGCGATGTCCTCGAAGAACGGCACGAAGCTGATGTCCTCGAGCGGGTCCTCGTGCGCCTTGGCGTAGGCGTAGCTCTTCGTGGAGCCTTCGTGATCGTTGAACGTGACGCACGGCGACAGGACGTCGATCATGGCCGTGCCGCGATGGCTCAGCGCGGCCTTCAGAATGGCCATGAGCTGCTTCTTGTCCCCCGAGAACGAGCGCGCGACGAACGTCGCCCCGAGCTCGACGGCCAGCGCGCACGTGTCGATCGGCGGCAGGTCGTTGACGACGCCGGTCTTGAGCGTCGAGCCCAGATCGGCCGTCGGCGAGAACTGCCCCTTCGTGAGGCCGTAGCACCCGTTGTCCTCGATGATGTAGATGATCGGCAGATTGCGCCGCATGAGGTGCACGAACTGGCCGATGCCGATGGCCCCCGTGTCGCCGTCGCCGCTCACGCCGAGCGCAATCAGCTTGCGGTTGGCCAGCAGGGCGCCGGTGCCGACGGAGGGCATCCGGCCGTGCACGGCGTTGAACCCGTGGGCGGACCCGAGAAAATAGGCCGGGCTCTTGCTGGAGCAGCCGATGCCGGACAGCTTCACGACCTGGCCCGGATCGACCCCCATCTCGTAGCAGGCGCCGATGATCCGTTCCGATATCGCGTTGTGGCCGCAGCCCGCGCACAACGTCGTCTTCGTGCCCCGGTACTCTTTCGATACGAGCCCGATCCTGTTGACGTTCTTCCGCTGTTCCGGTGGTGCGACGCTCGCCACGGTATCGTCCCTCTCCGAGTGTCCTACTCTCCGCCCACGCCCGCGCTGCGCGGCAGCCGGACCGGCTGAGCCCCGGTCTTCTCGGCGCGGTAGCCCTCTTGAATCAGGATGCTGTCGGTGATCGTCCGGGCGTCGACCGGGTTGCCGGTGTAGTGCAGCACGCTGCGCAGGCGGCTGGCGAGGTCGGTCGGCACGTCGAGCTTCATCAGGCTCAGCATCTGCGCGTCACGGTTCTGCTCCACGACGTAGACCCGGTCGTAGCGCTCGATGAACGACGCCAGCGCCGCGCGGAAGGGATAGGCGCACACCCGGTAGTAGGAGGTGTGCAGATCCGCCTCGGCGAGCAACTGGTCGCGGCTCTCGACGACGGCCCAGTGCGTGGTGCCGTAGGCGACGATGCCGATCGAGGCCTTGCGGTTGATGGTCACCACCGGCTCCGGCAACCAGTGCCGCGCCGTCTCGAACTTGCGCGCCAGACGCTCGACGTTCTGCTGGTAGTCGTCCGGCCGCTCGCTGTACTGCGCCGATTCGTTGTGCCCGGACCCCCGGCAGAAGAACGCGGGCATGCCGTCGCCGGGCAGGCTCCGGTAGGGAATGCCGTCGCCGTCGACGTCCCGGTAGCGACCGAACCTGCCGATCCGCTCGAGCGCCTCCTCGTCGAGCACCTTGCCGCGATCGAGCGGCTTCGAAGGGTACTCGAAGGGCTTCGACATCCAGGTGTTCATGCCCAGGTCGAGATCGCTCATCACGAACACCGGCGTCTGGAAGCGCTCGGCGAGGTCGAACGCATCGCTCGCCATCGAGTAGCACTCCTCCACCGACGCCGGAAACAGCATCAGGTGCCGCGTGTCGCCGTGCGAGAGGAAGGCGGTGGTCAGCACGTCGCCCTGGGCGGTGCGGGTCGGCAGCCCCGTCGACGGCCCCACCCGCTGGACGTCGAAGATGACGGCCGGCACCTCCGCGTAGTAGGCCAGCCCGGAGAACTCGGCCATCAGCGAGATGCCGGGCCCGGAGGTCGACGTCATCGAGCGCGCGCCCGCCCAGCCGGCGCCGATCGCCATGCCGAGCGCCGCAATCTCGTCCTCGGCCTGCACGACGGCGAACGTCGCCTGGCCGGTTTCCTCGTCGATGCGGTACTTGCGCAGGTAGTCGATGAGCGTTTCGCACAGCGACGACGACGGCGTGATCGGATACCAGGTGACCACGGTCACGCCGGCCATCAGCGCGCCCAGCGCGGCGGCGGCGTTCCCGTCGATGAGGATGAGGCCGCGCGTCTCGTCCATCGGCTCGACGACCAGCCGGTCGCGCTTCTCGAGATTCTCCGCCGCGAACCGGAACCCGGCGTCGAGCGCGCCCCGGTTCAGCGCCACCGCCTTCGGCTTGCGGCCCAACTGCTTCTCGAGGGCGGCCTCCATGTGCCGCATGTCGATCTGCAGCAGGTTGGCGAGCACCCCGTCGTAGATCATGTTGCGGACCAGGCGCCGCAGCTTCGCGTCGGTGCACACGCCCGCCACCAGCTTGTCGAACGGAACCGGATAGAAGACGAGGTCGTCGCGCAGGGCGTCGAGCCCCAGCGGCTCGTCGTAGACGACCGCGCCGCCCGGATCGAGCGCGAGCACGTCCTCGCGCGCCGTCTCCGCGTTCATTGCCACGAGCAGGTCGATGCCGGCCTTGCGGGCGATGTAGCCGTCCTTGTTCGCCCGAATCGTGAACCAGGTGGGCAGGCCGGCAATGTTCGACGGGAACAGGTTCTTGCCGGATACGGGAACGCCCATCCGAAAGATGGAACGCAGGAGCACCAGGTTCGCCGTCTGGCTGCCCGATCCGTTGACGGTGGCAACCTGAATGCTGAAATCGTTGACGATCCGCTCGGTGAGATGCGCTGCGGGAGCGTCGAGTACGGCTACGTCAGAAGGCGCCATGCGCGGCCTCGCCATCCATGGATACAAGACATGGAAATAGAAAACTCCCTATTCTAGCACGGGCTTAGCCCCGAGGCGCCGGGCCACCGCGGCGCCGATCTCGGCGGGGCTCCTGACGACCGTGACGCCCGCCGCCGCGAGCGCCGCCATCTTCTCGGCCGCGGTTCCCTGACCGCCGGAGATGATGGCGCCGGCATGCCCCATGCGCCGGCCCGGCGGCGCCGTCTGACCGGCGATGAAGCCCACCACCGGCTTGGCGAACTCGTCGCGTACGCAGGCCGCGGCTTCCTCCTCCGCCGTGCCCCCGATCTCGCCGATCAGCACGACGGCCTCGGTGGCCTCGTCCGCGGCGAACAGCCGCAGCGCATCCACGAAGCTGGTCCCGATCAACGGGTCGCCGCCGATCCCGATGCAGGTGGTCTGCCCCAGGCCGAGGCGCGTGAGCTGGTGAATCGCCTCGTAGGTCAGCGTCCCGCTCTTCGAGACGATGCCCACGCGGCCCTCGCGGCAGATGTGCCCCGGAATGATGCCGGCCTTGGCCGCCCCGGCCGAGATGATGCCGGGACAGTTGGGGCCGATCAGCCGGGTCGGCCGGTCCTCGAGGAAGCGGACGACGTGCAGCATGTCGAGGGTGGGAATGCCCTCGGTGATGCAGACGACGAGCGGAATGGACGCGTCGGCCGCCTCCAGGATGGCGTCCGCGGCCACGGCGGGCGGGACGAAGATGACCGACGCGTTCGCGCCGGTCTCGCGCACGGCCTGCTGCACGGTGTCGAACACCGGCCAGCCGTCGTGAGTCGTCCCCCCCTTGCCCGGCGTGACGCCGCCGACCACCGTGGTTCCGAACTCGGCCGCCTGCCGGGCATGAAATGCGCCCTCCCGCCCGGTCACCCCCTGGACGAGCAGGCGCGTGCCGCGATCGATGAGAACGGACATCGGCAGCGTTCACTCCGGCGCGCTCAGCGCGCCACACCGGCTGCGCCGGCGAGCGCAACGACCCGCTCGGCCGCCTCGTCCATCGCGTCGGCGGTCGTGAAGTTCAGACCGCTCTCCCGCAGCATCTGCTTGCCCTGCTCCACGTTCGTGCCCTCCATGCGGATGACGACGGGTACCGCCACCGCCAGCTCCTGCACGGCGGCTATGACGCCCGCGGCCAGCACGTCGCAGCGCAGGATCCCGCCGAAGATGTTGATGAGCACGGCCTTGACGTTGGCGTCGGACATCAGGATGCGAAAGGCGTTGCGGATCTGCTCGGCATTGGCGCCGCCGCCGACGTCGAGAAAGTTCGCCGGCGAGCCGCCCGCGAGCTTGATGATGTCCATGGTCGCCATCGCCAGCCCGGCCCCGTTGACCATGCAGCCGATCGTGCCGTCGAGCCGGATGTAGTTCAGCGCGTGCTTCGAGGCCTCGATCTCGAGCTCCTCCTCCTCGGCGAGATCGCGGAGCTGCCGCAGCTCCGGATGCCGGAACAGCGCGTTGTCGTCGAGGGACACCTTGCCGTCGAGCGCCAGCACGTCGCCGGCCGCCGTCACCACGAGGGGGTTGATCTCCACCAGGGAGGCGTCGTTCTCGCGGAAGACGGCGCACGCCGCCTGCATCACCCGCACGGCCCGGCTCACCGTCGGACCCGTCAGGCCCAGGCCGTACGCCAGGCGCCGTCCCTGGAACGCGGACAGGCCGACGCCGAGGTCGATCTCCTCGCGCAGGATGAGCTCCGGCGTGTCGGCCGCGACCTGCTCGATCTCCATGCCGCCGGCCGCGCTGGCCATGATGATCGGCCGCGCCGCCGAGCGGTCGACCAGCAACCCGAGGTACAGCTCGCGCTCGATGTCGAGCGCCTCCTCGACCAGCACGCGCGACACGCGGCGACCCTCGGGACCGGTCTGCGGCGTCACGAGCGTCATCCCGATCAGGGCCTGCGCCGCCGCCTCGGCCTCGCCCGCGTTCGCGACCACCTGCACGCCGCCGCCCTTGCCCCGCCCCCCGGCATGGATCTGGGCCTTGACGACGACGCGGCCGCCGAGACGCTCCGCCACCCCGCGCGCCTCGGCCGGCGTGAACGCAACCTCGCCGCGCGGCACGGCCAGGCCGTGCTTCGTGAACAGGATCTTCGCCTGGTACTCGTGAATCTTCACGGGGACCTCAATCAGACGGGGCTTTGCCCCGAACCCCCGGCGTCCGCTTGCGGGGACCCCTGTGCCCCGCGCCGCTCCCGCCGAGGCG
>CAYGCV010000212.1:0-7858 GCA_964348425.1 uncultured Vicinamibacteraceae bacterium | reverse complement strand
GAGCGGCTGGCCGACTACCGCGTCGCCCTGAGCGCGGTCGAGGAGGCCCTGCGCCGCGCGAGTCGCGACACGTCGGCCGGATTCCGCCGCACCGGCGGGCAGGAGTACCTGATTCGCGGAGCCGGCCGCGCGCGCGACGCCGAGGGGATTGGCGCCACCGTCATCGCCACCCACGACACCCGTCCGATTCGGGTGCGGGACGTGGCGGACGTGCGGATGGGACGGTCGCTCAAGCGGGGCGAGGGCTCGCGCAACGGGCAGCCGGCGGTCATTCTCGGCATCCACCGGCAGCCGGACGTCAACACGCTGGCATTGACCCGGGAGTTGGACGGCGTCCTGAACGAGATTCAGGAGGATCTGCCGGCCGGCATGAGGCTCGACGGGCGACTGTTCCGCCAGGCCGACTTCATCGAGCTGGCGCTGGCCAACCTGAACGGAGCGTTGCGGGACGGCACGCTGCTCGTAGTCCTCGTGACGCTGCTGTTTCTGGCGAACCTGCGGGCCGGCGCCATCACCCTGCTGGCCATCCCCCTGTCGCTGCTGGCCGCCGTCGTCGGGGTGCGGCTGGCGGGCCTGTCCATCAACAGCATGACGCTGGGAGGCATGGCCATCGCGGTGGGCGCTCTGGTGGACGACGCGATCGTCGACGTGGAGAACGTGGTCAACCGCCTGCGAGAGAACGGGGCGCTGCCGGCAGCGTCGCGACGGCCCGTGCTGGAGGTGGTCTATCGGGCCAGTCGGGAGATCCGGGCGTCGATCGTCTACGCAACCCTGATAGTGATACTGGCCTTCCTGCCGCTGTTCTTTCTGGCGGGTGTCGAAGGTCGCCTGCTGCAACCGCTGGGGCTTGCGTACCTGATCGCGCTCGGCGCGTCGCTGGTGGTGGCGCTGACCGTGACGCCGGCCCTGTGTGCGCTCCTGCTGCCGAGCGAGCGGCGCATCCGGGAGGGTCGCGAGCCCGCGCTGGCCGCGTGGCTGCGGCGCGCGTACGGCGGGCTGTTGGCGAGCGTGCTGCGGCGGCCGGCGTTGGTGATCGGCGTCGCCGGCCTGCTGCTCGTCGCGGCCCTGGCCGCGATACCGAGAATGGGACGTGCCTTCCTGCCGGCGTTCAACGAGGGCGCCCTGGTGATAAGCGCGGTGACGCTGCCAGGCACGGGCCTGGAGGAATCGAACGCGCTGGGAAGCGCCATCGAACGCCTGCTGCTGGACGTGCCGGAGGTAGCGGCGACCGCGCGGCGCACGGGGCGGGCGGAGCTGGACGAGCACGTCCAGGGGGTCGAGTCGGCCGAGATCGACGTGCGGCTGACGACAGGCGGCCGGCCGCAGGACGTCGTGCTGGAGGAGATTCGCGAGCGGCTGTCGCTCGTGCCCGGTACCAGCATCACCGTCGGGCAGCCGATCTCGCATCGCATCGATCACATGCTGTCCGGGGCACGCACCAACATCGCGGTCAAGGTCTTCGGGCCGGAGCTCTCCGTGCTGCGGGAGCTGGGGACCCGGAGCCTGGCGGCGGTGCAGGGCATCCCGGGGCTCGTGGACGTGGCGCTGGAGCCGCAGGCCGACATTCCGACGGTGCGGGTCGACTTCGACCGTACGGCGCTGGCGCGGCACGGGCTGCCGGCCGGGCAGGCGGCATCCATCCTGGAAACGGCGTTGCTGGGTCGCAGGGTGGGACAGATCATCGACGGACAACTGGCCGTGCCGCTGGTGCTGCGCTATGCCTCGACCGACCTGACGGATCTGGAAGCGATGTGGCAGACGCGGATCGACATGCCGGCGGGGGCGCGGGTGCCCCTGGGGAGCGTGGCCGAGATCGTGGAGGATCGCGGGCCCAACTTCATCGGCCGCGAGAACGCGCAGCGGCGGATCATCGTCTCCGCGAACGTGGCGGGCCGCGACCTGGGCAGCGTCGTGGCCGACGTTCGCGAGCGGGTAGCGGCGGAAGTGACGTTGCCGGAAGGCTACCGCGTCGAGTACGGCGGGCAGTTCGAAGCCGAGGCGGAAGCCGAGCGCCTGCTGCTGGGGCTGGGCGCCGGGACCGTGGCCGGGATCTTCCTGATTCTGTACAGCGCCTTCGGCTCGACGCGCGACGCGGCGATCATCATGCTGAACCTGCCGCTGGCGCTCATCGGAGGTGTGGCGGGGGTCTTCCTGGGGGGCGGCGTGCTTTCCATCGCGGCCCTGATCGGCTTCATTGCGCTGTTTGGCATCGCCACGCGAAACGGCATCATGCTGGTGTCGCGGATCCGCCGGCTGCGCGAGGAAGACCAGGACCTCGACCTGCGCGAGGCGATCGTCCGCGGCTCGACCGATCGCCTGGTGCCGATCGTGATGACCGCGTTGTCGACCGGATTGGCCCTGCTTCCCGTTGCGCTCGGACTGGGCGCGCCGGGCAGCGAGATTCAGGCTCCGCTGGCGGTGGTCATCGTCTGCGGGCTGGTGTCCTCCACGGCTCTGAACATGTTCGTCGTGCCTGCCGTGGTCTTGCGGTCGGAGCCGCGGTAGCCCAGGGACCCGGGGGAGCGCGTCCGTTGTCTGATAGAGTGCGGCTTCGCCAGAGCACCCTTCGATGGACGGACGCATCTCCCGCCGCCAGTTGCTGCACGCGGTCGGCGCCGCCGGCGCGGCGGCCGCCGTGCACGCCGCCGCCACCGCCCTGGGGTTGCTGCGGCCGGTGGCCCGGGCCGGCCAGCTCGCCCTCCGACCCGCGGGGGGCCGGCCGCGCCACGTGGTCGTCATCGGCGCGGGCATCGCCGGGCTGACCGCGGCGTACGAGCTGCGCAGGGCGGGCCATCGCTGCACGGTCCTGGAGGCGTCCCATCGGGCGGGAGGACGCAACCTGACCCTGCGGCGCGGCGACGTCGTCGACGAGCTGGGAGCCCGGCAGACCTGCGAGTTCGACGACCACCCCGACCTCTACTTCAACGCCGGCCCCGCACGGATCCCCGCCAGCCACGCGGACCTGCTGCGCTACTGCCGCGAGTTCGGCGTGCGCCTCGAGATCTTCGTCAACGACAACCGCAACGCCTGGGTCCAGGACGATGCCGCCTTCGGCGGCCGGCCCATCCGCAGCCGGGAGTACATGACGGACGCCCGCGGCTTCCTGGCCGAGCTGCTCGCGAAGGCCGTCCATCCGCGCGATCTCGACGCCCGTCTCGACGCCCGCGACCAGGAGCGGCTGCGGGAGTTCCTGCGCGTGTACGGCGACCTCGACGAGACGCTCGCCTACCGCGGCTCGGACCGCGCCGGGTACGCCAGCGGCGGCATGACCTCGCCCGGCGTCCGGAAACCGGTGCGCGCGTTCTCGGAGCTTCTCGACGCCGACTTCTGGCGCGAGTACATGCACTGGGGCGAGATGGTGGACCAGGCCGCGCCGATGATGCAGCCCGTGGGCGGCATGGATCGCATCGTCGACGCCTTCCTGCGCCGGGTGGGGGACGCCGTCGAGCTCCAGGCCGTCGTGCGCGAGATCCGCCTGGGCGAGAGCGGCGTGGAGGTGGCGTACGCCGACGCCCGGGGCGACGTGCGCCCGGTCCGGGCCGACTACTGCCTCAACAGCATGCCGGCCCACCTGGTGCGGGGCCTGCGCCACAACCTGCCCCCGCGCTACGTGCGCGCCCTGTCCGCCCCCACGCTGAGCAGGAACGTCAAGGTGGCGTTCCAGGCGCGGCGCCGCTTCTGGGAGGACGAGCAGATCTACGGGGGCATCTCCTGGAGCAACCAGGACATCACCCAGCTCTGGTACCCCCCGCACGGAATCCACGGCAGCAAGGGCGTGATTCTCGGGGCCTACACCTTCGACGACGGGCGCGGCCTGCGGTTCACCCGGATGTCGCCGGCCGAGCGCATCGAGACGGCGCTGGTCCAGGGCGAGAAGGTCCATCCCGACTACCGGCAGCACGTCGAGCGGGGCATCAGCGTCGCCTGGTCGCGGATGAACCACATGCTCGGCTGCTCGACCCTCTGGACGGACGAGGCGCTGCGGAACGAGTACCCCACGCTCCAGGAGCCCGTCGGACGGCACTACCTGATCGGCGATCAGGTCAGCTACCACCCCGGCTGGCAGGAAGGCGCCATCCACTCGGCCTACCACGCGCTGCGGGATATCGACCGGCGGGAGCGCGAGGCGGGGGCCGCCGGCTGAGGGGGGACGGGAGGAGCCCTCGTTCACGTGCGAACGTCGTGCTCGACGGGCAGCGCGGGCCCGAGCCTCTCGCCGCCTCCACGAACGGTTCGTCCCGTCTCCGGCGACACCGACGATGCGGCGCGGCTCGTTCTTCCCGCTCCCGTCACTCGACGGCGCAGGGCTCCCGCACGGGCGGGTTGTACGGGTCGAATTCGTCCTCGTCGCAGGCCGGACAGGCGTCGGCCGCCGTCGTGCCGATCCCGCGGGCCTCCATCATGCGCCGCAGCAGGGCCGCCGTGTGCGGCTGTTGCTTGAAGACCACGCCCCGCACGACCCCCTCCGCGATCGTCAGCGGCGTCCAGCCGCGTTCGTTGACCGCTTCGAGGTCGGCGCCCCGATCCACGAGCAGTTGCACGATCTCGTTGGCGCCCCGTTCCGCCGCGCCGTGGAGGGGGGTCTCGCCCCCGGCGTCCGCGGCTAGGATGTCGCCGCCGAGGTCGAGCAGCAGCGTGAACGCCGCGCGCGCCTCCTCGTTGGTGCCCGGATCGGCGCCGGGGGAGACGCCGACGCCGGCCGCGGCCATCAGGGGCGTCCGGCAGTTGGCGGTCGGCAGGGACGGATCGGCCCCGTACTCCAGGAGCACGCGCATCAGGTCGACGTCGCCGGTCCGGGCGGCGAGGAAGAACGGCGTGGAGCCGGTGCCCCCCGTGCTCCGCTGCCGGGGGACGTCCTGCAGGTCCTTGCGGATGCGCGCGTTCGGATTCGCTCCGGCGGCCAGGAGCAGCCGGGCCAGGTCCAGGGCGGCCACGTCGTCCCGGTGCAGCCGCTCCGGGTTGTTGAACCCGATCGCCGGCCGGCGGCTCCAGGACAGTTGGTGCAGGGCCGACCACCCCACCGCGTCCGACTGCGGGTCGGCGCCCGCGCGCAGCAGGAGCGCCGCGAGCTCGTAGTTCATGTTCGTGATCGCGAGCAGCAGCGGCGTGACGCCGTTCGGCAGCGACTCGTCCACGCCGGCGCCGGCCGCCAGCAGGGCGCGGGCCGCCGCGATGCGCCCCGCCCGCGCCGCGAACAGGAACGCCGTGAAGCCGCGCTCCGTGCGCGCACGAATGTCCGCGCCCGCCCGGACCAGCGCCTTCACGACACCGGCGTTGCCTTCGGCGGCCGCCCACATCAACGCCGTCTGGCCGTGCGTGTGGTCGCGCGCGTGCGCGTCCGCACCGTGGGACAGGAGGACGTGGACGGCGGCGACGTCGCCGGTCCGCGCGGCCGTCATCAGCGCCGTCCGGCCGCCCACGGTGGCCTCGTTGGCGTCGGCGCCCGCCTCGAGCAACTGCGCGACGACGCCGGCGTTCCCGGTGAGCGTGGCGAGCGAGAGCGGAGTCGCCCCGTAGCGGTTGGCGGCCGTGACGTCCGCGCCCGCGGCGATCAGCATCTCGACGACCGCGGCCTGCTCCCCCTGCACGGCCCAGTGCAGGGCGGTGGTGCCGTCCGCCTCCGCGGCGTTCACGTCGATCCGCTGGTCGAGCCGCTGGTCCGGTCCCTCGTTCAGCCCCTGCTCCAGCAAAGCCCGGACGGACTCCGCGGACCCCGTCCTGACGGCCTCGATGAGGGGCAGGTCGCGCGGGGCGGCGCCCAGACAGGCGACGGCCACGAGCGGCGCCGCCCACCGGCGCAGGCGCTGCGCCGCCCCCCGCTGCGGGCGCAACGCGCTCCCTGGCTGCGGGCGCTGCGCGCTCCCTGGCTGCGGGCGCAACGCGCTCCCTGGCTGCGGGCGCTGCGCGCTCCCTGGCTGTGGGCGCTGCGGCCACCGCATCCGGCACCGCGGCCCCGCCGGCGCAGAACCGGCGCGTGCCCGCGGCCGACAAGCCGTCCGACCTTGACGAGCCGAGCCCAGAGGTCCCATCGCCAACCGTCCTCAGACGCCCGACAGGGGCTCGAGCGGGAGCCGTCCCGTGCTGTCGCCGAGCCGGGCCAGCGGAACGGCGGCCCAGTCCAGCATCGCCAGCAGCAGGTTCGCCAGCGGCGTCTCGGCGACCTCCAGATGCCGTCCGCCCGGCCGCCCGCTGCCCCCCACCAGCGCGATCGGGAGGTCGAAATGCTCGTGCTGGTTCGGGTTGCTGATCCCGCCGCCGTACAGCAGTCGAACGTGGTCCAGCAGGCTGCCGTCGCCGTCCGGCGTCGACCGGAGCTTTTCGACGAAGGTGGTGAACAGCTCCACGTGGTACGTGTTGATCTTCGCCAGGTTCGCGAGGTTCTCCGGGTCGTCCCGGTGGTGGGAGAGGCCGTGGTGGTTCATCGGGATGCCGAGCTCGGGGTACGACCGGCCCCCGAGCTCGCGCCCGAGCATGAAGGTCGTCACGCGCGTTACGTCCGCCTGGTAGGCCAGCCACTGCAGGTCGAACATCAGGGCCGCGTGCTCGCCGAAGTCCTCCGGAATCCCCGTCGGGCGCTCGAACGGCGGCAGCTCGCGGGCCGCGGCCCGGCCCGCCGTCCGCAGCCGGCGCTCGATCTCGCGCACCGCCTCCAGGTACTCGTCGACGCGGGCGCGGTCGGTCGGCCCCACCGCCTGCTGCAGCGCGGCGATGTCGGCGGTCACGTCGTCCAGAATGCTGCGGTCCGTGTGCGCCTGCGCGCGCCGCTCGGCCGCGGTGCCGCCGTCGCCGAAGAGGCGCTCGAACACCACGGCCGGGTTCCGCTCGGTCGGCAGCGGCGTCGTGGGCGTCCGCCAGGAGATGGTGTTGAGGTAGGCGCAGTCGTAGCCGTTGTCGCAGTTGCCGACCATGTCGCCGCTGTCGACGGCCAGCTCCAGCGACGGCAGCCGCGTGTCGCGTCCCGCCGTGACGGCCGCGACCTGGTCGGCCGTCGTCCCGGCGCGCACGTTCACCCCCTGGGCCTGCACGGCGTGGACACCGCTCAAGTAGCCCGCGCTCGCGCGCGAGTGGTCGCCGCCGCCGTCGTTGAACGCCTCCGCCTGCCGCTGCGCCAGGCCGCTCACGACCGTGACATGGTCCCGGAGCGGCGCGAGCGGCGACAGGATGGGGGAGAACTCGAAGCCCCGGCCGGTGCCGACGGGCTTCCAGTTGTTCACCTCGGGGTTCATCGACACGCCGTTCGGGATGTAGACGAACCCGAGCCGCCGGGCGGGGGTGGCCGGCGTCCGCGCCAGCGCCGTGAGGGGCGGCACCATGGCGTCCAGCAGCGGCAGCGCCACCGTCGCCCCCAGCCCCCGCAGAACCGTCCGCCGCGAGAGCGTCTTCTTCGTGATGATCACGCCCGTGCTCCTTCTCGCGAGTCCCGATCCTCGGACGCGCGCCGGCGTGCCCCGACGGGCGCGCAGCCCCGGCAGATGCTACCGTGCCGCGGCTATGCGCGGCGTCGCTGCCTCCGCCGCCGGCCCGCCCGATCGGCGGGCCTGGAAGGGGAGGCTCTTCACGATGCTCGTCAACAGGGCGTCGAAGCGGTAGTCCTCGGCCGCCGCCGCCCGCACGATCCCGCGCACCGCCGGCGCGTCGGAGTGGGTCAGCCCCCGCCCCAGCGCGTAGGTCAGCAGCTTCTCGGTCACGGTCGTGAGGAACCGGTCGGAGCGGCGCAGCAGCGCCTCCCGCAGCCCGTCCACGCCGTCGAAGGTGGTCCCGTCCAGCATCGTGCCGGAGGCGTCGATGGGCGTCCACGCCTCGATAAATCTTTACTCCTTTACCCCTTCCGATCTGCGTGCATATCGGGTCGATACAA
>CAYGCV010000211.1:0-7895 GCA_964348425.1 uncultured Vicinamibacteraceae bacterium | reverse complement strand
GACCGTGCCCAGCAGGGCGGCGCCGTAGCAGACGACGGCGATCGGCGTCCGGCGGTCGCCGTGCACCTGGAAGAGGTCGCAGACCGTGTACAGGAAGCGGTGCGCCGCGTGGAACAGCGGCAGGAAGATCAGCACGAAGAGATAGAGCCGCGTGATCGGATGCGTGACGAGGCCGTGCAGCGACTCGTAGCTGGGCGCCTCGAGCCACCCCAGCGGAAACGCCAGGCCGAAGAGCAGGATGTGTACCGGAAACAGCAGCGCCGACACCATCCCCCCGCCCCCGAACAGGAACCACAGGAACGGCGTTATCCCCTTCCTTGCCATCTGTCCCCTCAGCCCCTCAGCACGATGAAGGCGACGACCAGCGACGCAACCGCCCAGAGCGCGAAGTGCGCGCCCGCGATGGCGCCGTCGGGGACACGCTCGCCGCCCAGGCGCACCCTCATCGTCTTGGGCACCAGCGCGAGAAAGGTCACGGCATGGTAGACAACAGCCGCGAACGCCACCAGGCTGAAGGCGATGTACCCCGCGCTGTCCAGCCGCGCCGTGAACGCGGCGTACGCCTCGGGCCCCCGGCCCAGCGCCAGCACCAGCTCCAGCGTCAGCACGGCGAACAGGCCGACGAAGATGCACGTCAGCTCTCGCACGACAACGCGGAAGTACGTAGCGTTCTGCAGCCACCACGTGAACGGCATTGGGCGGCGGTAGAGCTTGAGTTCGGCGGTCGGCGCCTGGGACGGGTCGCTCACTTCGCCCCCCACGGCAGCAGCATGGACTTCATCCAGTCCGTCGCGGTCGCCATCTTGTAGAGCTGGATGGCGCCCGCCGGGTCGACGTTCTTGGGACACACCTTCGTGCACTCGCCGACGAAGGTGCAGCCCCACATGCCCTCGTGCTCGTTCAGGACGTCCTGCCGCTCCGCCGCGCCCGCGTCCCGCGAGTCGAGGTTGTAGCGCTGCGCGAGCGCGATGGCGGCCGGCCCGGTGAACTCCGAATCGAGCCCCACCACGGGGCAGGCGGAGTAGCACAGCATGCAGTTGATGCACATGCTGAACTGCTTGTAGGCGTCGAGCTCGGCCGGCGACTGGCGGTACTCGGCCACCTCGGTGGCCTCCACGTCGTCGCGGATGATCCACGGCTTGACGCTCGAGAGCTTTCCCAGGAAGCTGGTGATGTCGACCACCAGGTCGCGGATGACCGGGAAGAACTGCAGCGGCTCGATGCGCACCGGCTCGGACGGCCGGTAGTCGGTCAGCGGCACCGCGCAGGTCAGCTTGGGCACGCCGTTGACCATCATGCCGCAACTGCCGCAGACGCCCATCCGGCACGACCAGCGGAAGGTCAGCGAGCCGTCGATCTCGTTCTTGACGTGGTTCAGCGCGTCGAGGAGCACCCAGTCCTTGTTGTACGGGACCTCGTACGACTGAAACGTCGGCTCCGACTGCTCCTCGGGCCGATACCGCGTCACCGTCAGCTTGATTGTCTCCGCCATGTCGCTACCTTCCGTAGACGCGGGCGCCCGGCGGCCAGCGCGTGATGGTCACCGGCAGATACGCGATGCGCGCCGAGCCGTCCGCCTCGCGGTAGGCGAGCGAATGCGCCAGGTAGCGCTCGTCGTTCCGCTCGGGAAAGTCGCTCCGCTGGTGGGCGCCGCGCGATTCGGTCCGCTCGAGGGCCGAGCGCAGGATGACCTCCGCGAGGTCGAGCATGTACTCGAGCTCGAGCGCCGAGACGAGCTCGGTGTTGAACGTGGTGCTCCGATCGTCGAGCTTGAGGTTGCGCGCGTGCTGGCGCAGGCGGCCCATCGTCTCGGTGCCCTGCTCGAGCCTGGCGCCGGTGCGGTAGATGCCCGCGCTCTCCTCCATCGCCGTCTGCATCTCGGCGCGCAGGCTGGCGATGCGCTCCGTGCCGTTGGACTCGAGCAGGCCGCGCAGCCGCCGCTCCTCGTCGCGCACCTGCGCGCTCACGGCCCCGCCGGCGGCCTCCGCCCGGTCCGCGTACTCGGCGGCCACCCGGCCCGCGCGGGCGCCGAACACGAGGCACTCGGTCAGCGAGTTGGAGCCCAGCCGGTTGGCGCCGTTGAGGCTCACGCACGCCACCTCCCCGGCCGCGTACAGCCCGGCGATGGGCGTCGCCCCGTTGATGTCCGTATGCACGCCGCCCATCATGTAGTGGACCACCGGCCGCACGGGAATCAGCTCGTGGACCGGATCGATGTTGGCGTACTTCAGGCACAGCTCCCGCACGAACGGCAGCCGCTTGTCGATGACCTGCTCGCCGATCTGGCGGATGTCGAGATTGACGTAGGCGCCGTACGGCCCCTCGAGCGTGCGGCCCCGCTCGAGCTCCTTGACGAACGCCTGCGACAGGCGATCGCGGGGCCCGAGCTCCATCGACCGCAGCACCGGCTTCGGCTCCGGCGTGCCGAGGTCGTAGTCCTGCAGATACCGGTAGCCGTCCTTGTTCACCAGCCACCCGCCCTCGGCCCGCGCGGCCTCGGTGATCAGGATGCCCGTCTGCGGGAGTCCCGTTGGGTGGTACTGGACGAACTCCATGTCCTTGAGCGGCGCGCCCGCGCGATAGGCCAGCGCCATCCCGTCGCCGTTCTTGATGTTCGCGTTGGTGGTGAACGGGAAGATCTTGCCGCAGCCGCCGGTGCACAGGATCACCGCCTTGGCGACGATGCTGTGGATGCGGCCGGTGGCGATCTCGATGGCGACCACGCCCAGGCAGCGCCCGTCGTCGACCAGCAGCTTCGTGACGAACCACTCGTCGTAGCGCTTGACGCTCTTGTACTTGAGCGACGTCTGGAACAGCGTGTGCAGCATGTGGAAGCCGGTCTTGTCGGCGGCGAACCAGGTCCGCTTCACCTTCATGCCGCCGAACGGCCGCACCGAGACGGTGCCGTCCGCATCCCGGCTCCACGGGCAGCCCCAGTGCTCGAGCTGCACCATCTCGCGCGGCGCTTCCTCGACGAACGCCTCGACGACGTCCTGATCGCACAGCCAGTCGGCCCCGGATATGGTGTCGTAGGCGTGCGCGTCCGTGGTGTCCTCCGGCTTGATGACCGCCGCGGCGCCGCCCTCGGCCGCCACCGTGTGGCTGCGCATCGGGTACACCTTCGACACCACGGCGACGTCCAGATCCGGTCTGGCCTCGGCCGCGGCGATGCTCGCGCGCAACCCGGCGCCGCCGCCGCCGACAATCAACAGGTCGCAAGAGAACTCAGCCATTCGCTCTTCTGTAGGGCGCGCCCGCCCGCGGGCGCAACAGTCCGACAGGATAATCCACGCGGCTCCGCTACAGCAAGGCGGCGGTCAGGAGCCGCCGAAACGGGACGGCACCATGATCTCGAGCGCGGGATCGTCCTTCCCGTCGAGCACCAGGTCGGCGACCAGCGCGGCCGTCAGCGGCGCGAGGAGGATGCCGTTGCGGTAGTGGCCGGTGGCGTAGACCAGCCCGGGCAGGCGGGTCGACGGTCCGACGACCGGCAGCTCGTCCGGCGTGGCGGGCCGCAGGCCGACGCGCGCCTCCCGGAACCACGCCTCGCCCACCCCCGGGATGATGGCCTGCGCCATCTCCAGCAGTTGCCGCACCCCGCTCACCGTGACCCGCTCCTCGAAGCCGACGTCCTCGATCGTCGCCCCGGCCAGGACGGTGCCGTCCGTCCACGGCACCAGGTAGCAGTGCGCCGCCCAGACCACGCGCGAGAGCGCCCGCGCCGGCCAGCCGAGGTGCAGCAACTGGCCGCGGACCGGGCGCACCGGAATCGTCTCGCCGTCCGCCACCTCCACCTGGCCGGTCCAGCTCCCGGCCGCCAGCACCACCCGCTCGCAGGCGATCACGTCGCCGCCGGTCTCCACGCTCAGGCCGGCCCCCTGCCGCGACACCCGCGCCACCGCGGTCGCCGTGACGAACGTCACGCCGTGGGCGGCCGCCGCGCGCTGCAGGGCGCCGGCCAGGTCGGTCGCGCCGACGAACCCGTGCGGATGCACCAGCAGGCCGCCGGCGATGTGCTCCGCGAGCCGCGGCTCGGCCTCCCGCAGGGCGGCCCCCGCGAGCACCTCGACCGGGACCCCGCCCGCGCCGTACGCGCGCCCCTTGGCCTGCAGCCGGGCGAACGACGCCGCGCCGTCCGCCACCTCCAGCGTGCCGCTGCGCACGTACTGCACCGCGGCGCCCGAGTCCTCGACGACGCGGGCGACGAACTCGTCGTAGAGCGCCAGGCTGCGCGCGCCGAGCTCGACCAGCGGCCGCTCGTGCGCCTCGAGATACGGCGCCAGCACGCCGGCCGACGCCTGGGTGGCGCCCTGCCCCACCTCGCGCCGATCGATCACCTGCACGCGGGCGCCGCGGCGCGCCAGCTCGTAGGCCACCGCGCAGCCGATGATGCCTGCGCCGACGACGACCACCTGGGAAGTCCGCGCCATGTCGTCAGGTCACGGCAGCCAGCGCGCGATGGCGATGCACAGGCTCGGCAGGCCGTAGAACAGCAGCGCCACCCAGACGACCGTCAGCTTGCGCGACCGCAGCGCCAGGCGCGTGACCCCGCGCGCCACGTCGAGCGGCACCCGCCGGATCCGCCGCACGGGATAGATGACGGCCAGCCCGCTGAGGTTGAACAGGAGGTGCACGAGGGCAATCTGCAGGCCCTCGGCGGCGTGCGGCCCGGAGACGGCCAGCGCCGCGAGCAGAGCCGTGACGGTGGTCCCGATGTTCGCGCCGATGGTGACCGGGAAGGCCTGCTCCAGCCGCAGCAGGCCGGCGCCGCCGAGCGGCACGAGCACGGACGTGGTGATGGAGCTCGACTGCACCATCACCGTCACCGCCGCGCCGAGGAGCATCGCGAGCACGGCGCTGCGCCCGAGGGCGTCGTTCACCGTGCTCTCGACGCGCGTGTGGAGCGCGGTCCGCAGCACCTTCACGAGCAGGAACAGGGCGAAGAAGATGAACAGCCCGCTGACCGCGATGAGGAACACCGCCCGCCCCTGCGGCGCCGCGAAGACGGCCCCGCCCAGCGCCACGAACGGCGCGAATCCCGCGCTCAGCGCGGCATCGAGCGGACTCTCGTAGGCGACCCCGCCGACGCCGCCCAGCGTCCCGGCCAGCCACACGGCCGCCTGCCGGAGATAGCCGGTCGCCAGCTCGAAGGGCAGCAGGACGAGCACGCTGAAGTAGTTGAAGGTGTCGTGGCAGATGGCGACCGGGAACGCCCGCTCGAACTCGTCCCGGCGTCCCAGGTGGGCGAGCGAGACGACCGTGGCGGTCACCGTCGTGCCGATGTTGGCGCCCATCACCATCGGGATGGCGTTGGCGAGCGGCAGCGGATGCTCGGGCGCCGCCACCAAGGCCACGATCATCGACGTGGTCACCGACGAGCTCTGCACCAGCGTGGTGGCCAGCAGGCCGACCAGCAGGCCGACGAACGGGTTCTCGGTGGCCGCGAAGAAGCTGCCGATGAGGTCCTCGCCGAGCAGCCTGAAGCCGGAGCCCAGCCCCTTGACGCCGATCAGGAACACGAACAGCAGCAGCAGCGCCGTGGCAACGCGGGGGAGCAACGTGGGCGTGGGGCCCTCGGAGTGTCGCGCTGGGGTGGGCAAGCGAGTCCATTATATGCGAGCGGAACGCCCCGGATCGGCGGTCCGGAACCCGCGCATCCCCGTGCTATAGTTCGGCCGTGTGGCAGGATGAGATCACCGCGGCGGTGCTCTCACGGCAGGAGGTCTCGCGCTACCTCCGGGGCGGCGGGGGCGAGTCGGCGCGGCAGGCGGCGCAGCGCGTGCACGGCTATCTGCACGAGTTGCGGACTACCCAGCGCTACCGGATGTACCGCGCCCTGCAGCATCCGCTCTATCCCATCCTGCGCAAGATCGACCGCCGCCAGGAGCACGTCGAGCGCGCGCAGGCCGCGGTCGGCGCCGGCCGGCGCGTCATCTACGCCTCGAACCACAAGAGCCATCTCGACTATCTCGTCCAGCCGATCGTCCTCGACGACCACCGCGTGCGCCCGCCGGTGATCGCCGCCGGCATCAACCTGTTCGGCGGCCCCCTCGGCTGCCTCCACCGGCACGTGACCGGCGCCATCCCGATCCGCCGCGAGATGCGGGATCCGGCCTATCTGGCCACCCTCAAGGCGTACGTCTCCGAGGTGCTGCGGCGCCACGATCTGTTCCTGTACCCGGAGGGCGGGCGCAGCTACAGCGGGGAGCTGAAGCCGTTCAAGACCGGCCTGCTGCACGCGGCCGCGCAGGCGCGCCGCGCCGACGCCGTCGTCGTGCCCGTCGC
The DNA here is from genome assembly GCA_964348425.1 of uncultured Vicinamibacteraceae bacterium. Lineage (GTDB taxonomy): Bacteria > Acidobacteriota > Vicinamibacteria > Vicinamibacterales > UBA8438 > JAAXGX01. The sequence goes on along the minus strand of CAYGCV010000211.1, from coordinate 1,610 downwards.
CGTCGCCTACGACTTCGTCCTCGAGGACGCCGTGCTGGCGCGCCAGGGGGTCAAGCGCCGGCAGCGGCCGTTCGCGCTCGAGGTGGCCGAGATGGCGCGCTGCGCCGTCGGGTATCAGAGCCGGGCCGTCGTGAGCTTCGGCGCGCCGATTCCGCTCGGCGCCTACGACCCGGACTGCCGGCGCTCGATGGTGCAGCTCGCCCGGCGCCTGCGGTCCGAGATAGGGCGGCTCGGCAAGGTGCTGCCGGCGGCGCTGGTGGCCGCCGCGATGCGCCCCTGCCTGGACCGGCAGGAGCTCGAGGAGCGCATCGATCAACTGCTCGACATCCTGCGCCTGGCCGACGCCAACCTCGACGTCCGCAGCGGCCGCGAGGCGCTCGACGCCGCGGCCGGGCCGCTGGCGACGCGCGGCATCATCGTCATCCAGGGCCACCGCTACCGCATCCGGCAGCGCGGCGTCCTCCGCTACTACGCCCGCGGCGTCCGCCATCTGGTGCACGATCGCGGGGGCTCCGCGCTGACGCACTGAGCGGCTGACGCGCGATGCGGGACGCGTTGTCGCGGGCCTTCTTCCTGGCACTCGCGCGCAGCAGCCTGCTCAAGGCCGGCGCCTCGCGCTACGGCATGCGGGGCCCCGACGGCTTCGCCCGCCGCTTCGTCGGCGGCGAGACCCTCAACGAGGCGATGGGCGTCGTGCGCGAGCTCGACCGCCAGGGGTTCACCCACACGCTCAACTACCTGGGCGAGCACGTGGCCTCGGCGGAGGTGGCGCGCGCCGCGGCGCAGGACTACCTCGAGATCATCGAGCGGGTCGGCGCCGCGGGGCTGCCCTGCAAGATCTCGGTGAAGCTCTCGCAGATCGGCCTGGAGCTCGACCGCGCGCTGTGCGCCGACAACCTGCGCCGCATCCTGGCCGCGGCCGCCGGGCGGGACGGCTTCGTCCGCATCGACATGGAGGGCTCGGCGACCGTCGACGCGACGCTCGAGATCTTCGAGACCGTCTGGCACGAGGGCCTGCGCAACGTCGGCGTCGTGCTGCAGGCCTACCTCCACCGCACCGCGGCGGACCTGCGGCGGGTCGTGGCGCTGGGCGCCCGCGTGCGCCTCTGCAAGGGCGCGTACAAGGAGCCCTCCGCGGTCGCCTACCAGGATCGGGCGGACGTCGACAACGCGTTCCTGAGCCTGATACCGGTGCTGCTGGCCGAGGGCCGCGCGCCCGCCATCGCCACGCACGACCGGCAGGCCATCGACGCGGCCTGCCGCTTCGCCGCCGAGCGCGGCATCGGACCCGACCGGTTCGAGTTCCAGATGCTCTTCGGCGTGCGCCGCGACCTGCAGGCCGAGCTGCGCGACCGGGGCTACCCGGTGCGCGTCTACGTCCCGTTCGGCCGCGAGTGGTTCCCGTACTTCATGCGCCGGCTGGCGGAGCGGCCGGCCAACGTCGCCTTCGTCGTGCGCAGCCTGCTTCGCGAGCGAACGGGCGAAGCCCAGTCTGATTGAGCCCATACGCCGCCGAGGCGCGCACACCCCGCCGCGGCGGGCGCCGCGCGGGGCGCAGGGGGCCCCGCAAGCGGCCCCCGGGGGTTCCGGGGGCAGCCCCGGCGGGGTGA
>CAYGCV010000210.1:0-7969 GCA_964348425.1 uncultured Vicinamibacteraceae bacterium | reverse complement strand
GGCTCAATGGGTCACGGCAACGCCGCCTGACCAGCAGGGCGCATCAACCAGACTTCTGCCCCGGGCGGAGCGGGCGGGCCTGCCGCGCCGGCCAGCGCGATTCCGAGGACGACGGCGAGCGAGACTCCGACCTGACTCCTTCTCCACATGACTGGCACTCCCGCGAAAAAGGCACGAACGCTGTTACGCAGCCCACTTTCCTTCACAATCCATCATATTGGACACGCGGCATGACCGGCGTTATCGTAGTGCAATAGCGTCTTGTCGGGTCGTTCGTTCGTCAGGAAACCGTGCGGCTCCCGGGGTGGTTCGGGAGCGGAACCGGAGGATGCAGATGCAACGTGATACGTGGCAGCCCGGCTGGCGCCGTGCGGCCTGCGGCGCCGCGCTCGCGGCGCTGGCGGCAACGGGCTGCGTCAGCGAGCCGCCCGCGCCCGCGGCCGAGGACGCCGTCGAAGCGCCCGCGGCGGCGGCGGAGGTGCGCGGCGCCCACGAGGCGTTCGACAACCCGCAGGAGACCTTCACCGACGAGCGCGGGCTGACCGTCGAGGGGCTCCCGGTCGACTTCCCGGCGCGGCGCTACCCGGCATCGGCCGACTTTCCGACGGGACCGGCGCTCGGCGAGCGCCTCCCGGACTTCACGCTGGCCAACCAGCACGGCGAGCTCATCGACTTCCACGCCGACCGGGACGGACACGCGGCCGTCGTCGTGTTCTACCGCTCGGCGGTGTGGTGACCCTACTGCCAGACGCAGCTGGTCGAGCTGCAGGGACAACTGGAAGACTTCGAGGCGGCGGGTTACAAGATCTACGGCGTGAGCTACGACTCGGTCTCCGAGCTGGCGGCGTTCTGCGACCAGCACGGCATCGAGTACGACCTGCTGGCCGACGACGACTCGGCCGTAATCACGCAGTTCGGCATCCTGAACACCCTCATCGAGCCGGAGGGGCCGCTCGCCGACCGCTTCTACGGCCTCCCGTTCCCGGGCACGTACGTCGTGGACGCGGACGGCGTGGTGACGGAGAAGTTCTTCAACGAGCACTACGCCACGCGGACCTCGGCGGGCACGATCCTCGACTCGGCCCTGGGGCGTGCGCTGCGCCACGAGGAGGCGCCTGCGGCGGATCAGGGCGTCCCGCGGGCCAGGTTCAGCGCCTTCCTGTCGGATCCGCAGCTCACCCTGGAGGTGGCGAGCACGCTCAACGTGCGCGTCGAGATGGAGGCGGGCTACCACATCTACGCGGAGCCCCTGCCCGACGACTACTACCCGACCACCGTGCGCGTGGAGCCGGTCGGCGGCCTGGAGGTCGGCGCGCCCGTCTACCCGCCGACGATGCCGATGCGCTTCGACGCGCTGGACGTGACGTTGAACGTCTACGAGGGGGCGGCCGACATCGCGATACCGGTCACGGCGATGGCGGAGCTGTTCGCCGACGGCCGGGAGACGGTGGATATGGACGTCGTCGTGGACTACCAGATCTGCAGCGACACGGTGTGCTATCTGCCGGAGGAGGCGCGGCTGTCGCTGTCCGCGCCCATTTCGGGCCTGCTCGGACGCTGAGACGCGAGCGTCAGCGTCGGGGGCCGCGGCGGAGCAGCCACGGGATCAGCAGCGCCGCCGCGGCCAGCAGCAGGAGGGTCCCCGACAGGGGGCGCGTGAAAAGGACCGTGACGTCGCCTTCGGCGATCGCCAGCGCCCGCCGCAGTTGCTGCTCGGCCAGCGGGCCGAGGATGAGGCCGATGACGGCGGGCGCCACCGGCACGTCCAGGCGCCGCATCGCGAAGCCGAGCAGCCCGATCACGTACATCAGCCCCACGTCGAACAGCGAGCCGTTCAGGCTGTAGGTGCCCACGGTGGCGAACAGCACGATGCCGGCCGACAGCAGCGGCCTGGGAATGGCCAGCAGGCCGCGCCCACACTGGCGCCAGCGGCAGGTTCAGCACGAGCAGCATGACGTTGCCGACGTAGAGGCTCGCGATCAGGCCCCACACCAGGTCCGGCTGCGACGCGAAGAGGAGCGGCCCGGGCTGCAGGTTGTGCTGCTGGAACGCCGCCAGCATGATCGCGGCCGTGGCGGACGTGGGCAGGCCCAGGGTGAGCAGCGGCACGAGCACCCCGGCCGCCGACGCGTTGTTGGCGGCCTCCGGACCGGCCACGCCCTCGATCGCGCCCCGGCCGAACTCCTCGGGATGGCGCGAGAGCCTGCGCTCCATCCAGTAGGAGAGGAACGTCGGGATCTCGGCTCCGCCGATCGGCAGCGCCCCCAGCGGGAACCCCACGCAGGCGCCCCGCAGCCAGGGCTTCCAGGAGCGGCGCAGGTCGGCGCGCGTCATCCACGTCCAGCCGCGCACGCGCGTCGCCTGCGCGGCGGCCGCCGGGGTGGCCGCCATCAGCAGCACCTCGCCGACGGCGAACAGGCCGATCACCACCACCACGACGTCGATGCCGTCGAGCAGGTTGGGGATGCCGAAGGTGTAGCGCGCCTGGCCGGTCTGCAGGTCGATGCCGACCAGGCCCAGCGCCAGGCCGAGCAGCAGGCTCGCCAGCCCGCGCAGCGGCGAGGCGCCCAGCACCGACGAGACCGTCGCGAACGCGACCACGATCAGCGCGAAGTACTCGGCCGGACCGAAGCGGAGCGCGATCTCCGCCAGCGCCGGCGCGGCCAGGGTCAGGCCGACGATGCCGAGGGTGCCGGCCACGAACGAGCCGACGGCCGCCGTGGCCAGCGCCGCGGACGCCCGCCCGGCCTGCGCCATCCGGTGGCCATCGATGGCCGTGATGATGGCGCCGCTCTCGCCCGGCGTGTTCATGAGAATCGACGTGGTCGATCCCCCGTACATGGCGCCGGCGTACACGCCGGCGAACATGATGAACGCCCCCACCGGCCCGAGCTGGAACGTGACGGGCAGCAGCAACGCCACCGTCAGGGCCGGCCCGATGCCGGGCAGGATGCCGACCACCGTGCCCAGCACGACCCCGACGAACGCCCACAGCAGGTTCCCGTCCTGGAGGACGACCGCGAATCCCTGCAGGAGCGCCGAGGTCGATTCCATCTGATGGACGCCTTGAAGGCAACTGTACTGTAGCCTGGAGGAAACGTCCTGCGCCGGCGGGCGCGGGGAAGGGGGCGAAGCGATGCCGTTCTACGAGAGCAGCCGGACGTGCGACACGGATGGCAGGCGGGGACCTCGGCGACCGCACGGCAGCCGCCGATCCGGCTTCCGGCGGCTGGCGTGCGCGGGCCTGCTGGCCCTTCTCCTCGTCGCCGGCGTCGTGGCGGGCCGCGCGCAGGACAGCGGGGAGCCCGAGCCGGTCCGGGAAACCATCGTCTACAGCACCATCCAGCCGTCGAACTGGGACCTGTACCTCTTCGACGGGCCGGGGTCGAAGCCGCGGCGGCTGACGACCGACCCGGGTCTCGACTACAACGGCGCCTTCTCGCCCGACGGGCGCTGGGTGGTGTTCACGTCCGAGCGCAGCGGCAGCCCGGACCTGTACGTGCTCGACCTGCACGGCAGCGCGCCGGCGCGACCGTTGATCACCGGTCCGGCGATGGAGGATGCGGCGGACATATCGCCGGACGGCAGGCAGTTGCTGTTCGTCAGCACGCGCGACGGCAACGCGGACGTCTTCGTCATGCCGTTCCGACCGCAGGACCCGGACGCCGCGGGCGAGGCCGTGAACCTGGCGCGCCACGCCGCGGGAGACTACAATCCGGCGTTCTCGCCGGACGGAACGCGGATTCTGTTCTCCAGCAGCCGCGACACGGCGGTCGCGACGAGCACCGGGCCGGGCCCCCCGCCGACCTACCTGGCCAGCGAGCTGTACGTGATGCAGGCGGATGGCAGCGACGTTCGACGCCTGACGCGGCACGAGAGCTGGGACGGGGCGCCGGCGTGGACGCCCGACGGACAGGCGGTCGTCTTCTACTCGCAGCGCGACGGTGAGCCGCGCATCTACCGCACAGGCGTCGACGGCGCCGGGACCGAGCCGATTTCGGCCGAGGGCGAGGCGGCGCTGTCACCGACCTTCGGCCCCGACGGGCAGCTTGCGTTCACGGCGCGGCGCGACGAGCGCTGGACGATCGTGACCGCCCGGCCGGATGGCGCCCACGTGCGGGTCGCCAGCGACACCGCCCGCGATTACTGGGCGCCGGAGTACGACCCCGCGTCCGGACGCCTGCTGGCGCACGGGCCCGGACCGCAGGAGCCGGCCTCCCGCTTCGAGAGCGACTCGCCGGGAGCGTTTCCCGTGCATGCGCCCGTGCCGGTCCACCTGCCGGACCGCCGGGTCTCCCTGATTGGCATCCGCGGCTACATCCCGGCCATCGACCGCACCTCCGGCGAGGTGGCCACCAGCGAGGCGTTCGCGCGGCTGGTGGCGTCCAGGGCGGACGGCAGCCGCAAGCGCGTGGTGGTCGACCGGGCCGGGGCGGATCGGTATCGCGGTCCCGATTCGGCGTGGGGGCCGTCGTGGTCGTACGACGGCGGCTGGCTCGCGTTTGCCGTCGGGCCGCCGTTCGCTTCCGCCGCATCGGACGTGGACATCTGGAAGATCCGCAGCGACGGCAGCGGCGCGGTGAACCTGACGCCGGATTCCGACACCAACGAAGCGTTCCCGGACTTCGCGCCGGACGGCCGGCGCATCGTCTTCCGCAGCCTGCGCAACGGCAACGCCGACATCTACCTGATGAATGCCGACGGCACGGGGACGCGGCAACTGCCCCGCCACGAGGCGACCGACACCATGCCGGCGTTCTCGTCGGGCGGCGATCGCGTCGCGTTCACGTCGTTTCGGGACGGGAACTTCGAGCTCTACACCATCGCCTTCGACGAGAACGGCGAGCCCGGCCCGCCCGAGCGCCTGACCCGGAACCCGGGCAACGACATGCATCCGAAGTTCTCGCCGGACGACGAGTGGGTGCTCTTCACGTCCCAGCGCAGCGAGTTCAGCGACGAGCTGCCGCTGCTGCGCGTCATCTTTCAGCCCCAGCCGTACGGCGAGCTGCATGCCATCCGCCTGGCGGACCGGATGGTGGTGCGCTTGACGCACAACAAGTGGGAGGACGGCCCGACTGCCTGGGTCCGGGACGTGCCGGGCCTCGAGTGATGCCGCCTGTCGGGCGTATGCCACCGAGGGGCAACGCCGTCAGGCGGGATGCCCCGCCGCCCGAGCGCGGCGGGGCCCTTTGCCGCGGGCTCCTGGGGCTGGCAATCGGGGCCGGCGCGCTGGCGGCCGCGGGCTCGCCGCCGCAACCGGCCCCGGCGCCCGGCGGCGCGGTCGTCCTCCGCGGCGCGCGCCTCATCGACGGCAGCGGGCGGCCGCCGCTCGAACGGGCGGCGCTGCTGATCCGCGACGGACGGATTCGAGCCGTCGGCCCGGCGGCCGACGTGCCGCTGCCGGACGATGCGACGCGCGTCGACGTCGCCGGCCAGACCATCATCCCGGGACTGATCACCGCGCACGCCCACCTCAACGACGGCGACGAAGCGTTGCCGCTGCGCGAACAGCTCCTGGCGCAACTCCGCGTGTACGCCAGCTTCGGCGTCACCACCGTGCACACGCTGGGCGATGGACGCTCCCGGGCGCACCGCGCGCACGCACCGCGCCAGCCCCACCCGTGGCGCATGGCGGAGGAAAGCATTCGCATTCGCGACGAGCAGGCGCGTGGCGGTCTGCCCGACCGTGCGCGGCTGTTTCCATCCGGTCCGAACGTCGTCGGCGCAACCGCGGCCGAGGCGCGCGCGGGCGTCGACGAGATCGCCGCGCTGGGGGTCGGCGTCGTCAAGACGCGGCTCGACGACCGGCCGGACGACATGCCGCCGGCAGTCTATCGCGCGCTGATCGACCAGGCGCACCGGCGCGGCCTGCGGGTGGCGGCGCACGCCGTCACGCTGGACGACGCCAGGGGGCTGGCGGACGCCGGCGTGGACGCCGTCGTGCACAGCGTGCGCGACCGGGGCGTCGACGCGGAGCTGATCGCCGCGCTGACCAGCCGGGACGTCGGCTACGTGCCGACGCTGACGCGGACGCTGTCGCTCTTCCTGTACGAGACGACGCCGGCGTTCTTCGGCGATCCGTTCTTCCTGCGCGGCGGCGACGCCTACCGGGCGGAGATGGCGCGGATCCGGGATCCGGGCCTGCAGGCGCAGGCGCGGGGCAGCGAGCAGGCCGCGACGGCGCGGACGGTGCTGGCGCAGGCCCGGCGCAACCTGAAGCGGCTGGCCGACGGGGGCGCGACGATCGCCATGGGCACCGACAGCGGCACGCAACTGGGGCGCTGGCAGGGCTACTTCGAGCACGTGGAGCTCGAGCTGATGGTCGCGGCCGGTCTGACGCCGATGCAGGCGCTCGTCGCCGCCACCGCCGCCGCGGCGCGCGTCATGGGCCTGCACGGGCTGGGCACGCTGGAGCCGGGACGGCACGCCGACTTCCTCGTGCTGGACGCCGACCCGCTCGCGGACATCCGCAACACGCGGCAGTTGGACGCCGTCTGGATAGCCGGGCGCCGGCTCGCGAACTGAGCGATTCGCGGGCGGCGCGCGAGGGGAAGGCAACGGGGTGCTTCGAGCGCCCCGCGGGGTCTGTTCCGCGGGACGCCCGAAGCAGGTCGTGACGTGTCCGATCGGGAGGCTACAGCGCGCCCTCGAAGAGGGCCAGCAGGCGGCTCCACGCGCGCTCCGCCTGGGCCTCGTGGTACACGAGCGTGTCCGGCGGGCACCAGCCGTGCAGCGCACCCTCGTAGACCTCGATCTCCGCCGGCAGCCCGGCCGCGTCGAACGCCTCGCGCAGGACGTTCTTCGCTTCCGGCTCGTTCTCGTCGTCGTTCTCGGCGATGGCGAACAGGTAGTGCGCCGTCATCTGCGGCACCAGCAGGTGCGGGCTGTCCGGCTGGTCGGTCACCAGGCCGCCGCCGTGGAACGACGCGCCGGCGCCGATGCGGTCCGGCACCGCGGCGGCCGTGCGCATGGTGATCGGGCCGCCCATGCAGTAGCCCATGGTGCCCATCTTGCGGTTGTTGTCGACCGACGCCTGGCTGTCGAGGAAGCTCACGAACGCCTTGGCGTCGCTCATGTGGGTTTCCGCGTTCAGGGTCCCCATCAGCGGCCGCAATATGCCGCCCACCTCGGCGAAGTCGCGGCTCTCGACGATCGGCGCGCGCTGCGACCGGTAGTACTGGTTGACCACCAGCACCGAGTAGCCGGACTCGGCGAGCCGCTTGGCCATCTGCCGCTTCGCGGGCCGCAGCCCGAAGGCGTCCGGCCAGATCAGGACGCCGGGATGGGCGCCGCTCGCCGGATGCACGAAGTAGCTGTCGCACACGCCGTCGGGCGTCGTGACGTCGATCTCGGCCTCCGTCACCTCCTGCGCGTTCGCCGGCCGCGGCAGCAGGAACGCCAGCCCCGCCCCGGCCGATACGGCCCCGAACTGCCGCCGCGTCAGCTTCTTCGCCTCCAGGTACCGGGTGACGGCCGCATCGGTTCGTTCATCGCACATTTTCTGCCTCCTTGGTTGGTCCCAAGCCTTGATTTACGTGAGATTCTACGTGAATCCGTCCGCGCGCGGGTGCTGGAGCCCCGGCCCGATTCGGCAACGAGGACTTTGCGCGCCGGTCGGCGACCGGATTCCAGGAAGAGGGGAATGCAACCCGACACATTTAAATGAATATGATTCATTTCTCGAACACGATTCCCGCGTACGAGAACGACATCGGCTACTCTCGCGCCGCGGTCGTCCGTCTGATGCGGTCCCTTCGCGAGCAGGGACTGACGAGGGTCGAGGGCCGCGGTCGCGGGACCTACTATGCCCTCGTGCCGAAGCTCCGACCGAGCGGGCGGCGCGGCAATCCGCGGCGAGGCTCGTGGGTAGTGCCCGGGCGAGGAGTCTGCGCCGTTGAACGGTGCAGACTCCGCCAGGCGCGCACAGCGCGCCTCGGCGGGAGCGGCGCGGGGCTGTGGGGTCCCCGCA
>CAYGCV010000209.1:0-7984 GCA_964348425.1 uncultured Vicinamibacteraceae bacterium | reverse complement strand
AGTACCCGAGCTGCATCCTGCAGGGCGACAACGCCGTCGGCGAGTTCTACTCGGTCGCGGTCACGAACAACCACCAGCAGGCCGACACCGGCACGAAGATGATCCACCTCGGCCGGAACACGAAGAGCACCATCGTGTCGAAGGGCATCTCGGCCGGCCGCGGCCAGAACACCTACCGCGGTCTGGTGCGCATCGGCAAGCAGGCCCGCGGCGCCCGCAACTTCTCGCAGTGCGACTCGCTGCTCATCGGCGACAAGTGCGGCGCCCACACGTTCCCCTATCTCGAGGTGCGCAACACGTCGTCGCGGGTCGAGCACGAGGCGTCGACCGCGAAGATCGACGAGGACCAGATCTTCTACTGCCGCCAGCGCGGGCTGAGCACCGAGGACGCCATCAACATGATCGTCAACGGCTTCTGCAAGGAGGTGTTCCGCGAGCTGCCGATGGAGTTCGCGGTCGAGGCGCAGAAGCTGCTCGGGATAAGTCTGGAAGGAAGCGTAGGCTGAAATTCGATGCTGGAAGTCACGAACCTGCATGCCCGTGTCGGTGAACGCGAGATTCTGAAGGGCATCGACCTCGCGGTGAAGGCCGGCGAGGTGCACGCCATCATGGGGCCCAACGGCTCCGGCAAGAGCACGCTGGCCGGGGTGCTGGCCGGCCGCGAGGAGTACGAGGTGACCGCCGGGTCGGTGACGTACCGCGGCCGGGACCTTCTCGACATGGAGCCGGAGGAGCGGGCGCGCGAGGGCGTCTTCCTCGCGTTCCAGTACCCGGTGGAGATCCCCGGCGTGAACAACGCGTACCTGCTCAAGGCCGCCCTCAACGAGGTGCGCAAGCACCGCGGCGCGGGGGAGCTGGACGCGCTGGAGTTCATGACGTTCGTCAAGGAGCGGATGGCGCTGCTCGACATCGACGCGCAGATGCTCAAGCGGCCGGTCAACGAGGGCTTCTCGGGCGGCGAGAAGAAGCGCAACGAGATCTTCCAGATGGCGGTGCTCGAGCCGACGCTGGCGCTGATGGACGAGACCGATTCGGGCCTCGACATCGACGCGCTCAAGATCGTGGCGCGCGGCGTCAACGCGCTGCGCAGCCCCGAGCGGGCGTTCGTGCTGGTCACCCACTACCAGCGGCTGCTCAACTACATCGTGCCCGACTTCGTGCACGTGCTGTCCGGCGGCCGCATCGTCCGCTCGGGCGGCAAGGAGCTGGCGCTGGAGCTCGAGGAGAAGGGCTACGGCTGGATCGAAGGCGCGCCCGCCGGGGTGGGAGCGTAGCACCATGCCGCTCACGGAGATTGCCCCCCTCGACGCCCTGGCCGACGCCTGCGAGGCCGTGCGGCGCACCGCGCCGGGTCCGGACGCGGTAGCCGACCTGCGGCGCCGCGCGTGCGAGCGGTTCGCGGCGCTCGGCATCCCGACGACGCGGCTGGAGCGCTGGCGGTTCACGAACGTCGCGCCGATCGCGAGCACGGCGTTCGCCCTGGCCGCGCCGGCCGACCAGGCCGCGGCGAAGGCGGACGCGGCGCCCCACGCCCTGAGCGGCGTCGGGGCCCGGCTGACGTTCATCAACGGCCGCTGCGTCGCGGCCGCGTCCGACCTGGACCGGCTGCCGGCCGGCGTGGCGGTGGGCAGCCTGGCCGCCGCGCTGGCGTCGGAATCCGTCGGGACGCGGGCGGCCCTCGACGCGCACCTCGCGTCGGAGGCGGGGATCGACGACGAGGCGTTCACGGCGCTCAACACGGCGCTGCTGCAGGACGGCGCGGTCGTGCACGTGCCGCCCAACACGGTCGTGGAGCAGCCGATCCAGCTCTTGTTCGTGACGACGCCGCCGGAAGACGGCGCGCCGGTCATGACCCACCCGCGGGTGCTGATCGTGGCCGGGGAGAACTCCCAGGTCCGGCTGGTGGAGAGCTACGGCGGCGGCGGCGAGTCGCCCTACCTGACCAACGCCGTCACGGAGGTGGTGGCCGGGCCGGCCGCCGTGGTGGACCACTACAAGCTGGTGCGCGAGAGCCCCGCCGGGTACCACATCGGGGCCATGCACCTGGGGCTGGCGCGCGCGGCGACGTTCTCGTCGCACGCGGTGACGCTCGGCGGCGCCATCGTCCGCAACGACGCGCAGGCGACGCTGGGCGGCGAAGGCGTCGACTGCACGCTCAACGGCCTGTACCTGGCCAACGGCCGGCGGCTCGTCGACAACCACACGACCATCCGCCACGCGAGCCCGCACTGCTCCAGCCACGAGCTCTACAAGGGCATCCTCGACGGCCACGCGCGCGCGGTGTTCAACGGCAAGATCGTGGTCGCCATCGACGCGCAGAAGACCGACGCCAGGCAGACCAACAAGGCGCTGCTGCTGTCCGAGGACGCGCAGATCAACACCAAGCCGGAGCTCGAGATATTCGCCGACGACGTCAAGTGCACGCACGGCGCCACGGTCGGCCAGCTCGACGACGACGCCCTGTTCTATCTGCGCGCGCGCGGACTGGCGGAGGAGCAGGCGCGCAGCGTGCTGATCCACGCCTTCGCCAGCGACCTGCTGAACCGCATCGCGGTCGACTCGATCCGCGCGCAGCTCGACGACCTGCTGCTGCGGCAGTTGCCGGGCGCGGGCGGCGGCTCCTTCGAGGTGGGCGGGAATGGTTTTGACGAGCAGTCCGGCTGAGGTCGCGGCCGCGGCCGCGGCCCTCGACGTCGAGCGCATCCGGGAAGACTTCCCGATTCTGAAGCGCCAGGTGCGCGAGCACCGGCTCGTCTACCTCGACAGCGCGGCCACGACCCAGAAGCCGCGCGCGGTGCTCGACGCGGTCGCGCGCTACTACGCCGACGGCAACGCCAACATCCACCGCGGGGTGTACGTGCTCAGCGAGGAGGCGACCGCGGCCTACGACGCCGCCCGCGAGAAGGTGCGGCGGTTCCTGAACGCCGCGGCCACCCGGGAGATCGTCTTCACCCGCAACTCGACCGAGAGCATCAACCTGGTGGCGCAGAGCTTCGGCCGCCGGCACGTGGGACCGGGCGACGAGATCGTCATCACCCACATGGAGCACCACTCCAACATCGTGCCGTGGCAGCTCCTGTGCGAGCAGGTGGGCGCCCGGCTGCGCGTGGCGCCGATCGACGACACCGGGACGCTGCAGCTCGACGAGCTCGAGCGGCTCATCGGGCCGCGCACGCGGCTGGTCTCGGTGGTGCACCTGTCGAACTCGCTGGGCACGATCAACCCGGTGCAAGACATCGTGGCGATGGCCCACCGCCTGGACGTGCCGGTGCTCATCGACGGGTCGCAGGCGGTCTACCACATGCCGGTCGACGTGCAGGCGCTCGACTGCGACTTCTACGTCTGCACGGGCCACAAGCTGTACGGACCCACCGGCATCGGCGTGCTCTACGGCCGCGAGGCGCTGCTCGAGCAGATGCCGCCGTACCAGGGGGGCGGCGACATGATCCGCTCGGTGACGTTCGAGAAGACGACCTACGCGGACCTGCCGCACAAGTTCGAGGCCGGCACGCCGCACATCGCCGGCGCGGTGGGGCTCGGCGCCGCGGTGGACTACGTGCAGCGCATCGGCTTCGACGCCGTGGCGCCGCACGAGGCCGACCTGCTGGCCTACGGCACGGCGGCGCTGTCGGAGGTGAAGGGGCTGCGGCTGATCGGGACGGCGGCCGACAAGGCCAGCATCCTGGCGTTCGTCATGAAGGGGGCGCACCCGCACGACGTCGGCACCATCGTCGACACCGAGGGGGTCGCGATCCGCACGGGGCACCACTGCACGCAGCCGATCATGGACCGCTTCGGCGTGCCGGCCACGGCGCGCGCGTCGGTCGCCATGTACAACACGCGCGAGGAGATCGACGTCCTGGTGCGCGCGCTGCAGCGCGTGCGGGAGATGTTTCCGGCATGAGCGACCTGCGCGACCTCTACCAGGAGGTCATCCTCGACCACAACAAGCACCCCCGCAACTTCGGGGAGATCGAGGGGGCCGACCGGCACGCCGACGGCTACAACCCGCTGTGCGGCGACCGGCTGGCGGTCTACCTGAACCTGGACGGCGACCGCATCACCGACGTGGCCTTCCTGGGGTCGGGCTGCGCCATCTCCAAGGCGTCGGCCTCGCTCATGACCGACGCCGTCAAGGGCAAGACCGTGGACGAGGCCCGCGAGCTGTTCGCCCGCTTCCACGCCATGATCACCGACGACGCCGATGCGGCGGCGCCCGCGGGCGTCGGCAAGCTCGCCGTCCTCGCCGGCGTGCGCGACTACCCGACGCGCGTCAAGTGCGCCAGCCTCGCCTGGCACACGCTGCGCGCCGCGTGCGACGACCGCCACGAGCGGGTCTCCACCGAGTGACGGAGGGACGCATGAGCATCCTGAATCTCGATGACGTGCCGCCGCCGAAGACGACGGCCGGGTCCGGCGGCGCGGCCGAGCCGGCCGCTCCGGCGTCCGCCTCGCCCTTCGATACGAGCGCCCTGACGGCGCCCCCGCCGGCCGAGGCCGCCGCCGCGCCCGACGCGAAGCCGGTGCAGGCCGATCCGGTGAGGACGCTGGAGCTGACGCCGAAGATCGTCGAGCAGCTCTCGACCGTCTACGATCCCGAGATCCCGGTCAACATCTACGAGCTGGGGCTGATCTACGACATCGCCGTCGACGGCGACGGCCTCGCGGTCATCAGCATGACCCTCACGGCCCCCGGCTGTCCCGCCGCCGTCACGCTGCCCGCCGAGGTGCAGGGCAAGGTGAAGGCGATCGACGGCGTCAGCGACGCCCGCGTCGACCTCGTGTGGGAGCCGCCCTGGACGAAGGACCGCATGACGGAGGCCGCGAAGCTGCAGCTCGGCATCTTCGACTGAGCCCGGCGTGGCCGGTGCCGCATGGCCGCCGCCGTGAAGACCGACTACCGGCCCGGCCGGGACAACGTCCGGGCGCTGGGCCTCGACGTGCACGGCCCGGTCTTCGCCGTCTCCAGCCTCACCATCATCGTCTTCGTCGCCGGGGTGCTGGCGTTCCGCGAGGCCGCGGCGGGCGTCTTCGACGCCCTGTACGCCTGGCTCACCTCGACGTTCGACTGGGTGTTCATGGGCGCGGGCAACATCTTCGTCCTCTTCTGCCTGCTGCTCCTGGCTTCGCCGCTCGGCCGCGTACGCCTGGGCGGTCCGGACGCCAGGCCGGACTACTCCGCCGGGTCCTGGCTGGCCATGCTGTTCGCCGCCGGCATCGGCATCGGCCTGATGTTCTACGGCGTGGCCGAGCCGGTCGAGCACTTCCTGAAGCCGCCCCTCGGCGCCGTCCCCGCCGACGCCGCCGCGGCGCAGCGGCTCGCGCTGGCCGCCGCCATCTTTCACTGGGGCGTGCACCCCTGGGCCATGTTCGCCGTCGTCGCGCTCGCCCTTGCCTTCGCCGCCTACAACCTCGGGTTGCCGCTGACGCTGCGCTCGGCGTTCCACCCCCTCCTGGGCGACGCGGTGTGGGGGTGGTTCGGCCACGTCATCGATATCCTCGCCGTGTTCGCCGCCCTCTTCGGGCTGGCGACCTCGCTCGGCCTGGGCGCCGAGCAGACGGCGGCGGGACTGGCCCACCTCTTCGGCGTGCCGGCGACCGACACGACCAGGGTGCTGCTGATCGCCGTGATCACGGCGGTCGCGGTGGCGTCGGTGGTCGCCGGGATGGACAGGGGCGTCAAGCGCCTGAGCCAGGCCAACCTGCTGCTGGCCCTGCTGCTGCTCGCGTTCGTGCTGGCGGTCGGACCGACGCTCGATCTCGGCATCGGCTTCGTCACCAGCCTTGGCGCCTATCTCGCCGCGATGGGCCCGCTCGGCAACTGGGTGGGCCGCGACGACTTCGACTTCATGCACGGCTGGACAGCCTTCTTCTGGGCGTGGTGGCTCTCCTGGTCGCCGTTCGTCGGCATGTTCATCGCCCGGGTCTCGCGCGGCCGCACGGTGCGCGGTCTCGTGGGCTGCATGCTGGTCGTCCCGGTGCTGATCTCCGCGCTCTGGATGAACGCGTTCGGTGCAACCGCGCTGTCGCACCATCTCGAGGGAGGCCGCACCGAGGTGGTCGAGGTGGTGCTGGCGCAGCAGCCGGAGCTGGCCCTGTTCAGGATGCTGGAGGCGCTGCCGCTCGCCGGCGTTACCTCGTGCATCGGCATCGTCCTGGTGATCGTCTTCTTCGTCACCTCCTCCGATTCCGGATCGCTGGTCATCGACACCATCACGGCCGGCGGCAAGCTCGACGCGCCGGTCGCCCAGCGCGTCTTCTGGTGCGCGTTCGAGGGGATCGTCGCGATCACCCTGCTGCTCGGCGGCGGGCTCGTGGCGCTGCAGACCGCCGCCCTCGCCACCGGCTTCCCCTTCGCGCTGCTGCTGATCGCGATGTGCTGGAGCACCTGGAAGGGCCTGCGCGCCGCCCGGCGAGACCAGGGAACCGCGGGATGAGCGGGCGCGCCGCCGCCAATCGAGGCCGTGGGGCGCGACGCCGTCAGCCGCCCGCCGCGCCGGCGGCGTGCAGCCTGATTGGCCGCGTGCGGGGGCCGTTCAGCGTCGTCCCGATCCGCGTGTAGCGGACGCCGAGCTGGTAGACGCCCAGCAGCAGGGCGACCACCGTGGTGGTGATCAGGACGAACTTCAGGTGCACGCTGACCGGCCAGCTCACCGTCAGGAGCTGCCCGGCGATGACCAGCGGCAGGTGGCACAGGTACAGCCAGTAGGACGCATCCGAGAGGTAGCGCACCCAGACGCGTTCCCGCGACGCGACCCAGCGGAACAGCCCCAGCAGGCCGAAACACATCAGCCACGCGTAGGCGACCTGCAGCGCCGACGCGGCGCCCCAACGCCATCCACCCGGCTGCGCGCCCGGGGACGTCGGGGCGTCCTGCAGCGCAACGTACAGCAGCGCCATGCCCCCGGGAAACGTCACGAGCAGCGCGGGCAGCAGCGCGGCGGTCCACCACCGCCGGACCTCGATCCGCCGCTGGTGGAGCAGCACCCCGAACCCGAAGAACGCGGCGTAGTAGAGGAGCACGCGAGGGGCGGGAAGCAGATCGACGTCGGTGTCGGCGCCGAACACGATCTCCTGCATGTAATGGTGCGGCACGATGGAGAGCGGTACGAGCAGCCACCACACCCGGCTGCGGAACTCGAGGCCCAGCCGGGCGGCGACAATCAGCGCCGCCAGCAGCAGCAGCAGGTGCCAGAGGAACCACAGGTGGTACAGGTTGTCCGCCCGGACCAGCAGCCAGTCGGCGGGCGCGAAGTCGCCCGCGGCCGACAGCCATGCCACGGCCGGCAGGACGGTGAACAGGCTCGCGAGCAGCGGCAGGCCGATCCGCTCGAGGCGGTGCCGGGCCAGACGCCTCAGTCCGCGCGCCTGCCACAGCAGCGCGCTGAAGAAGCCGCTGATCAGGAAGAACAACGGCATCCGAAAGCCGTGGATGATCGAGGCGGCGTAGGCATACGGGTTCCGCTCGAGCGGCGTGGCCGCCACCCAGTCGTCCTGCACCGGCCAGAAATCGATCGGCACGAGAAACGCCGCGGCGTGCAGCACGATGCCCAGCAGCATCGCGAAGCCGCGCAGGGCGTCGAGGTCGTGGAATCGGGTCACGGCGGGGACCGCTGCCGGCGGCACGCTCACTTCACTGCCAGCCGGCGGTCGAATACGAAGGGCCGGATCGCGCCGGGGCGGATCTTGTCGAAGTCCGCGTGCGCCGGGTTGATCACGACGTTGCGTTCCAGCGGGTTGACGGCGCTCGGCGCCATGATCGCCAGGTGGGTCCGGAGCAATTCCGCGCCTGCCTGCCTGGCATCGGCGACGCGCACGGGCGCCGCGACGATGGACCCATCGGGCACGTCGAGATCCAGGACCCGGTAGCTGGGGAACGTGGACGGGCGCGCCAGGTTGACGAGCACTTCCAGAGCCGCCAGCGACGAGTTCTCGCTGCAGTAGACGGCGCGCAATCCCTTCGGGCTCCAGCGCCCCCCGTACC
>CAYGCV010000208.1:0-8010 GCA_964348425.1 uncultured Vicinamibacteraceae bacterium | reverse complement strand
CGGGCGCCGAGCACGAGGTCACCTTCAGCAAGGACATCGCCCCGATTCTGCAGCGGAGCTGCCAGAAGTGCCACCGGCCCAACGCCATCGCGCCGATGTCGCTGATCGACTACGACGAGGTGCGCCCCTGGGCCCGGGCCATCAAGAACCGCACCGGCCTGCGCGACAAGCCGGGCGTCATGCCGCCCTGGTTCGTCGAGAAGAACATCGGCATCCAGGCCTTCAAGGACGACCCGTCGCTGTCCGACGCGGAGATCCGCCTGATCGCGGCCTGGGTCGACAACGGCGCCCCCGAGGGCGACCCGGCCGACCTGCCGCCGCCGCTCGCCTTCATCGACGTCGACGAGTGGGAGATCGGCGAGCCCGACCTGATCGTCTCGTCGCCGAGCGTGCACGTGCCGGCCGACGCGCCCGACTGGTGGGGCGCCATCGGCGAGGTGCCCACCGGCCTGACCGAGGACCGCTACGTCGCCGCGCTCGAGTACAAGGAAGTCATCGAGTCGCGCGAGGGACCCGGCCGCGACACCGTCGGCGCGCTCTACGTGGTGCACCATGCCACGCTCAACGTCGTCACGCCCGACGGCGAAGGGGCCGATCCCGCGGAGCGCAGCTCGTGGCCGGTCCACGAGGTGGGCCGCAACGCCGACTTCTTCAATCCCGACGGCGGCAAGCTGATGAAGGCCGGCTCGAAGCTGGCGTTCAACTCGATGCACCTGCACGCGAACGGCGCCGACACGCGCGCCCATCTCAACGTCGGCTTCAAGTTCCATCCGCGGGGCTACGAGCCGACCGTGAAGACCGAGCACATGTTCTTCGGCAACGGCGTCGACCTCGACATCGAGGCGATGGACCCGAACCAGGAGATGGAGGCGTACTTCACGCTGCCGGAGCACGCCAAGATCAGCATCTTCGAGCCGCACATGCACGCGCCCGGCTACCGCATGTGCCTCGAGGCCATCTGGGGCATCACCGTCGAGACGCTCAACTGCGTGGGTTACGACCACAGTTGGGTGCGGGTCTACACCTACGCCGACGAGGCCGCGCCGCTGCTGCCGAAGGGCACCATCCTGCGCATCACCGGCTACTTCAACAACTCGCCGTCGAACCCGAACGTGCCCGACCCGCGCAACTGGTCGGGGGGCGGCCACCGCTCGGTGGACCAGATGTTCATCAACCTGATGCGCGGCGTCTACCTGACCGAGGAGGAGTTCCAGGCCGAGGTCGAGGAGCGGCGCCAGGTGCTCGAGCTGGCCGAGGGCGAGACCGTCGTCGGCTGTCCGCTGTGCGGCATCTCCGTCGCGGCGCCGGACGTGGCGGCCGACGACCAGGGAGACCAGCAGTGAGAGCCGCGGGCATCGTCTTCGTCGCCGCGGCCGTCGCGTTGGTGCTCGGCGTGCAGGAGCTCACCGCGCAGCGCAGCGCGGGCCGGCGCTCGTATGCCACCGGCCAGGAGGTGGTGCCGGCCTACGAGGGCTGGGAGCAGAACGACGACGGGTCGTTCAACCTGGTCTTCGGCACGATGAACCGCAACTGGGAGGAGGAGCTCCACATCCCGATCGGCCCGCACAACAACATCGAGCCGGGCGGTCCGGACCAGGGGCAGCCGACCTACTTCCTCCCGCGCCGCAACCGGTTCCTGTTCCGCATTCGGGTGCCGGCCGACTTCGGCGACAACGAGCTGGTCTGGACGCTGACGAGCCCGAACGGCGAGACCAAGCACGCCTACGGGACGCTCAAGCCCGACTACTACATGGACAACAACGTCCGCATGGCCAACAACGGCGCGGGCGTCAGGGGCGACCTCTACAAGAACACGCCCCCGGCGCTGACGGTCGACGGCCCGCTGCGCCGGACCGTGAAGGTCAACGAGCCCGTCGTCCTGACGGCCGTCGCGCAGGACGACGGCCTGCCGGAGGCGCGCCCGATGAGTCCCACCGACCCGGCGCGGCCGCGGAGCCTGACGCCGCAGGCGGCGACGGGGCTGCGGCTGTCCTGGTTCGTCTACCGGGGCGAGAGCAACATCGCCTTCGACCCGCCGCAGATCAAGGTGTGGGAGGACACGCGGGCGAACTCCAACTCGCCGTGGGGCGCCGGCTGGGAGACGCCGCCGCCGCCCATGGACAACAAGTGGGTGGCGCGGGCCACGTTCAGCAAGCCCGGCACCTACGTGCTGCGCTGCATCGCCCACGACGGCGGCCTCGCGAGCTACGAGGACATCACCGTCGAGGTCACCGGCTAGGCGTTCCGGAATCCGGGGAGTCGCGTACTGCCGCGCCGCGGCGGCGCGACTCCCCGGACGCTCTTCCCCTCGTCAGACTCTCTCCACCGCCCTCAGCTCGCTACGGCAGCTCCCGGCGCCTGCACTGGGGTCGGTCCGGCTTGTCGTGCCCGCGTGCGCCGGGGCTCACGGGAGCCGGAAGACGAACAGCATGTTGCCGCGGCCGGGCTGCCGGATCTCCGGGGTGAGGCCGCGGAAGTTGATGCCGCCGCCAGCGGCGATGGCGATGTACTGCACGCCGTCGTGGCTGTAGGTCACCGGAAACCCGCCGGCGCTCGAGTTGAGGATCTGCTCCCACAAGATGTCCCCGGTCCGCGCGTCGAAGGCGCGGAAGCGGCGCGCGTCGTCGCTCACGAACACCAGGCCGCCGCCGGTGGCCAGCACGGAGCCGGCAACGCCGGCGCGCTGGCGGTACACCCACGCGGGCTCGCCGGTCGCCAGGTCCAGCGCGGTGAACTGGCCTATCTGGCCGTCGATGTCCGGGGCAGCCTGCAGCACGACCCGCGCCGAGCCGTGGTGGGCGCCGGGCCGCTCGCGGAACTCGTTGAGCGTCAGGGTCATGCAGGCGTTGTTGACGGGCGCGTACAGCAGGTTCGTCCCGGGGTGGTACGCCGTGGCCTGCCAGTTGATGCCGCCGTAGTAGCTCGGGCACACGAAGACCGGCTCGCCGACCTGCGGGAACTTGAGCGCCTCGTTCGTGATGACCCGGCGGCTCTCCGCGTCGATGTCCACCACGACGTTCTGCGGGGTGGTGGGCTGGGCCCAGAGGAACGCGCCGGTGGCCGCGTCGAGCGCCCACACGATGCCGGTCTTGCCGGGAATGCCGGTCACGATCTTGCGCCGGCGGCCGGGTGTGAGCGCGTTGTTCCGCCACTCGACCGCGCCCGGCGACACCTCGGTCTCGACGATCAGCCGCGCGAACGGATGGTCGAGGTCCCACTCCTCGTTGGGGATGTGCTGGAAGTACCAGACGATCGCGCCGGTATCGGCGTTCAGGGCGAGCGTGGAGTTGGTGTACAGCACGTCGCCGTCGCCGGTGCGGCGCTGCACCGAGCCCCAGGGGATGGGCACCCCGACGCCGGTATAGATCAGGTTCAGCTCCGGGTCGTAGCTGGGCGAGTTCCAGGGCGAGCCGCCGCGCCGATCCTCGTCCGGAATGTCGCCCCAGCTCTCGTAGCCGAACTCGCCCTCGCGGGGGATCGTGTACGTGCGCCACACCTCCGCGCCGGTCTCCACGTCGTGGGCCGAGACCCAGCAGCGCGTGTTCTGGTGATAGCAGCCCGACATGCCGGCGACCACGCGGTCCTTGATCACCATCGGCCCGCCCGAGTAGTGGTGGCCCACCGTCCAGTCGCCGACCGGCACGTCCCATTCCACCTCGCCCGTCCGGGCGTTCAGGGCCACCAGGTGCGCATCGTGGGTGCCGATGAACAGCCGGTCCCCGTAGAGCGCGCCGTTGCGGCTGACGCACGCGAGGCTGGCGCCGTGCTCGACCTGCTCCCGGCGATACTCCCAGAGGCGCGACCCGTCGCGGAGGTCGAGCGCCTCGACGAAGTCGCACGCCTGCACCAGGAACATCATGCCGTCATGGACCAGCGGCGTCGTCTCCTGGCGGCCCGGCTCCATGGTCCAGGCCCACGCCAGACGCAGGCTGCCCACGTTCGAGGCGTCGATCTGCTCGAGCGGGCTGTAGCCCCAGTGGCTGTAGGTCCGCCGCCACATCAGCCAGTCGCCCGGCGGCGGGCTCTGCAGCATCTCCGCGGTCACCGGCCCGTAGCCGCGCCCGTCCGGCTGCCCCGCCGCGGGCAGGCCCGCGAGCAGCAGCGCGGCGCAAGCCGGGAGTGTGCGCCGCATGGCGGCGCGGACTCCGGTCGCCGGCACGTCAGCGCCCATCGTTGCCCTCGCTCTCCGGCGACCTCGGCACCCACTTCTGGGGCATGCGCTGGCCGCACGTATACAGGTTGCCTTGCGAATCGGTGTCCATGTAGTGCTGGCCCGAGCTGCGGAACGAGCCGATCATCTGCAGGTCGCCGCGGCGCAGGATGAAGATGCGCGCGGTCGCGTTCATCCCCCCGGCGTAGAGGTAGCGCTGCTCGGGGTCCGGTGAGAACGCGACCGAGTTGAACGGCCCCGGTAGCCTCTTCTCCGCGACGAACGTCCCGTCCGTGCGGTGGACGTAGAGCATGCTGTGCGAGCGATCGGCGACGTATACCAGGCCGTCGCGCGAGACGTTCACGCCGTGCACGTAACGGGGCAGGTTGGGGCTCATGCCGGGCGGCCGACCGACCAGGAACGGCGAGGGCAGCCAGGTCGGCTGGTCGCCCGGCTCGAAGTTGTCGTTGGGCGGGATGCCGAAGCGGCCCCAGTGGCGCTTGTACTCGCCGGTGTGCGCGTCGAAGACGATGACGCGCTGGTTGCGGTAGCCGTCGGCGATGAACACCTCGTTGGCCGGCTCGTGGAAGTCGATGCCCGACGGCCCGCCGAGCAGCGTCGTGTCGCCGCTGCCGTTGGTCCGCGTCACGTGGCCGATCTGCAGCAGGAACTGCCCGTCGGGCGAGAACTTGACGACGGCGTTGCCGCGCGTCTCCTCGCTGACCCAGATGTTGCCTTCCCAGTCGACGTTGATGGCCTGCGCCGGAAACGGCCGGCCATCCCCCTGGGTCCACCCGCCCTGGCCGGGCACGCCCCACGCCTGCAGCAGGTTGCCTTCCGGGTCGAACTCGAGGACGGCCGGCGCCGGCTCCTTGCCGGCCGCCTCGATCGGCGCCATGTACCGCGGCGAGGCAATCTGGTGCACCACCCAGACGTGGTCCCGCGCGTCGACGGCGACCCCCCACACCTGCCCCAGCCCCCAGTTGTTCGGCAGCGGCCTGGGCCAGGCGGTGTCGAGCTCGAACACGGGGGCCGGTTCCGGCCCGCGCAGGTTGGCGGCGGCGGTCTCCGCGATCCGCTCGGCCACCTGCTCCGCCGTCTGCGCGTGCGCCGGCGACCCGGTCCAGGGGGCCGGCGCCACCCGGCCCAGCGCGCAGGCGATCAGCCCCGCGCCAAGCAGAATGCCGCTCCGGAGATGCATCCGGCGGTTCCGTCTTCCGCGAGTCATCCGTCGCTTAGTCATCCGTCGCTGCTCCGATTCCTTGCCGCGTTCAGTCCTGCGGGCCGGGAAGCGCGAGCGCCAAGTATTCGCTCGGGGCGCCCGACCCGCCGACCGTCACGACGATGTACTGCCGGCCGCCGGCCATGTACGTCATCGGCGCCGCGGTGACCTGGCCCGGCAGCTCCAGCTCCGCAAGCACGTCGCCGGTCGCCTTGTCGTAGGCGCGGAACAGGTTCCCGCCCGCGCCGCCCCACATCGGCGACACCGGCCCCGCGCTGCCCCCTTCGGCCAGGAACACCAGGGTCTTCGTCACGAGCGGCGCCGCGCGTCCGCCGTTGCCCAGCGGCGGCAGGTCCAGGTGCCTGATGGCCGGATGCTCGCGCGGGCCGTCGCCGACCGGCACCGTCCAGAGAATCTCGCCCGCATCGAGATCGATCGCCACCAGGCGCGAGTAGGGCGGCTTGAACAGCGGCAGCCCCCGCGGCCCCGCGGCGTAGCGGTACCCCTTCCGGACGAAGGCGACGTCGGAGACGGGATTCTCCGGCCGCACGATGCCGATGACGGTCTGCGTGTGCGCCGACTGCACGTAGAGAATGCCGGTCTCCGGATCGAAGCCGGCGCCGGTCCAGTTGGCGCCGCCCGACGTGCCCGGCATCTGCACCAGCCCCTGCTTGCCGCCGGGGCGCTCGTCGATCAGGGTCGGCGGGGTGTACAGCGGGCCGTACTCGAAACCCTCGAGGATCTCGAGCGCTTCGCGCCGCAGCTCCGGCGTGAAGTCGATCAGGTCGTCGACGGTGACCCCCTGCTGGTCGAACGCCGGCGGCTTGGTGGGAAACGGCTGGGTGGGCGACGTGCGCTCGCCCGGCACCGTCGACTGCGGCACCGGCCGCTCCTCGATCGGCCACACCGGCTCGCCCGTCGCCCGGTCGAACACGTACGTGAACGCCTGCTTGCTGACGATCGCCACCGCCGCGATCGCGCGCCCGTCCACCGTGATGTCGACGAGGTTCGGGGCCGACGCGAAGTCGTAGTCCCACAGGCCGTGATGCACCGCCTGGAAGTGCCAGATGCGCTCGCCGGTCCGCGCGTCGAGGCAGACGAGGCTCTCGGCGAACAGGTTGTCGCCCGGGCGGTGGCCCCCGTAGTAGTCGTTGGTCGGCGTCGTCAGCGGCAGGTAGACGTAGCCCAGCTCCTCGTCGCCGCTCGGGAACGACCACATGTTGGTATGGCCGGAGTACTCCCAGGAGGCGCGGTCCTCGTTCGGATCGGTCCCCCACGTCTCGTTGCCGAACTCGCCCTCGCGCGGGATCGTGTGGAAGATCCACAACTGCTCGCCGGTCCGGACGTCGTAGCCGCGGACGTCCCCCCGCGGGCCGGCCTTGGTCACCGGCTGCACGGCCGCCAGGTAGTCGGTGTGATAGGAGCCGACCACGATGACGTCGTCGACAACGATGGGCGCCGACCGCCAGCGGTAGCTGTCGACCGTGCGGCCGTCGTAGCCCTGCCGCAGGTCGACCGCTCCCCCGTCGCCGAAGTCCGGCCGGCGTTCCCCCGTCCGCGCGTCGAGCGCCACCAGATGCGGGCCGACGACGGCAATGATGCGCTCGTCCGGACCGGCCCCGGCCCGGGCCCCGGAGTCGTCCCGCCAGTACGCCACCCCCCGCACCGCGCCGCCCGCCGGCCCGCCGCCCGCGCCCTGCGGCGGGTCGTCGAACCAGACCACCTCGCCCGTCGCCGCGTCGAGCGCCGCGACCGATCCGAGACCGGTGCTGATGTAGAGTCGGCCGCCCACCATGAGCGGCGTGTTCTGCGACCGCGCGCGTGCCCGCACGGCGTTCCCGTGCCGCAGCGCGTCGGGAACGGTCGACTGCCGCCACGCGATGCGCAGGTCGGCCGCGTTGCCGCGGTCGATCTGGTCCAGCGGCGAGTACTTGCTGGCGGCCTTGTCGGCCGCGTAGGCGCGCCATTCCCCGGCCGGCGCGCCGGACTGGGCGCGGGCGCCGGGCACCGGCCCCCACCAGCCCGCGAGGCTCCCGGCGACGATCGTCAGCGCGGCGGCGTTTCTGGCAGACAGCATGGCGGTGACCCGTCAACCTTCATGGCCGACCCGGCATGGCCGACCCGGCGAACCTGGCGGCCCGTGGCAAGCGCTCGGCGGACACCGCATTCTACTTGAGGCCGGGCGGTACGTGGCGGGGGGCGGGCCGGCGCGAGCTTGCGGGGCAGGGGCGCCCGTTGCCTGCACACGCGCCCCTGCGCCCGGCGAATGGGTCGCCGGGCCGGTTGCCACACACGTCTGCGCGCTTCGCTTGCAGGGTCCTGCCTGTTTCCCCCGGTGTTGGGGGTATTGCATTCAGCAGGCGACCCGGCGTCAGACGAAGCGCGCTGACGTTGAACGTGCGTGGCGCCGAAAGTGTATCCGATCCCGATCCGCATCCGTACGCGAAAAGGGGGATGGCGCCCGGGCGCCATCCCCCGCAAACTCACCGGTTGAGACTCGCCTGCTAGAAGTCGAGCTGGAAGGCGAACTTGGCCAGCCGGCCCGGCATGATCGCCTGCGGCGCCAGCCACTGTGCCCCGAAGCCGGGCTGCTCCAGCGTCACCGCGTTGGCGTTGAACACGTTGAAGAGGTCGAACA
>CAYGCV010000207.1:0-8012 GCA_964348425.1 uncultured Vicinamibacteraceae bacterium | reverse complement strand
GCGCTGGCGAGAGCGCCCGGCATCCGCACGCTCTACACCCGCGACAGAGACTTCAGGAAGTTTCCGTTTCTGCGTGTCGTCGACCCGGTTGGGTAGTCGGGTCCGGGGGCGATAGGATTGGCGTCTCGATAATGAGCAGCTCCACTGGCGTCCCCTACGATCGCATCGGCAACCCCCGCTGGCGGACGCCTGCGCTGGTCATGGCGGCGGCGTGCGCCATCGCGCTGATCGGCTTCGGGGCACGCTCGATCTTCGGGCTGTTCCTGGAGCCGATGACCGCGGCGCGCGGCTGGGGCCGGGAGACGTTCGCGCTGGCCCTGGCGGTCCAGAACCTCATGTGGGGCGTCGCCCTGCCGTTCGCCGGGGCGCTCAGCGACCGGTTCGGGCCGCCGCGGGTCCTGGCGCTGGGGGCGCTGATCTACGCCGCCGGCATCTGGGGCATGACCGGCGCCGAGAGCGCCGGCATGCTGCACCTGACGGCCGGCATCCTGGTGGGGATCGGGGTGGCGTTCACCGCGTTCTCCATCGCGCTCGCCGCCATGGCGAAGGTGGTGGGCCCGGAGCGCCGCTCGCTGGCCCTGGGGTTGGGGACGGCCGCGGGGTCCGCCGGGCAGGTGGTCTTCTCGCCCCTCGGCCAGGCGTTCATCTCTGCCTACGGATGGCAGGCCGCCCTGTTGTTTCTGGCCGGGTCGGCGCTCCTGATCGTGCCGCTGGCTTTCACGCTGCCCGGCTCTCCGGCCGTTCGCGGCGAGGCGCCGGCGGCCGAGCAGTCTCTCCCGGACGCCCTGCGCGAGGCGTTCGGCCACCGCGGGTACGCGTTGCTGACCAGCGGCTTCTTCGTCTGCGGCTTCCACGTCGCCTTCATCACGGTTCATTTCCCCGCCTACGTGCGCGACCTCGGGCTCTCCGCCGCGGTGGGCGCGGGGGCCATCGCGGTCATCGGCCTGTTCAACATCGCCGGCTCGTTCGCCTCCGGCGCCGCCGGCCAGCGCTGGAGCAAGAAGTGCGGGCTGAGCGCCATCTATGCCGCGCGCGCGGTCGCCATCACGGCGCTGATGCTGCTGCCGAAAACGGCCGCCGTCATCTACCTGTTCGCGGCCGTGATGGGCCTGCTGTGGCTCTCGACCGTGCCGCTCACCACCGGCATCGTCGGCCAGATCTTCGGTGTGCGCTACCTGGCGACGCTGTTCGGCGTGGTGTTCCTGAGCCACCAGCTCGGCAGCTTTCTCGGGGTGTGGCTGGGAGGGCGGCTCTTCGACGCCACCGGATCGTACGACGGCGTGTGGTGGGCCGGCGTCGCCCTGGGGCTCGCCGCGGCGCTGATTCACCTGCCGATCGACGAGCGGCCGCTCGCCCGCCGCACGGCGCCGGCACCGGCCGCCGGAACCTACTGATACGATAGGTCCAGCGCGGCGCCAGCGTGCCCGCCGGCGGAGCGGTTCCGCGCGGACGGCGGGCAGTCCGGGCAGCATCGTCGCGGCCGGCAACCAGCAGCCCGTGGCGAGGCGCCGCAGGAGGCCACTGATGAAGAACGCCTGGATACTCCTGATCGTGCTGAGCCTGCCGGTCGCGACGGCAGTGGCGCAGACCGCCGACGAGCTCGTCGGCGACCCGCAGACCCCCGAGGACGTCATCACGCACAGCATGGGCTACGACCGCAAGAGCTACAGCCCGCTGGCGCAGATCGACCGCTCCAACGTTCACCGGCTGGTGCCCGTCTGGCGCACGAGCCTGATGAACGACTTCGGCGAGCTGGCCACGCCGATGGTGTACGACGGCGTCATGTACGTGATCAACGGGCGCTGGACGTTTGCCATCGACGTCGACACCGGGCGGCAGATCTGGCGCACGCCGGTCACCCTCGAGGAGGGGACGCGCCGCACCCCGTTCAACCGGGGCGCGCCGGTGCTCTACGAAGGCAAGCTGTTCCGCGTCACGCTGGACAATCACGTCATCGCGCTCGACATGGCGACGGGCGAAGAGGTGTGGAGGCAGAAGTTCGCCGAGGGGAGCGAAGGGTACTACGCGACGGGCGCGCCGGTGGTGGCGGGCGGCGTGCTGATCTCGGGGATGTCGGGCGGCGAGTCCACGACGCGGGGGTTTCTCGACGGCTGGGATCCGGAGACCGGGACGAAGCTGTGGCGCCGCCACACCATTCCCGCGCCGGGCGAGCCCGGGTTCGAGACGTGGCCGGCGGACACCGATGCGTGGCAGTTCGGCGGGGCGCCCACGTGGCGGACCGGCTCGTACGACCCGGAGCTGGACCTCGTCTACTGGGGCACCGGGAACGCGGCCCCCTGGGACCCGCGGGCGCGCGGCGAGCTGGACAGCCTGTACGCGTCCAGCGTGATCGCGGTGCGGCCCCGCACCGGCGAGATCGTCTGCCACTACCAGTACACGCCCAACGACGCCTACGACGTGGACGGCGCCGACGAGCACGTGCTGGCCGACATCGAGGTCGACGGCCGGCTCCGCCAGGTGATGATCCAAGCCAACAAGAACGGCTTCCTCTACGTGCTGGACCGCACCGACTGCAGCCTGATCGCCGCCCACCCCTACGTCAGGGTCAACTGGGCCACGCACATCGACCTCGCCACCGGCCGCCCCGTGCTGACCGACCTCTACGAGCGCATCCTCTCCGGCGCGCAGGTCGCCATCTGGCCGTCGCGCGGTTCGAACGCCGTGCCCATCGCGTTCAATCCGGATACCGGCCTCGTCTACACGAGCGCGTGGCACGTGCCGCGCATCGTGCAGCTCGAGCCGCCGCGGGAGCGGGTCATCGGCGGGCGCGCGATCGGCATGTCCAGCCGGTTCCCCGACTTCGAGCCGGGCGAACTGCTCGGCCACCTGGTGGCGATCGATCCGCTGACCGGCGAGAAGAAGTGGGAAGTGCCGATGATCGATTTCCCGAACTCCGCGGGCATGCTGGCGACGGGCGGCGGGCTGGTGTTCACCGGCAATCTGACCGGCGAGTTCGTGGCGCTCGACGAGGCCACGGGCGAGACGCTGTGGCAGTTCCAGACCGGCTCGAGCGTCAATTCGACGGCGATCACCTACACCCGCGACGGGCGGCAGTACGTGAGCGTGGCCTCCGGACTCGGCGGCGGCCTCGCCAACCGCTACGTGCGGGGCCGGGTGCCGACCGGCGGCTCGCTGTTCACCTTCGCGCTGATGCCGGAGTAGCTGTTCCGGCGCGCACCGAGCGGCGTGTCGGCGTTACGGCGTGACCAGGCGGACGGCGGGGAAGTACGTAGGATGCGTAGATGGAGGACGTTGGTGTCGAGGAGCAGCACGGCGCGCAGCTACCGCGTGAGCCGCCGCAGCTCCTTCCACGAGAGCGTCGAATGCAGGGGCGCTCGGGACATAGCCTCCAGGCACTCTTCTCGGCTCTTCGAGGACCGAATGTCAGGCGGTCGCAGACGCACGAGCACGTGCTGATCGTCCCCTTGCCGCTGAACGTCGAAGACGTCGCCGGGTCTGGCGCCGGGGATGACCACGCGCCGTTTGGAATCTGCACGCGTTACCGGCATGGTGGGATTGTCCCACCCGGGGCGCGGCATCGTCAATCCGCCCTACCGTTGCTGGCCGTGTCACCTGGGTTTTCGCCGCGGGCTGCCGGCGCGTCGAACTGCGCGTCCTTGAGGCGGAAGCCGGCGGCGAGCTCGGGGTCGTCCTCCATGCCGAGGACGCGGCGGGCGATGTACTCGCCGAGCACGGGGCCGAACTTGAAGGCCTCGGCCGAGCCGCCGCCGAGCAGCCAGACGTTGTCGAAGTCGGGGTGGCGGTCGATGATGAAGTTCTGGTCGACGCTCATCTCGTAGTGGCAGGCGCGGGTCTCGTTGAGCGGAGCGCCGGCCAGATCCGGGAAGTGCCGGTCGAGGATCTCGCGCGGGCGCGCGTGCGCCGCGGGCGGAATCCAGCGGTCGCTCGTGTCGGGATCCTCGGGAGGACGGCCGCCGATGCGGACGCGGAAGCCGCGGTGGTCGGGCGGGAGCGCCGGCCAGCCGGTGCAGCCCGGCACGCCGAAGCTCGGCATGTGCGGGTGGGAGAAGCGCGTGTCGCCGGGCGGCACCGCGAAGTAGAAGACGTGCCCGACGGGGTTGCGCAGGCGGCGCCCCATCAGTGCCGGAAACACCTTGGGGAACCAGGGCCCGCAGGCGAAGAGGACGGTGTCCGCGGAGACGGCGTCGCCGTTGTCGAGCGCCACCGTTTCGAGCGTCGCGCCGTCGCGGGCGCCGGGTGCTGCGCGGCCGATCCGCACGGTGCCGCCCTCCTCCTCGAAGACGCGCGCCACCGACTCCATCGCCCGCCGCGCGCGGACGACGCCGGCCGCCGG
Organism: uncultured Vicinamibacteraceae bacterium; assembly: GCA_964348425.1. Taxonomy (GTDB): domain Bacteria; phylum Acidobacteriota; class Vicinamibacteria; order Vicinamibacterales; family UBA8438; genus JAAXGX01. The sequence continues at coordinate 3,676 of CAYGCV010000207.1, read as the reverse complement.
CTCGTGCAGGGCGAGCCCGAGCTTGTCGAAGCGGATCCACGGCCAGCGGTAGGCCACCTCGTCCGGCGCCAGCACCTCGTGGGGCACGGCCAGCGCATCCCAGTGGCTGCGCGTGGTCTCGATGAAGGTTCCCGACTGCTCGCGGAGGATGAGGTCACCGGTCTGGAAGAACAGCCGGGGGAGGAGCCGGTCGCGGCCGCTCTCGTCCCATTCGATCCACTTGCGGATCGCCTCGTTGGCCCACCGTGTCCACAGGCGGCCGTGGGGCCGGTCGCCGTACGACGAGCGCACGCCGCGCGTCTCGCCGCCGGAGGTCTGGCGCGAGTTGCCCGGGCCGTAGGCGTCCACCACGGTGACGCGGGCGCCGAGCCGCCGCAGGTGGAGCGCGGTCCAGAGGCCGAACGTGCCGGCGCCGACCACGACGACGTCAGGGGAGCCGACGCCCCGTTGCGCGGCCGCTCCGGGGCCGGAGCGCGACGCGGCGCCGGGCGGCCGGGCGCCGACACCGGCGCTGATGGCCGCAGCCGCGGTGGTGGTGATGAACCGACGTCTGTCGACTGCCATGGCGCGACCGGAACGCACCACGCAATCTGAGGGCGGAGCGGGAGGAATCCCGCTCCGCCCGATCGGGACGTGGCGCCGTGGCGCGGCGTCTCCTCCTACCGCGCTTCGGGCTCCCTCAGGATGTCGGGCGGACTGGGCGCCGCGCCGAGCTGCCGCAGCAGCGCCGCCGTCGTGTCCGACTTGATGTAGTTGCCGCCGGTGTGGATGCCCTCGGCGATGACCAGCGGCGTCCACTCGCGGTGGTTCCTGGCGTCCATCTCGGCACCCCGCTCGATCAGGAACTGCACGATGGAGTCCGCGCGCTCACGCCACGCGGCGCCGTGCAGCGCGGTGTCGCCGGCCGCGTTCACCGCGTTCACGTCCGCGCCGAGCTCGACGCACAGGGTGACCGCCCGCAGGGCCTCGCCCTCCGCCGAGCGCGTGATGCCCGGCGCGTGTCCCACGCCGGCCGCCACCATGAGCGGCGTCGTGCCGTTGTCGGTGGGGATCAGGGGATCGGCGCCGTGCGCGATCAGCTCGCGCATCACGTCGACGTCGTTGGCCTTGGCCGCGATCAGGAACGGCGTCGCGCCCTTCATGTTGCCGAGGTGGCCCTTCACCTGGATGCCGAACCCGGGCGTCCGCGCGGTCTTGATGTCGAGATCCGCGCCATGGGCGATCAGCAGCCGCACGGCGCGGAGCCGGTCCGGATCGCGCAACCCGCCGAACGCGCTCCACTGGTTGCCCTCGACGACCCCGTTCGACAGGTCGTTCAGCTCGGTGTCCCACTTGCCGGCCGCCCAGTGCAGCGGCGTGAAGCCGGGTCCGAGGTTGGGGTCGGCGCCCTGGTCGAGCAGGAACTCGGCGTACGCCAGGTGGCGCCGGATGGTGGCGATCACGAGCGCCGTCGTGCCGTCCGCCGCGGCCGCGTTGACGTCCGCACCGGCGGCCAGCAGCGCCTCCGTCGTCTCGCGGTAGCCTTCGCGGGACGCGAGCAGCAGCGCCGTGTAGCCGGTTGTCGTCCGCGCGTCCACCTCGGCGCCGCGGGCCAGCAGGGACCGCACCACGTCGGTGTGGCCCTCCCAGGCGGCCCACATCAGGGCGGTCTGACCGCGGGCGAGCTCCGCGGCGTTCACGTCCGCGCCGCGGTCCAGCAGCGGCCGCACCGCCGCGGGCACACCCGTCCGGGCGCAGGTCATGAGCGCCGTCTCGCCGTTCGTCTGCGCGCCGAGCGGGTCGGCGCCGGCCTGGAGCAGGCGCTCGACCATCCCCGGGCTGGCGTTGATGCACGCCAGCGTCAGGGGCGTCACGCCGTAGCGGGTGGCCGCGTTCGCGTCGGCGCCGGCCGCGATCAGCAGGCCGGCGATCTCCGCGTGGTTCCACTGCGCGGCCCAGTGCAGCGGCGTGAAGCCGTCGCCGCCGGTCTCGTTCACCGGCGCGCCATCCGCCAGCAGGGCCCGTACCGCCGCGCTGTCCTGATGCCGGACGGCCTCGGTCAGCCGCGCGTCGGCGGCGGCGCCGGCCAGGCTCGCGCCGGCCAGCAGCAGAACGATCGCCCCGATTGCTCGTCGCATGTCGATGTGCATCGTGTTTCCACCCTTATACGTTGGACACGATCGGCAGCTCGCCGGTGCTGTCGCCCAGACTCTCGGCCGGGACCCCCATCTTCTCGAGCAGCGTCAGATGCAGGTTCGCCAGCGGGGTGCCCTCCGGCGCCTGCATGTGGCGCCCGCCCCTGATCGTGCCGCCGCCGCCGCCGGCCACCACGATCGGGAGCTCCAGCGGATCGTGGGCGTTGCTGTTCCCCATGCCGGCGCCGTAGAGGATCATCACCTGGTCCAGGAGCGAGGCGTCGCCGTCCTGGGTTGTGCGGAGCTTCTCGAGGAAGCGCGCGAAGATCCCCATGTGGAGGGTGTTGATCCGGGCCAGCTTCTCGATCTGCTCGGGACGGTGGCGGTGGTGCGACACGGGGTGGTGCGGCTCGGCGACTCCCACCTCCGGGTAGGTGCGCACGCTCTTCTCGCGGCCGTAGAGGAACGTGGAGACGCGGGTGAGGTCGGCCTGGAACGCCACCAGCATCAGGTCGAACATCAGGCTGGCGTACTCCTCGAAGCTGGACGGGATGCCGGCCGGCTGGGCCACCTCGGGCAGTCCGCGGTCGCTCTGCGACTCGGCGATCTGGATGCGCCGCTCGATGTCGCGCACCGAGTCGAGATAGCCGGCCAGCTTGGAGCGGTCGCCGCGGCCGAGCTTGCGCACCAGGTCCGTGAGCTCGTCGTTCACCGAGTCGAGGATGCTGCGGTCCATCCGCAGCGCGCGCAGCCGCGCCTCGCGGCCGGTGCTGCCCACCGCGCCGAACAGGTTCTCGAACACGGCCCGCGGATTGGTCTCCATCGGCATCGGCGTGTTGGCGTCGCGCCAGGCGAGCGTGGCGCTGTAGGCGCAGCCGTAGCCGTCCTCGCACTGGCCCACCAGCTCGTTGGCTTCCAGCGACAGCTCGAGCGAGGGGAGCTGCGTGTCCTCGCGCAGGGCGCGGGCGGCGAGCTGGTCCATCGACACGCCGACCTCGAGGGTCGTGTTCGTGCCGGAGGCCTTCACGGCGTGCGCGCCGGTCAGGTACGCCGCCTGGCAGCGCGAGTGGTCGCCGTCGCCTTCGTTCAGCCGCTGCTTGGCTTCCTGGTTGGCGGTGCCGCTGACGACCAGCACCCGGTCCTGCACGGGCGCCAGCGGCGTCAGGATCGGCGTGAGCTCGAGGCTGCCCTCGGCGGCCGGCGTCCAGTTCGGCATGCTCATGCCGTTGGGCACGTAGACGGCGCCGAGCCGCTTGATGGGGCGCGCCGCGCTGTTCCGCACCGCCGCGAAGGCCGGCACCATGCTGTCGAGCAACGGCAGCGCGATGGTCGCGCCGAGACCCCGGAGCGCCGTGCGGCGCGACAGGTACTTCTTCGTAATCACCATCTGGAACCCCTCTTCCGCAATGCCGATCGGGATGACGGCACGGCTGCCGCTACTGCTGCGCGACGGTCACGACCTCGCGCGCCTTCCGCATCTGAAACGGTTGACTCCCGGCGATGCCCAGGATGAGCGACGACCAGCGGTAGTCGTCGGCCGCGGCGTCGCGCATGATCGCGCG